>JBGTAJ010000001.1:0-13252 GCA_041749915.1 Flavobacteriales bacterium
ATGATCGACTGCAACCGCTCCAAGGTCTTCCGCTGCATGCACAGCTCCACGAAGGCTTTCCGCTCCAGGTCCAGCAGGTATTGCTCGCTCACCTCCGTCATCTCGCTCAGGTCCCCACCGCACATCACGTACCCCAGCTTCTCACTGATCAGCGCATCGTGCTGGCTGATGTAATTGCCGCTGAGCATGCTGTTGGCGCCCACGTACACGATGCCGAGGCCTTCCTGCCCGAGCACCTTGATGTCAGTGCGCGGCGCGGGCTTGGTGTAGCCCTTGTTCCAGAGCTCCAGCGCGCATTGCTTGGCGTAGGCCAGCTGGTGAGCGCGGCTGACAATGACCTCGTCCTGACCCTTGCGCAGGTAGCCGAGCGCGAAGGCTTCGTGCCCGCTGGTGGCCACCTTGGCCTGGCCGATGGTGAGGAAGCGCTCGCGCATGGCGTTGATGCGGATGTCGCCCTCCTTCAGCTCGTCGGCGAGGCGTAGGGCGAACTCCTTGGTGCCGCCGCCGCCGGGGATCACGCCCACACCGAACTCCACCAGGCCCATGTAGGTCTCAGCATGCGCCACCACCTTGTCCGCGTGCAGGCAGAGCTCGGTGCCGCCGCCCAGGCACAGCTGGTGCGGGGCCGCCACCACGGGGATGCTGCTGTAGCGCATGCGCATCATGGTGTTCTGGAAGGTGCGTACGGCCATCTCCAGGTCGTCGTACTCCTGCTCCACGGCCATCATGAAGATCATGCCCACGTTGGCGCCCGCGCTGAAGTTGGCGCCGTCGTTGTAGACCACCAGGCCCTTGTAGCCCTGCTCGGCGAGGTCGATGGCCTTGTTGAGGCCCTGGATCACCTCCGCGCCGATGGTGTTCATCTTGCTCGTCCAACTCACGCTGAGGATGCCATCGCCCAGGTGACGCACAGTGGCGGCGCTGTTCTTCCACACCACGCTGCTCTCGGGCAGGTCGCTGAGGACGATCAGGCCTTCCGCGCGCGGCACCGGTTTGTAGCTCTTGCTCGCGACATCGTAGAAGAGGCGCTTGCCGTTCTCCACCTTGTAGAAGCTGCTGTGTCCGGCGGCCAGCATTTCTTCCACCCAATTGGCAATTGTCACTCCGGCCCCCGAGCCGGAGTCGCGCATGGCCTTTACAACCACATCAACTCCGATGGCATCCCAGGTCTCGAACGGACCCGCCTCCCAGCCGAAGCCGGCGCGCATGCCGTCGTCGATCTTGTACAGCTCGTCGCTGATCTCGGGGATGCGATGGCTCACATACGCGAACATCGCCTGGAACGAACGGCGGTAGAATTCACCGGCCTTGTCCGTGCCGTTGTACACCAGCTTCAGGCGCTCGCGCAGATCATCCACCTTCTTGGCCGCGTCCAGCGTGGCGAACTTGGGCTTCACCTGTGGCTTGTACTCCAGCGTCTTCAGGTCGAGGGAGAGGATCTCGCCCTTCGGTGAGTTGCGGTCCTTGAAGAAGAAGCCCTTGCCGGTCTTGCTGCCGAGCATGTTCTTCTCCACCATCTTCTGCAGGTATTCCGGAATGCTGAAGAGGCTGTTGCGCTCGTCGTGGGGGCAATTGTCCTTCACGCCTTGCGCCACTTTCACCAGCGTATCCAGGCCCACCACATCCGCGGTGCGGAAGGTGGCGCTCTTCGGGTGGCCGATCACGGGGCCGGTGAGGCGGTCCACTTCCTCCACGGTGAGGCCCATGTCGGTGACGAGGTGGAACACGTCCATGATGCCGAACACGCCGATGCGGTTGGCCACGAAGGCGGGCGTATCCTTCGCCATCACCGTGACCTTGCCAAGGATGCGCTGGCCGTACTCTTCCAAGAAGGCGAGCACCGCCGGGTCGGTATCCGGACCCGGGATGATCTCCAACAAGGGCAGGTAACGCGGCGGGTTGAAGAAGTGCGTGCCGCAGAAGTGTTTGCGGAAATCGTCGCTGCGGCCCGCGCTGATCGCGTGGATCGGAATGCCGCTGGTGTTGGTGGTGATCAGCGTGCCGGGCGTGCGATACTTCTCTACGTTGGCCAGCACCTGCTGCTTGATGTCCAGGCGTTCGATCACCACCTCGATGATCCAATCGCGATCCTTGATCTTCGGCAGATCATCGTCGAAGTTGCCGGTGCTGATGCGGCTCGCGAAGCGCTTGTCGTAGATCGGTGAGGGGTTGCTCTTCAGCGCGAAGGCCAAGGCATCGTTCACGATCTTGTTGCGCTCGGCAGGCACCTTGCTTTCGGTTGCTTCTTTCGGAACGATGTCCAGGAGAAGCACTTCAGCGCCGATGTTGGCGAAGTGGCAGGCGATGCGGCTGCCCATGACGCCGGAGCCTAGCACGGCGACTTTGCGGATGTTGCGCTTGCCGGCCGAAGCCTTGGCGGAGGTTGGTTTGGTCATTGGTGAATGCGTTTGACCGCGACGACGCGGCGACGCAACGAATACACAACACTATTGGAAATGCCTTCGTGGCGTTCCCGTCGCGTCGTTGCGTCGTTGCGGTTCATATCAGAAAAGTTGTTCGTGTTCGAGTATCCGGTCAAGTTCCGACATCACCTGCCGGAAATTGTTCAGCTGTGCGGGGGTGAAGCGGCTCTGCACCGCCTCGTTGAATTTGATCACCGTGTTGCGGCTCACGTCGCGCATCTGCTTGCCCTTCGCGGTGAGGTGGATGCGTACCACGCGCTTGTCCTCCTTGCACGCGATCCGTTTGATGAGCCCGGCCTCCTCCATGGTCTGCAAGGTGCGCACGAGGCTGCGGCTCTCCATGCCCATCCTTGGACCGAGCTTGGTGCTGGGCGTGCCCTCCGGCTCGATGTTGAGCAGGATCTGCCCCACGGCCATGCTGCCGCCGTATTTGGCAGCCTCGGTATTGTAGATGCGCGAAATGCGGCTCCACACTTTGCGTATCGGAAAGTCGATCGTCTCTTCGGGCTTCATCACAGGTCCTTCTTCGGAGCCTAAGGTAATCGGAAAAGGTATGCGCGCATACTAGTTGGGGGAAGATCCGGTCGACCGGTTCCGGGCATGGTCCTTGTAGCTTTGCGGTCCCGTTGATCCACCAACCCCATGCGCCATTCCCACCTCCTCCTGTTGCTGTTCCTGGCCCTCGGTCTTGCTTCCTGTACGAAGGAGGAGGCCGATCCACCGGCGGAGGACCCCACGGACGGCGGCCCGCGCCTGATCTTGAAGTTCCGTTTCGACAGCACCCAGGTCCGCTTGAACAACCTCGGAGGGGCCAGCACGGTGCCGGCCGGCCGCGGCGCACAGAGCCCGCGCTTCAACCGGATGAGCGCCCATTACGTCGAGTTCGCCCCGACCGCCACCACCCAGCTGGGCCAGGGTGATGTGGTGTACTTCGCTCCGGAGACGACCATGGGCGGCGCCAATGCCATCGACCATGACCTGGGCCTCAACGTGGCCGATGGCCAGGCCTTCGTCAACATCCCCTTGTCCGACCTGGGCCCTGGCACCTATCAGTGGCTGCGCGTCTCCCTGGCCTACCAGAACTACGATGTCCGCTTCTATTACAACGAGGTGGGCTACCTGGGGACCATCGCCTCGTTCATCGGGTACAATACCTACATCAGTTCGTTCCTGGTGCATGATTCCACCGTCACGGTGAACGCGAACAAGCCACAGGGTTACTGGGCCTTCGAGGTGCAGGACCCGCCGATCCCCACCCCGGTGACGGAAGGGCAGGCGCCGGGCACCACGGTGGTGAACCCGATCTTCAACACTTCGCCGATACCCGCCGGCTCCTGCGTGGTCACCGGGGCATTCCAGGCACCGCTCACCATCACCGGCACCGAGACCGCCGATGTGGTGATCACCGTGTCCCTCAGCACCAACAAGAGCTTCGAGTGGACGGAGCTCGATGGCGACAACAAGTTCGAGCCGGTGAACGGTGAGACCGTCGTCGACATGGGCATCCGCGGCATGCTGCCGATCGTGGAGTAGGCCTTCTCACATCGCCCTCAGCATGGCGCGATGGTTCCCTGGGGGCTTCCTGCAGCTGGCCGAACGGAAGTCCGGGAATGTCCTGAACAGGCTCTATGCCGGTCTTCGCAAGGTACGGGCTTCCCCATTGATCCAGAGCACGAGGCCTCCATCCCGGTGAAAGGTGAAGTGCACGGCAGATGAGGGAAGCACCTGGTCCACTTGGTCCGCCTGGTCGTCGTAGAGGAACACGCTGTCGCAGGCAAAGCGGAAGTAGGTGCTGTCATCACGTTCCTCCACCCGAGTAAAGGGGCCGATGTTCCGTCGTTTCAGGCGCAGGGTATCATCCTCCATCACACGTTCTGGCAAGGCCACTTCCAGGAAGCCCATATCCGTGAAGTCCCGGTCCAACCAGAGCAGCTTCTGCCCCCAGCTTTCCTTCTCCCCGAAGTTGGCCAGGACCCAGAGCGCGTGGGTGTCCGTGCTGTCCGTGCCGAAGAACGTGGGCAGCATGGTCCAGCTATCGTAGGCGGGTGTAGAGACAGCCATCATCTCGAACGCGCTGTCCGGGCCGAAGAACCTGTAGCGATAAAGCCGCAGTCCTTCGAAGGTCTCCTCCACGTTGGAGGCCACCATGATGTAGGTACTGTCGCCCAGATCGAAGGTGGTCTGGATCAGCAGCGTGTCGTGTTGGAGGTTGTCCTCCACTTGAGCGAATTCATGGGGCGCTGCGCCACGAACTGCCACTGTCGGATCTGGCGAGCGGGAGACGGAGGATGACCCTTCTCCACAGGAGACCAGGCCAACGATGATCGTCGCAACTGCAGCGCGCAGAGATCCCGGTATCGAAGGTGTGGCGCTCACTCCTTGGCGGGGCCGATGTCTCCGGAACCGGAGACCTGCTTCTTGATCTCGGCCGGGGTTCCCTTGTAGCGGACATCACCGCTGCCGGAGATGCGGGCGTCCAAGGTGCCGGCCACCTTCACCGTGATATCCCCACTGCCGTTCACGTTCGCGGTGGCGTTCGCTGTGCTCATGTTCCCGGCCTTCACATCGCCGGAGCCTTGCACTTCGGCGTTCAAGTCGCCACAGGTGCCGGTCAGTTTGATGGTGCCGGATCCCTGCACAAAGGCCTCCACTTTGCTGGCCTTCACGGTCAGTTCCACGTCACCGCTGCCCTGCACGGTAAGGTCCATGGAGCCGGTCTCCAAAGTGCCGGTGCCCAGCACATCCCCGGAGCCTTGGATGATGACCTTGTCCAGCGTCGGGACCTTGATGTACACGATGAACGGTTTGTCCGTGCGGTAACACTCGCTCGTGCGAATGGTCCAGATCCCATCCTTCACCTCGCTCTCCACCAGCCCGACCAGGTTCTCCTGGCCTTCCACCTCCACGGTCTGGCCTGGTGAGGGGCTCACCCGCACATCCATGGATCCCTGAACGACGATCCCGTGGAACGAGGCCACGACCAGGTCGCGCTTGATCACGGCACCCTTGCCGGTCACACACGTGCCGGTCCAACAGGATGCGAACAGGCTGACGCTCAGAAAGAGCGCGAGGAACAGAAGGTGGCTGCGGAGCTTCATCGGAACAAGGTAAGATGGCCGGTGAACTCCTGTGCATTCACCACCAGCACATAAAAGTACACCGCCGGAATGCAGGCCTCGCCAGCCGGTGAACGACCATCCCAGCTCAGGTCATTGCCCAGGTTCTCATACACCTTGCGACCATAGCGGTCGAAAATGGACAGTTCGGCACAAGGGCCCAGGTTCGGTCCATCACCGGGGGTGAACACATCGTTGATGCCATCGCCGTTCGGCGTGATCACGTTCGGGATGAGCAGGCTGTCCAGGTCGACCTGCTCTCGGGCGGCATAGGTCTCATTGTAGGTGAAGCTCTCCCCGGCGGCATCCACGGTGGTCAGGGCCACGGTCAGGGCTTGTCCGAAGGGGACCTCAACAATAGGGGCCGGGGCGGTGCTCGTGGCACCCGTGCTCATGGTCCAGGTGTAGGAGACCGCTGGGACGTTGGCCACGAACAGGGCCTTCACGCTTTCGCAACCAGGCTCAAAGCGCGCTGAGATCGGTGCGACCTGGGCGAAGGCACCCGCATTGGAGGCCCAGACCAGGGTCAACAGGGCCACGATACGAGTGGGCCTGCTGAGCAGGGATCCGTTGCGGAGGGAGAGTGGACTGGTCATGATGATCGTAGATACCCCGGTTGGATCCGGCCAGGCCCTTCGGAGAACACGTCGAGCACTATCCATCAAAGGTGTGCAGGGGGGCTCGGCGTCGTCAGGCATCGGGCTGAAAGTGATCAGCACATGATCGTGAACTATCCCACGGCATGACTTTCGGTCGGAACGAACGTAACATTCGTCGAAAGGGCTTCGTATATCGACGGCGATGAAAGTCCTGTCGATGAAATTTGCGTTGCGAACAACGTCGTTTCAGGTCTTTTCGCAGTTTCAGCCCACGGGAGAATGAACCATCCGCAGCCCTGGTCCGAGGTGATCGCCGCACAGTTCCAAGCAGAGCTTGGGGCTGAGGTGGTCTTCGAGCACCGCGGTGCCGTGGACCCCGATGTGGTGCAACAGCTCTTGGGCGTGGCGGAGAACGCCTCCTTGAGCGCCGGTGATCCGGTCCCGCTGCGCAAGCGGCTGTTCAACGTCCTGGTGGAAGGGCTGGAGAATGTCCACCGGCACGTGGCGGAGGAGCACCGGACCACGCCTTGGGCCGTGCTTGTAAGGGTGCCTGACGGTTACCGCATCTCCATCGGCAATGCGATGCCCGTGGCCATGGCGGCGTTGCTCACCTACCGCGTGGGGATCCTGAACGAAATGGATGAGAACGACCTGAAGGAACACTACAGGCTGCTGCTGGCCAATGACGCGCGCACCGAGCGGGGTGGAGCCGGGCTGGGCCTGTTGACCATGGCCCGCAAAAGCGCACTGCCCATCGTGGCCCGCAGTTATCCCATGGACGAGCGGACGGCCTACCTGATGCTGGAGCTGTCCGTTGCGCGTTAGGCGACCGTGAGCGTTCTGACGCTCAGGCCTGTACGTATTTCTGGAGGTAGTTGTAGCGCGGGGTCAACGCACCGGACTCCGCAATGGTGGCGTGGGCGATCATGCCTTCCTCATCCTGCCCGGCCAGATGCGGCATCACCCGCTCGATGAGGTCACGCCCGAAGGCTTCGGAGGCATCACGCGGCAATTCGCAGGGCAGGTTGTCCACGCTCATCACAGTGATGCTTCCCTCCGTTCCGGGATGGACCTCCTGGCCGCTGTGGCGGTCGTAGCCCAGGAAAGGCTCCGCAATGGTGGTGGCCCGCAGGGTGCTGTCGATGGGGCCGCCGATGTCACAGCTGATGTCCGCCACCACTTCCAGCGAAAGCGCCGGGTCGCGTAGGTCGTCGGCGCTCAGGATCTTGGGGCCACGGGCATCCCAGAAATGGCAGGCCATGTAGATGTGGGCCCGACGCGCGTAGGCCAGAAAGCGGCTGCGGTGACCGCTGGGGTCCTGGTGGAAGGCGGCCTTGTCGAACGCGGCGCCATCCGTGCGCTCATACAGGTCGCTGGAGCCCAGCACCGTGTAGACCGGCCCGGCAGCTGGCTGGCTGAGGAATTCAGCGGGCGTGACCCGTTCAACACCCGCGCGCTCCAGCACGCCCATGGCGCCTTTGCCCACGCGCCCACCACCGGTGAGCACGATGCGCAGGTCCTTTGGCAGGGGGTAGGCATGCAGGTGACGCTCCAGCTCCTCCAGGTCATGGCAGGCATTGGCAGGTTTCAGGGCAGGCCCGCCGTGGGTCAACTGCCAGGCCCGGAAGCCGTTGTAGGCGCCCACCACGCCGGCCCAATAGCCGAAGGCCAGCACCCGGACACCCTGCGGGTCGGTCAGCAGTTCATGGTCGATCAGGCGGATCCCCTTGCGCAGCACGTCCTGGAGCAGTTTCCGGTTGTGCGGCTGTTCCTTGATGGTATGGCTGAAGAAGAGGTAGCTCTTGCCCGGCAACAGCATGTCCAGGGGCACTTCCTTCACTCCCATGATCAGCTCTCGGTCGTTCAGGTCATCCACCAGCCGCACGCCCGCCGCTTCATATTCGTCGTCCGTAAATGCCCTCACGGAACTGCGTTGCACGCTCAGGTCGATGGACGGATATCGCTGGATGACCTCGCGGCATTGGCCGGGGGTCAGGGGTACTCGGCGGTCCGCTGGCGCTTTGCCTTCGCGGATGATGCCGATCTTGCTGTAGGGTACTGCCATTTTGAACGGTCGCGAAATTAGGTCATCGCCCCGCGGCGACCGGCACGGGATCTGACAAAGCCTCCACGGCCGCTATCTTCGTGGTCCGTTCTTTGGAAAACCTCTTGGGGCCGATCTGGATTCGACAGCGGCTTCGTAAGGTGTGGTAAGCATGCCGGGTGTGTGGTGCGACCCGTATCCCAGTGCCACAAAGCCGTAACTGGCGAAGTAGACTACGCTCTCGCAGCTTAATAGCCTCAGGCTGTTCGGCTTAATCCGCGTGAATAACAGTAACGTGGACGAGTACCTCTCGGGGAGGCCCGTTCTCCTCCTTCCCGGAACCGAGGTGTCATCATGGGGAACTGGCCTGCGCGGTGGTCCGTAGCGCAGGTAAGACACAGGACCTAAGTCGTCGGTGGGGTGCCCTTCCCCAGCTGGCGATCGAAAACCAATGAAACGGCTAAGCATGTAGAACGCCCATTTTGCGGTCGTTTGGACGAGGGTTCGATCCCCTCCGGCTCCACAGGAGACGAGCGGCCACCGCGAAAGCGGTGGCCGTTCTTCGTTTCGAAGAACAGGGAAAGAAGTTCATCCCGCTGGAAAGCGGGAAGCCCCTCCGGCTCCACCCCTGCCTACCGGCAGGCAGGTTCGCCTCGCCGAAGCAAGGCACTTTACATAGTTCTGCATTGCACAGCGTTCTGCTAATTAATGCGCGATCCGTCATCAAGTTCATATACAGGTTACCCAGATGGGGACGCAGTATTTTTTTCTCCCCCGGGCAACGTTCATCATTTCCTGTCGTCAATGAGGTCCCAGGTCCACATCAGGCTTGGGTGCAGAGGAATGAACGGACTTCAGTTGAACATGATCGCGCGCTGCTTCGTGCGGACGCGTGCCACAGGTCGCCTTGCGGCGGAGCCATGACCCTGGCCTCCCGTTCGCCATGGTGACCCGGCCCAGTGCCGGGTTTTTTCTTGCCAGGGTCGAACGAAGAGGAAAAGGAGATGCGTGATGGAACACTTGGAATTGGACGTGTTGATGATCCGGATCCATGGCCTCATGGCCACTGGTCGCTACGCCGAAGCGCGTCGCCTGCTGGAGTCGGTCCTGGAGGCCGAGCCGGCGCATGGTGTGGCGCACGGCATGATGGGCTGGATCTGCTGGGCCCTGATCGATGATCACGAGCGTGCGCTGGTCCACTTCCGCTGCGCGGTTCGGTGGGCGCCGGGCCATGCGAACACCTGGATGCACTACCTGAACCTGCTTGCCGGTGACGGTATGGAGGAGGAGTTGCATGAGGCCTACCTCACGGCCTTGCGAGTTGCCGGCATCGACCGTGCGGCCGTGCACACCATCGTGGCACACTACATGGAGCGCACCGGTCGTCATGAAATGGCCCTCGCACAGTTCCGCCATGCGCTCCGGGCGTCCACCACCGCGGCCGCTGAAAGCGATAGCCGTGCGCACATCCGTCGCCTACGTACACGTCTCAGGCGGTTCCGCTGGGCGTTCTGAGAAAGGGCCTTCCGTAAGGGAGGCCCTTTTGGACTTGGACCAATTAGGGAACAGGTATTTCACTGGCACTAGGGCGGCGAGAATGGCAGCTCCGATGAAGATCAAAGCGATCAGTCCTGCGCCGATCAGTGTGCCTTGGAGAAGCACGTAAAGAACCTCAGAACCCAACTCCGACGCCGGCCTGGAGGAAGGGCTGTGCGCCATAGGGGCTTCGGATATCCTGGATCACATCCCACAATACCTGGAAAGTGAGATAGCTGTTGCCCGCCAACTGCTGGGCGTACCCACCGCCCACTAACAGGAAGGGTACCCATTCACGCTGGTACGTATCCGCAAAGGGTGTGTAGATCTCAAAATTCTGAGAGTTATACTCTGCATGCAGGTAAGCTTGCGGGATCACCCGATAGCGTGAGAACAGGGACCAACCGTAGTTGGAGCTTTCATACGAAGGCACGAATCGGTCATCCCTGAAGTAGAAGTAATTCAGTCCGATGCCCGAGGAGAGCTTACCCTTCTGGTCGATCTTGTACCCTACCACGGGTGCGACCCCGAGGTTCGTCACAGTGCCGAACATCAGGCTTACGCCACCGCCGAAATACAGGCGGTCCATCAGGCTGCGCGGGTCCTTCTTCACCTTGGGCGGCGGCGGTGGCACAGGCTCCTGAACATAGTCCTGCGCCAGGCCCGCGCCGGCGAAGAACAACAAGGCGCTCAGCAGGACAAAGCACTTCCTCATGCCGCCGAAGATAAAGAGCGCTGGCGGATGGCCCGTGGCCCATGGGTCTGTTGGAAATGCACGGCCAACAGCAGACCACGCAGGAACATCCAGCCCAGGAACGCGGTCCAGATGGCATGTAGGCCCCAGTCGAGGGCATCGGCGATGACGATGATCGGGACGAAAGCGGCCAGGGTCGATATCAGCAGCACGTTCCGCAGGATCTTCCCATTGCCAAGGCCTTTGTACACACCGTCGAACGCGAAGGCGACCGCGTTGATCGGCTGGGTGATCACCACCATCCAGAACACCCCGCCGAGCAGGGTGAGGACCGCTGCATCACTGGTGAACAGGGTGCCGACCACGTGATAGCCGGCTAGGTAGATGATCGCCAGGCCCAACCCGATGGTGACGCTCATCCGCACCACCTGCCAGCTCATCCGGTACAGCTCCCTCCAGTTCCCCTCGCCGTTGAGCCTGCCCACCAGCACACTGCCAGCGGCGGCGTAACCATCGATGAAGAAGGCGCTGAACAGCCAGATCTGCATGGCGATGCTGTGCGCCCCGATGTACGCTTCCCCATAGCCCGTGGCGTAGCGGTTGCCCAGGTAGTAGCACACGTTCAGGGCGATGGTGCGGGCGAAGAGGTTGCTGCTGAGCAGCCAGAGCCCCTTGAGCTCCGGGTGCGTCCAGCGGGAAGGAAAGAGCGCGAAGGGCGTCCGTGTCCGCAGGATGTGGACCGCCATGCCGAACATCACCCCCTGTGCCACGAGGCTGGCCCACGCACTGCCCGCGATGCCCATGGCGGCGACAGGACCCCAGCCGAAGATGAGCAGCGGATTGAGCAGGCCGTTCACCAAAGCGCCGACCACGCTGATCCACATGCTCCAGCTCAGGTTCTGGATACCGCGGAAGGCACCCGTCATGGCGAAGGTGGCCAGTACGATCGGGTGACCATAGCTGCGGATGTGGTAGTACTCAACCGCCTTCTCCAGGATCGCCCCGTCGGCATTGTACATCCGGAAGATGGGCTCAGCGAAGGCGTTGGTGATGGCGAAGAAGGCGAAGCCCAGCACGAAGTTCATCCATATGGCGATGGGCACCAGGCCTTCCACGGCCGCCACGTTGCCCTGTCCATAGTAGCGCGCCACCACGGCGAGCACCGCGCTGCGCGTCTGTGCCAGCACCCACACCACCAGGAGGAAGAAACTGCTCGCGATGCCCACCGCTGCCAGGTCGGCCGTCCCCAGGCTCCCCACGAACGCCGTATCCACCAGCGAGATCACCGGTTCGGCGATGCCGCTGATGATCGCCGGGACCGCCAGACGGTCCAGATCACGGCGGGTAAGCAGGGGCTTCCTCATTCAGGGCCAAAGATCTTCCGCCGACCGCCGCTTACGTCCTTCCAGCTTGAACCGCCTTGCCGCATTGGCCCCTTTGACCCCCCGAGGGATCTTCATTCAGATCTATTGGAGTGATGATCGGACCTTGGTCTTGGCGATTCCACTGGATTGACCAGCCGGATGCTCATTCGCTAACGCTCTGTGTGACCTCAGAACCTCCAATTGATCGCAGTATAAAGTCCCGGTCGTTATTTGAACCCGCATATCTGACAACTCCATCGAGATTCACGTCCTCTGAATAATAGCCTGCGATGACGGATGTTGGATCGAGCCCACCTATCCGTAATAGGACTTGATCACGGTCATTTTCAGGTCCTGTATAGGTGATCCGCTGCACCATATCGTCCAGCCGAGCATTCCCCCCCCTTAGCGCCATGATCTGCCCAATGGTGACCCTGGTGTCTGATGTGCCGTTCATGTAGTATGTGTTCAAGCGCATGTCCATATGTTCCACTTGGAAGGGGAACGGGATCGGTCGTGTGGAACTACGCAAATGATTCCTGTGCCTGAGCGACAGAACATACATGCCAGGAGGCGCTTCGAATTGCAATGCTGTGGCACCTGTGGTGGTCCGAACGGTCCCTGACGCATGCAGTAATGCATTGTGAGCACGCACAACCTCCCCGGTAAGAGGGCTCTGTAGCTCGACCCTGACCCAATCGACGACCGGGTCCTCTGTCCAACTCACCAGATACTGGGCAAAGGTCCACTCGCCGCCACTGGAGCTATCCACATAGCCCATTGTACTGTATGGCTCCGATAAACTCAAAATGCCTGATGCGCTCAGGTCCGCTCTCATCATACCCTCGGCCGATGAATAAGCGCCTTCCAAGCATGCGGATACACTGCAGGATGAAATTTGAGGCGATCCATCACCGGGAACGATGATGACCGTTGCAGTGGCCTCCCCATCTGCATAACCGACCAACTGATAAGTGCCTGGTTCGGTATATGGGGTCTGACAGCTGCCCGAAATGCAGTAGTCCAGCTGAATGCCATCGCGATGAACAGCGAGTGCACACCAGCAGAACCCCATTACATCCACTCGGAAGACCACTTCCATGGACGGCTGTAGTACGATCGTGGTTATCGACTGATCAGGAAGGGTGTAGAGCTCATATGTCCCATCTGCCGTATTGACCCAAGCTCTCAAGATCGGTGGATAATAACAACCATCGCGCTCTCCGTCCTGAGCTGAACCTGATAAGGTCAGACAGGAAGCGAATAAGATTAGGACCGATCTGAGAATGTGCGTCTGCATTGGACTCGTACAAGCAGTACGAAGAACGTTGCCATAGGGGTAGTTCGAAGAACCTGTTGAGAAGTCGCAGCGATCAGATCTTGACAAAGCGGTAGGCGATCGATCTCTTTGAGGCATGAGCAAACGCCCTAGCCGAAGCCTGTTCGATGAGCAGGCAAAGCACCAGAAGCTGGAAC
>JBGTAJ010000002.1:0-8921 GCA_041749915.1 Flavobacteriales bacterium
CGCCGTGCGTTCCGGACCGGAGCTGGTGTCCATCCCCGGGATCAAGCCGGAAGAGGTGCGCTTCGTGGACCTCTTCACCAATGGCACCACCACCTGGATGTTCGTGAAGAGCGAGGAACTGCTCACCTGCCTGGTGGGCGATGGCGCCAGCATCCAGAAGGTGGGCGGCAAGATCCCCTTCGCCGATCTCCACGGCACCTTCACCATCAGCAAGGCCCGTTCGGAACCGGTCGCCGCGCTCTTTGACCTCACCAAGAATTTCGAGGCCATGCGCACGGGAGAAGGAGTGCGCAGCGGCATGTCCTACAACATGGAGCCCGGCATCATCCACTGGGATGCCAGCGGCAAGGCCAAGGTGAAGGTCGCCATCACCGAACAGGATGGTGTGCGCGACGGCCTCAAGGTGGTCCCGCACATCGGCCGGCAGTGGGTCAGCGAGGGCCTCTTGGTGGACCAACTGACCGGCAAAGGGCAGGGCATCGTGCTCATCGATCTGAAGTAGCACCGCAGCCCAGGCTAGCACACAGCGGCGGAGCGGGACCACGGACCCGCTCCGCCGTTGGCGTTAAGGGGGCTGGTGCGCGAGCAGCGATAAGGTCTCAGTAACAGATCATCACACCCCGCTCGCGCAACGCACCCGCCAACGAATCCAGCGAGCGCTGCTCTTTGCGGCTCAGTTCCGCGTAGGGGCGGAAGCGCCGGTCGGGCCCTATGGCCACCGGGCCGATGCTGCGCCAGTCAAAGGCGGCGGTATCCTGCCACGGGTCATTCACCACCGGCAGCTCCACCCCATCATCCAGCTCGTCCAGTGTGCTGGTCGGGCGCGAGCAGGCCAGCAGCAGCAGGGCGCAGAGCAGGGTGGCGGTGGCGGGCATGGGATGAAGGTAGTGATGCCACCCTGCGCCTGCCCCTGCTCCTGCCCCTGCCTGCTCCTTGTCCTACTGCTCACTTGCCTTGGGTCGTGCGCTGCGCAGCTCCGCCGGCGCATGCGTGGTCGTGGGCCTGTTGGTCGCTGGCTTGGGCAAGGCACCCTCTGCGCTCCCTTCCACAATGGCGAAGGGCTTCTGGAACATGATCGAGTTCGGGATGGTGATGGTCTGGCCCGACCGCGTGCGCAGGTGCACAAAGAAATAGGAGAGGTCCACGATCTCGCCCTCGAAGGGATAGTCCTTGTCGAACATGGTGATGGTATCACCCAACTTCAAGGAGTGGTTGAAGAACAGCAGGATGCCCGAGGTGACGTTGGACAACAAGGACCATTGCGCAAAGAAGGCGATGCCCAGCACCGTCATGGTGGTACCGGCGTACATGGCGAGCTCGCGCTGATCCACGCCCCACGCACCGGCGATCAGCACCACGGCCGTGAGCGTCAGCAGGAGGTGGATCGCCTTCACGATGATCCGCCTGCGGGTTTTCTCAAAGCGCGCCTTGCGCAGCGTTCTGCTCACGATGCTCCTGGTCAGCAGCACGGCCAGCACGTACACCGCCACGATCACCACGGTCTGCAGAATGCTCAGGTCCTTGTTGCTCATCGCCTATCCGTTCGTTCGGTCATCGGGTCCATGGTGCCGCCATATGCCGGGGTGCCGGTGCTGCTCCCAGCAGAGCTCCGAAAGTACTACGGACCACCACGATCGTGGATCGCGCAGCTCAGGGGGAAGCCTACATAGGGCCCCACGAAGAGGACCCTGTGAGCCTATGCTGACCATCCCCCAGCACCACGTGGTCTCTGGCTACCGGGCTATATGGGTGGAGCCAGCGGAACAGCCGCTTACCTTGCCTTCATGCCCCTGCGCCTGTCCCTGCGCCTGCCCCTGCCCCGCCTGCTCCTTTGCCTGGTGTCCGTGTGGGCATTTGTCAGCGCCGTAGCACAAACGGACAGCACCCACGCCTTCCCCGTGCGCCGCACCATCCGGCATGATGAGCTCACCCTCCTCACCGGCTACCAGCAGGGGCGCTACGGCTTTGCCGAAGTGGGCCTGGGCCGCAACCAGTTCGGCGTGGTGCACCATCCTTACGACTTCGGCTACTACCTGGGTGCCGAGGCCCGCGTGGACCGCCCCCAGCTCTGGGGCCTGAAGCTCGGTGCCTATGTGGATGGCGGAGTGGCCATGGGCCTGCAGCTCATCCAGTACTTCAATGGCACCGAGGGCGGCACCGTCCTGCGGCCCGAATTCGGCATCGGCGTGTGGAAGGCGAAGCTCTGCTATGCCTACAACCTAAGCCTCGACGGGCACCCGCTGCCGGACATCAACACCCACCAGTTCAGCCTGAGCTATGCCTTGCGGATGGTGAGGCTGAGGGGGGGTGATGAGAAGCGCTGATGGGGGCGGCTTTGAGCGCGCAACTAAACGCCGTACCACGCGGGTGGTATTGGAGGGAGATTGGGTATGGTGCAAAAGTGCCACGTTGGAGGAGGGCATGCTTGTAGCCTGTCAGGAGTCGGCGCATAAAGGCGGTGTTGTCGCGCTTTTCGCTGCAACTCCATGCCCGGATTTCTGGGCTTGCTGGATTTTCGCTTCAATCGCCCGTGCAGAACACATCAGCCCTATGCACATGGCTATCACGCTAGGTATGTTGGTATCATACAGGGCCGAAGTGAGAATTGGAGCGAGATAGGCTTTACCTTGCATTGCGCTAATTCATCCCAATGAAGTTTGTTGATTTATTCGCCGGTCTAGGAGGGTTTCATGTCGGGCTCGAACGACTTGGACACGAGTGTGTCTTTGCGAGTGAGTTGGACCCGGTGTTGCAGGACGTCTATGAAAAGAATCATGGCATTCGGCCGGTAGGTGATATCCGTAAGGTGAAATCCAGGGATGTGCCCGAACACGACATTCTATGTGCGGGCTTCCCATGCCAACCATTCTCCAAGGCCGGAGAACAAGCTGGATTCGATTGCCCCACGAATGGCTCCCTTTTCGAGGAGGTCTTGCGCATCATACGCCATCGGAAGCCCGAGTATGTAATCCTTGAGAATGTCCCGAACCTGCGAACACACGACGAAGGGCGCACATGGGCATCGATCAAGGAGGATCTCAGAAAAGCTGGTTACGCAGTTGACGAGCAGGTTTACTCACCGCATGAGTTCGGCATACCTCAAGTCCGGCAAAGACTACTTCTTGTAGCGAGGCGCAGGAGTCTAGGTTCTTTCAGTTGGCCAGAGAGGCCTGAGAGCCCGAAGCCGTCATTGCTGAAGATATTGGACAAGCATCCTAGCGATGCGCGCCCATTGACCGCACAAGTAGTCGATTGCCTGAATGTCTGGCAAGACTTTCTGAACCGCATTCCGAAGGATGCACCACTTCCTTCATTCCCGATCTGGTCGATGGAGTTCGGAGCTACCTACCCCTACGAGGACAGGACCCCTTACTCAATGAGTAGCAAAGCACTTCGCGCGTTCCGGGGCTCTCACGGGATGACGCTGGACAGCAAGGGTGTCATGGATCCGTTCGAGGTATTGCCGTCGCATGCCCGTACCGAGCAGAACTTGTTCCCATCTTGGAAACGGAGCTTCATCCGGTCGAACCGCGCCTTCTATGAGACGCACAAGCGTGAATTGAAGTCTTGGATGCCTGAGATCCTACGCTTCCCTTCTTCCCTTCAGAAATTTGAATGGAATTACAAGGACGGTGAGCGCGACGTTTGGAAGCATGTGATTCAGTTCAGGGCTTCGGGTGTGCGTGTGAAACGAGCCGACACCAGCCCATCTCTCGTTGCGATGACCACCACCCAGGTGCCGATAATTGGTTGGGAACGCCGTTACATAACAACCAAGGAATGCGCGAGGCTACAATCGCTTCAATCACTAAAGCACTTCCCGCCAACCGAAACGAAAGCGTTCAAGGCGTTTGGTAATGCTGTCAACGCGAGACTTGTCGAAGTCATCGCGGGCCATTTGCTGGATGAGCAGACAGCGGTTCCACCATCGAAGGTTTCACCACCCTTGCAACGAGAGAGCCTATCGGTCCTCGTTTGATTTCACAGCTTTCGCGCGATGGAAACCGTCAACATACGACCTGGCGTTAACATACTGTCCGTCCTCGGGCACCTGAATTACAAGCACTGGTATGCTCTCGGCGAGTTCGTCGACAATGCGGTTAACAGTGGCATCGAGCGCAATTGGAATCGACTGCAATCGATGCATGATCAGGGATACAAGCTGCGCGTGGACATTGAGATCGACAAGAACGATGGTGGTCGGATCGTAATACGCGACAACGCTGCTGGCATCGCTTCTGTCGACTACCAACGTGCTTTCCGGACAGCAGAGATACCACTGGATCGTACCGGGCTCTCTGAGTTCGGGATGGGGATGAAGAGTGCTGGTTTTTGGTTCACCAACACATGGACTGTCCGCACAAAAGCCATTGGCGAGAAACGTGCGGGCAAGATCCACTTTGATCTATCCAAGATCATGGATGGGGGCCTTGAGACTCTGCCGGTGGAAGAGGAGCCTGCCAAAATGGAGGAGCACTTCACCGAGTTGATACTTCTTCGGCCAGCGAAGATGCCGGTCAAGAAGACCATTGCAAAGATCAAGGAGCATCTCACGAGCATCTATCGCCAGTTCCTCAAAGAGGGCAAGCTGGAAATCTACTATGACGGTGGGTTGCTCCACTATGAAGAACCCAAAGTTCTGGAAGCAGCTAATCCCAGAGACCCGACGGGCAAAGTAGTCGTCTGGAAGAAGCAAGTCGATGTCCGACTTGCAGGCAACAAGCGCATACACGGGTTCGTGGCAATCCGCGAGGAAGCGAAGCTGTCGGAGGCCGGATTGGCTTTGTTCCGTCGAGGCCGTTTGATTTTGGGGAGCGGGGATGAAGGCTATCGACCCACTTCCGTGTTCGGACAACCCAACAGTTACCGCTATCAACGGGTGTTCGGAGAACTACACGTTGAAGGCTTTGGGGTGAGCCACACAAAGGATGCTATCCAGTGGGAAGACCTCGAAGAGGACTTCCTTGTGGAGCTCAGGAAGCAGATGGATGCAGAGCCGCTGCCGATTCTGAAGATGGCCGAAGAATACCGCGCGCGAACAAGGACCACGAGCATCGTCCGAGCTGCTCAATCTGCTGCGGCGTCAACCGCGCAAGCTCTTGGTGCCGCTCAATCGGTCATTGATGGGCAGAGACATGAGCAAGCCGTTCCTAGTCCGCTGCCCGTGTCGCTTCCTGTACCAGTTGAGACAGCCGCGACCAAAGAATTCATATTGACCTTTCTCGATCAGGAGTGGGTCATCACTATTGACCTGGCTAACGATCCCGCAATTGAGGACTGGTTGGACATATCACAGAACCAACGGAGCGATAGGCAGCGACTATTGAAAATTCGCGTGAACCTCGCGCATCCATTCATGCAACGATTCAGCGGTGCGTCGGGGGAGCAGATCGAGCCTATGTTGCGCGTTGCGGCTGCGTTAGCAATTGCAGAGACTATTGCGCGGGATGTTGGGGTTCGACAAGCGGGTACTATCAGACAGCATGTAAACGAACTGCTTAGGAAAGCCCTTAGTGCGCCGAGCGAGACGAACGACGAACAGGTGGCATGAGTGATATTCAACTGATCGAACTGAACATGGCATCTTCTGGTGGAGGCTGGTTACCTGCAATTGGGCAGGAGACCGAAGATCTTCTTGAACACTTCAAGGGGAAATTGGACGAAGCAGGGAGTGAGAGCCTTATTGAATCAACGACTCGGATTCTCGGCCAATGCGCCCCAACAGTTGGACCTGCGACATCAGCGACCGGACTGGTAGTTGGATACGTTCAGAGCGGCAAGACAATGTCCTTCACGACCGTTGCTGCGATGGCAGTGGACAACGGCTATCCAGTGGTAATTGTAATTACTGGCACATCCAACGACCTATACCGACAGTCAGCACAGCGACTTGAACAAGACCTTCGCCTTCATTCGCGCTTGGATCGGAAGTGGCAACATCTACAAGAACCGAGACAGAACGAAGGTGACCGCATCAGCAGGATTCTCCGTGATTGGAGGGACCCTAGCGTGCCAATTCCTGACCGCCAGATACTTCTTGTTACAATCAAGAAGAACTGGAGCGTGCTGCGGAGGTTGATCACCCTTCTGCGCCAATGCGACCTGAATGGAATCCCTGCTTTGATTATCGATGACGAGGCGGATCAGGCGAGCTTGAACACTAGAGTGAACGATGACGATGAGAGCGCCACTTACGCCCGTATTCGTGGGCTCCGAGGGTTATTCCCTTGTCACACCTTTCTGCAGTACACTGCTACGCCGCAAGCCAATCTACTCATCAACATCCTTGATAGCCTTTCACCCGACTTTGCTGAACTGCTAACACCCGGTGACGACTACTCCGGTGGTATCGAGTTTTTCGGTGATGACCTAAGACTCGTTCGCGACATACCCGTGAACGAACTACCTGTGCGGAACAACCCTGCACCTGAGGTTCCTGAAACCTTGATGGAAGCGATGCGTGTGTTCTTCGTTGGTGTCGCTATCGGGCACATTATGGGTGAGGCGCGTCAGGGCAAGAACCGCAGCATGCTGGTACATCCATCTAGGGAAACCAATCCACAGGGGTATTATGCCCAATGGGTCAGGGATCTCAAGCGCCACTGGGAAGCGACTCTTTCTCAACCGGAAGGCAATCAGAATCGACAGGAGTTACTCGAGGACTTCAAGACGGCCTTTGATGATATCGAACAGACTGTACCTGAAGGACTACCGCCATGGGAGGAAGTCTCCAATGCACTGTGCCGGGCGATTGCAAAGACTGATAGTGGCGAAGTGAACTCAACCACACGTCGGGTGGCTGATATCAATTGGCGTTCAGACTACGCGCGGATACTCATCGGCGGACAAGCGCTTGATCGTGGCTTCACAATTGAAGGTCTCACGGTGACCTATATGCCTCGAGGACTTGGATCTATGGGAACTGCCGACACGCTGCAGCAGCGTGCTCGCTTCTTTGGTTATAAACGGAGCTACTTAGGGTATTGTAGGCTGTACTTGGATGCTGGCGTCCGTGATGCTTTCATTGACTACGTGGAGCACGAGGAGAGCATACGAGAGGAATTGAATGACCTTAGAACGCGACAGGTTCCGTTGAAGCAATGGCGTCGGGCGTTCATCTTGTCTTCCCGATTACAACCTACGAGAAGCAACATTCTTTCATTGGACCATCTCCGTGACGCATATGGCGACCGGTGGTTCTGGGTGAAGGCTCCGCATGCATCTATGGATTCGTGTGTGGCGAACCGAATTGCCTTTGACTCCTTTACCGACCGACACAGCTTTGAACCACTCTCGGCGGATCTTTTCGGTGTCGTTGCAACGCGTCACAGTGGGGTAGTTGGATTGGCGCTCAGTGACGTTTGCGAGCAGCTTCTTTTCTCAGTAGGCGTTCCGGAACCTGAAGAGAATCAGGCTTTCGTTGGGGTACTTTTCCAGATTGATAGGTTCCTCAGAAATCATCCGCATGAGCTGTGCGATGTCTACATCATTCGACCGGACGATAGTGCGCGACGTGCCGTCAACGACAAGCAGGAAATCGACAACATATTTCAGGGCTCGAATAGAAAGGAAGGTGATCCGCAGTACTACCCTGGGGACAGAGAGATTCACGCCGTTGAGAGATTGACTGTTCAATTGCGGCGATTGACATTGACCCAGAACGGGGTAGAGCTAGCCACAGACATTCCGGTGCTGGCGATCTGGGTGCCTGCTTCTATGGAGCAGCAATGGCTTGTTCAATGACGCACTGATGAAGGAGTTGCTCAAAGCGTTTGAATCTCTTCCTGCCTCCCGCGATTCTTCTGCGGGGTTGTCTACTTTTCATACCCTTCATGTTCTCTCCCAAGGTCCGGTTCTCATTGCAAAGACTGCTCTTGGTGAGGCGTGTATGCTCGTGCGTACTGCTGGATCCTTGGCTACGCTTCCACCGCCTTTGCGGTTAGAGAATCTCACCGTCCAGCATGGAATAGAAGGTCGAGTTCATATTGGAACGAGGGTGGCTTCGGGTACATTTTCTCTAGCGGTTCTTCGCAACAACCAACGTTCATTGGTAGAGATGTTCGTCAGGTTTGCGGTTGCTTTCGCGCATCAACTTCCTGCGGACCCCACAGCGGCCGATGTGGCTTCCCACATACAAAAGCTTGTTTCACTTCTTCAGCATGTGCGTAAGCCAAGTACCAAGACCATACAAGGGCTTTGGAGTGAACTCTTTCTGATAGCCACACGAGATAACCCCGAACGCTGGGTCAATGGATGGCATGTGGATCCAATGGGCCTGCACGATTTCATTTTCGAAGAAAATCGGGTTGAGGTCAAGAGCAGTTCTGCTCAGGTTAGGTCGCATCGCTTTTCGCACAATCAACTTTCTCCACCAAGGGGTGCATCGCTCTTCGTAGCGTCAGTGTTGATGGAACGATCCGGTCAGGGTATATCCGTGTTCGACCTTGCTGAGCGGGCGCATGCGCGCCTTTCTCCCAATGCCTCGCTTCTTCTTGATACCACGATTACCTCAACGCTTGGTCTCGACTACGTTAAGGCGGCGGAGGTCAAATATGACTTTGCGTGCGCGTCAGACACACTCCTCTTCTTCCCCTTGGATTTGGTGCCACGCCTGTCCGCTGACATACCAGATCTGGTTACTGATGTCTCCTACACAGTGAGGTTGATTGATTCTGATGGTAACCGTGATTTGGGAATATTTTGAAGCTAAGTCGAAGGTCGATTGTTTGGACGAAGTATTCGATTGGACGCTACAATACAGAACATCGATAAGGTGAAGCGTGAGGTGGTAGGGTGAATCAGGACAGGTGGCGATCAGTACATTTCTGAACGACACCATGAAAAAGACCTACCGCAAGCACAGTGCTGCCTTCAAGACGAAGGTGGTGCTGGAAGCGCTCAAGGAGCGCGAGACATTAAGC
>JBGTAJ010000003.1:0-5237 GCA_041749915.1 Flavobacteriales bacterium
CGCTTAATGTCTCGCGCTCCTTGAGCGCTTCCAGCACCACCTTCGTCTTGAAGGCAGCACTGTGCTTGCGGTAGGTCTTTTTCATGGTGTCGTTCAGAAATGTACTGATCGCCACCTGTCCTGATTCACCCTACCACCTCAACTTGGTGTGGGCTCGCCGGTAATCACTGTAATGTGTGGAAGACGGCCCTTTCTATTCCGGACCAAGTTCAGTCCTTCCGATCGAGCGTTCTGTGCCCGGTCGCTGCGCAGTGTCCATTTGCAACTGATGCTCGCGTGTAGGATCGGCATCGAACTGTTCTTCGACCGCAGACCGGTGTAGCGGGCTTCCTTGTCACTTACTATGGGTAGTAGAGCATTGAAGGTCTCGTCAGGCTCCGGTTCTCGATAGATGACAACATCCGGCTTGATCAAATAATCACTTCCCAGCGCTGCGGCCAGTTCCGGCGTCTTTGAGGCCAGTTCGGCCAATGCCTCCAAGTGCGAGTATTGTTCAAAGCGAGCGATGCCCATACGACCGCCCCCTACTCCTTTCGTAATGGTCCATTTACCAGGGCGCAAATGCCCGAGTGCTCCAAAGGTGCTCCTGATGTACTCTGCGCAAATTCCCTCGAACTGGTTTCCGGAACTCTGACCGGCCATGCGCTCAGAACCACTGTGTTTCCCGATCCGCTCGATGATACCCTTAGCGATAGCGATGCTCTGGCGATTCGACTTGTCCGCGTTCGTGGGCACACCGGCCGCGTCCACGTTCAGAACTGAGCCAAGCAATGCTGCGTGAAAGGTTCTCCGTGCTTCGGTGAGCAGCGCTTCCTTCATCGCCATCACGCCACCATTACTGAACGGTGCGCAGCCATCTCGAACATCTGCATGATGCTGCGTCCAACGGCCTCGGCCACGGGCGGTGGGAATGCATTACCCACTTGCCTGTACGCAGCGGTCTTGCGACCCGTGAAATGCCAATCGTCAGGGAAGCCTTGGATCCGTGCCACCATGCGCACAGTGAGTTTCGGCACTTCAGCAAAGTCACGTTCAGGGGCGAACTCAGCGATGGTGCCACCGTTCACGCCGAGTTGCGCCCATGCCTTACGCGCTCGTGACGGTCCGAGATCGGGACCACCATGTTTCTTGGATCCGCCAACGATGGTTGGACCGATGGACTGCGCTCCCGCAGCCCACGCCTCTGCACCGCGCCACTTGTTGGCTGCCATCAGGTCGAACAGGGTGTCGCCGACGGTCGGTGATGGTGTGGATAACTTCTCGGGCCACGCGAAGTGGTCGGCATCCTCCGGACGCAGCGCAACGATCACTACACGAGGTCGCAACTGGGGCACACCATAGTCCGACGCATGCAGCAGCTTGATGTCCGTCTTGTAGCCCAGCTTGCGGAATTGGCTGAACAAGCGCTTACGATACCCTTCGAAATCGGCGTCCAGGAAGCCGCGCACATTCTCCAACATGACCGCGCGCGGCCGTATCTCTTCGGTTAGGCGCAGGGCCTCGGGAAAAAGATCGCGCTCGTCCTTGGCGCCAAGTTGTTTACCGGCAACAGAGAATGGCGGGCATGGGACGCCACCGGCCAACAGCTCCACACCCTTATAAGGGCGTCCATCAAACCGGGTCACATCCCCGTGCAGGACATTCCAATGCGGCCGGTTCGCGCGTAGAGTGGCACAGCATGCATCATCGATCTCCACCAAGGCCTCGTGCTCGAAGCCCGCACGCTCAAGCCCCAACGATTGTCCGCCGGCACCTGCACAGATCTCTACACTGGTCATGGTCTACTCTTTGACGATCTTTCTGTCAACTCGCAGGCAGCAACTTAACACCAGAGGGGGAATCGAAAAGGGATGGGTTGGGTTTAGTTTTTCACAGTCGCCGTGAATTACCAGGGTTGTAGATGCGTGTTGAAAACTTCCTTTCCTAGTTGCGTTCAGGGCGCATAGCCCCCCAGCACTTCAAGGGAGGGTTTGTACCCGGAAAGCCCATGGAGCCGAACCTGTTGGACAATGCTGACGGGGGCAACCCCTCGATACCGCATGACCTAAATGCTTAATGCCACCCCTGAAGGAAATGATCCTGGACCGGTGAGGCAATTGGACCGCTGAGCACCGAACCTAAAGACCTAACGACCACTGGCCTGCGGCCACCTGAATGCCAGCTCGGCCTTCTCTCCTCTGTCATGCGCATCTTAGATCTGGCCCGGTCTCCGTCTTCGGAACCCTGCGCTTCGAGACCACAGGGTCCCCTCCTGCGTCGGGAGACCCTGTAGAGGCTTAGAGAAGCTTGCGGCGTGGGGTATAGCCGGTGCGGGAGAGAAGGGTCTTCGGTACGAATATTGGAAATGAATCGGCCTGTTGATAACTGGTCGAACTCAAGCCACCAGCCGATGCTATGTTGCAAACAGAGATGTGCCAATAAAGTCGTCAACACGAAACACAGCAAGGATGAGCGTAGCCAATCAACTAGCCGAGGAATTCTGGGAAGAGAACGGAAATTATGTTTCCTCTGATGAGTTCATTCCCAAAGCCAGAACAATCGCTCATGATATTGATGCGAAAGTCGATCGGATCGTGTTCATCACCCTGATCATGTCTAAAGTTACCGCATCATTGGAGGAGCATGGCACTTGTGGCGACCCTTCCTGCCGCATGGAACCGGTGTGCAAGAAGGTGCTCTATTACTTACAGCAGGAACTTAGCCGTATGGATGTGGTTGTGGACCAGGATCCGTTTTCCTCGCGTGAACGGGACGCCATTTTCGAAAAGCTTGAGGATATCCTGAACGAGTTGGCGCAGATCAAGGAGGGGCAAGGCATTGTTGCGCAGGATGTCGAGGATTTGAAGGATCTGATGTACCTGGGCAAGAACAAATGGTATAAGCAGTACGCAGGTACGGTCACCGGATGGGTAGCATCAGGAATGGTCTCAGAGGCTACGGCAAAGCCATTGATGGAGATTATGCACAACGCGCTGAGCCAACTTCCGGCTTTACCGGGGTCTTAAGGCATGCCCTTCGTGCCTCCTTGCGCAGGGTCTTCCGCACGTCATCGGCTCAGGCAGTTTGGCTGGCAATCTCTGGGCCAGCGAGGGTCGTCCCAGTTCATCTCTTCCATAGCTCATGAAAGGGAAACCCTTTCTTTTGAAGAATGAAGAAGCAAGCCACCCACCTGCTCCCCACGCTGCTGGCCGTGCGGGATGCCCTGGCCCAAGGAAGCACGGACTTGCTTGCGTTAGGCGCCCGTTACGACTCGGAACACGACGAGATCCACGTCAAGGTGAAGGACAAATGGGCCAGCTTCCACGCAAAGGACCTGGAGACCATCATCCGCAATATGGAAGCCGGGGAAGACGCAAGCGGTCCGGGCCTCGCATAAACCCTGCCTGCGAACATGAGCTACAACTTGGCTTCCAAAAACCAGCTCGGCAGTGCGTTGGACCGGTGTAACGTGGAGGGCTGGTTCAATCAGGAAGTGCTTGCACATGAGCCGGAGCTCCAAGGGCTGATCGGCCAGATCGTGGAGCATGTGGATGCCTTGTGCCGCTTTCCGAAGAAGCCCTTGCTATTGATGCCCGATTGCGACAGGGTCCCACCCGGGCGGGGCAAGCTCAAATACCACCGTTATCCGGACAGCATCAAGCAGATGGCAAAGGCCAAGGGTGTATACCTGGACTCGCGACCGAACGGACCGGCTATAGCTGCCTTTGAACTGGGGGGCGGGACAAGGCCCGATCGGCACGGCAGCACCAACAAGTGGAGCATCCATCACCTGTATTCGGGCAAGTTCCCCTACTTCGGGCGTTCAACCACCCTGCACGCCGCCAAAGAAGGCATGCACTTTACGCAGTCCGCCGGTCTGGTGGCCATGCATCCTATTGCCGATGCCCTGGCCGATGAAAGCCCCGCCTTCACTTGGCTGCTTCGTTACCGGGCCTACGAACGCTTTGGTTACGACCCGGATCAGGTGTTCTGTGCCGCGTTCGATGAGTGGGGCTTCGACCGGACCGCCCCCGCTTGCGTAGATCTGCGATCCATGGAATACTAGCTCGGGGCAAACCGCAGAGTCCCAAGGGCCACTGCCTCCCGGCGGTCAGTTTCGGCGGTCAGGTTCCTTCCTCAGGAGCCCCTTCGGCGGTTCAGGGGCATCAGGCCTTCGCGGTCTTCGGCCTCTCACCAAGAGCCCGAACTAGAACAATACTCACCAAGGACCGGCATGCCGCGCGCTGTAGTGCCCCTCGTTGGGGATTTCGGCACGCGGGGGCAGCAAAGAAGCAGCGGGTGCAGGAACAGCCCATGCTGCCCTGCACCCGCCGTTGCTGTGGGGTGGCTTACTTCACCACCGGGTGGGTGCTGCGCTCGCCGTTGGCGGTGAGGCGCAGGATGTAGCTGCCGGCAGGGAGCTGCGCGGTGTTCAGGGTGATGAGCGCTGCAGCGCTGCTGGTCTCTGTGCGCAGCAACTGGCCAGCGGTGGAGAACAGCTCCACCTGCACGGGCTCGCCCTGTGCCGGGGTGCGGATGGTGAGCACGTCCTGGAAGGGGTTGGGGTATACAAGGAGTTCCGTACCGCCCGTGATGCCGGACACGGCGGTGCCGATTACGGTGAGGCATTCGGAGGTCTGGGAGCAGTTGCCGCTGGTGATGATGACGGCGTAGCTGCCATCCTGGGGCGCATCGAAGCTCTGCGCGGTGGCGCCCTCGATGGGCTCGTTGTTGTTGTCGCAATCCACCCATTGGTAGTCCACCCCGGTGGCGGCTGCGGTGAGGGTGGATGCGTCCATGGTGACGGTAGCATCAAGCACGATCGCCACCGGCTCCACGAAGACGGCGATGCCATCGCCGTTGGTGCAATCCACAGTGACGTTGCCGCTCACGGGCTCGTAGCACGGCGCAGTGATGGAGTAGCTGTACTCACCGAAGGGCACGTTCTCGAAGATGTCGCCGAAGGGAGCACCGGTGGTGATGGTCTCGTTGTAGTCCATGCCATCGCTAAGGAAGATGGTGGCGCCGGGGATGGTCAGTGGCGAGCCTACGAAGAAGAACACGGCGTTGGTGGTGGTGGCCACCGGCTCCACGACGACGGCGATGCCATCGCCCGAGGTGCAATCCACCGTGACGGTGCCGCTCACAGGCTCATAGCACGGCGCAGTGATGGAGTAGCTGTACTCACCGAAGGGCACGTTCTCGAAGATGTCGCCGAAGGGCGCACCGGTGGTGATGGTCTCATTGTAGTCCATGCC
>JBGTAJ010000004.1:0-10490 GCA_041749915.1 Flavobacteriales bacterium
CGCCTACCGCCCGCAGATCCAGTGGTACCTCAACGGCGAGCCCCTGCCCGATGCCACCGGGCCCTGCATCACCGCCACCGGCCCCGGCAGCTACACCGTGCAGATCACCGATGCGCTGGGCTGTGCCAGCGCAGCCTCGGCCCCGGTGCAGGTCATCAGCACCGCAGTGCAGGAGGCCGCCGCCCCCACCTTCACCCTCTTCCCCAACCCCACCGAGCACGACATCACCCTGCGCTTCACCACCGATGGCCCACATCCACTGCAGCTCTGCGATGCCCAAGGCCGCCTGCTGCGCACCGCAGTGGTGCAGGGCATGCAGGGACAGCTGGACCTGCACGCGCTGCCTGCCGGGCTGTACGTGCTGCGGGAAATAGGCCAGGGAACGGGGCTACGGGTGGTGAAGGAGTGAGCGGCCAAGGGCGAATGACCGTCAACAGGGCCTTAGCAACGGAGGCACCATGATCGACCGGGGATCCAGTTACAAGACTCAAGTGACAAGACTCAAGTGTCAAGTCACAAGTATCAACGGCGGATGTTATGACAATTGGCCAGTAGCCAGAGGCCAGAGGCCAGTAGCACCCCCACAGATCACAAGCTCACCCAGCCACGTCCATCCGATCCACCCACACCAGTTTGGCGGGGTCCAGCACCGACTCCCCATCGAAACGGTAGGCCATCAGGCGGCCGTCGACCTCCGGGTTCGCCACGCTGTGGTCCAGGCAGCAGATGTTCGGACGCATGATGGCGGGGTGGTGGCGCTCCAGCCAGTAGTGGCCGAAGAACACCGGTGGTGCATCCTCCCCGTAGATGAAGCCGTCGGCATGGCTGCGGTCCAGCACGGGCGCGCGGGTGAGGCTTTCCTCCTGCGTCACGCTGTGCTCCTGGTAGCTCTTGCCGGCGGGGTCCTCCCACCAGCGGATGCGGACGTCGCGCCGCGAGTGGTTGCCCTTGTCCTGGAAAACGCTGCCCCCCGGCAGCCGCAGCTCCTTGCCCTTCAGCGTCTCCTCCACCGCCGTCCATAGGGCGCTGCCCTTCACCGAGGCACGTTTCAGTAGCTCCTCCGTGAACCCGCCCTTCTTCAGCTCCGCGTTCAGCAGGCTGATGTGGCGGGGGTCCCAGCAGGCATGCACGGCCCGCAGACCGGGGCCCTCGATGGCCACCGGCAGCTGGCGGAACCACTCCAGGTGATCGGCCCACTCGGGCTCCAGGCCCGCGAACTGTTCCAAGGTGGCCACATGCTGCTTCCGCTTCTCGTGCTCATGGGCGCGCAGGTAGCCGCCCCGCCCGTCCGGCGTGTGGTAGCACAGCGCATTGTACTCATGGTTGCCCATCAGCGCCACGGCGCTCCCGGCCTCCACCATGCCGCGCACCAGCGCCAGCGTATCCCTGATCCGCGGGCCGCGGTCGATGTAGTCGCCCAGGAAGAGCACCCTGCGCTGCGGGTGGCTGTAGCTGCCGCCCCGCCGGGTGTAGCCCAGCTTCGCCAACAAGGCCTCCAGCTCGGCGGCATGGCCGTGGATGTCGCCGATGAGGTCGAAAGCGATGTGCGTGTTGGACATGAGCAGCAAAGTAGCTGATCAACACGACCCTGGTTCCGCGAAGGGTATCGCGGGAAGAGATCATTCAACGCTCCCCGGGAATAGCTTTCTGGAAATGTTCGAGACTTTCGAAGGATGGATGAACTGAAGGAAGCGAACGAACGCAGGCGGATAACCGTACTACCCGCAGCGCATTTCCAACCGCTGCTGGACCTGCTGCCCAAGCTGCGCGGTAAGCTGCCAAAGCCACCGCCCAGCCTGCGTAGGGAGCCCGACGGCACCCTCAGCCACGTGCCCATCAACGTGGAGCCGGTGGACGACCTCATCCAGTTGTGCCACGCCTTGGACCTGGTAGTCCCCTTCGACCGGAACGCCTTCGTGCAAGAGCACCCCTTTCATCAACCGCACGAATTGATCGACGGCTTCGATCGGATCGAAACCTGCCAGGCGCTCACGGCCTTGGTGCGTGGCGAACGTTTCACTGCCGGACCGGTGGATGCGCAATGGCGCAAGGGGTCGCTGGCGCGGCTGGTGGTGCGGTCGGGTGAGGTGGTGCAGGCCTATCTCCTTTCCACCGGCGTTAAGCGAATAGTGAACGATCCAACTGGCTCTGCCGGATGATCGACAACAAGGTGCCGATGCGCAATTCCTTATGGTCAGGGACGGGCACGGTAATGGTGCTTCCGGGCACCTGCTTCTGCATGATGATGTGACTGCCACGCTGGCTCACCTGCTCGAAGCCGTGCTTCTTCAGGATGGCACACACCTCTTTCCCGCTCAGGGTGCGCATCACACGGCGATCCGTACACGGGTCACAAGAACTTCATCGTGCAACCGCTCCAGCAATTCCTTCGGCGAAGCAGCCTCGAAGAAGAACTCCAACGCCTCCACCAGGTTCGCTCGCGCCTCTTCAATGGTATCGCCCTGACTGGCCACATCCAGTTCAGGACAAAGGCTCACATAGCCGTTCCCTTCCCGTTCAATAATGGCCGTCAACTCCCGTGTGGTCTTCATGCCGATGATGGTGTTGCTCAAAGATAGTGCACACGGACATGGAAGCGGGCATCCGAGCGAACCGCCCAATAGCACCTACATGCTGCCCAACGGTCGTTGGTGTTGCCGTGCAGGTGTCGTGCTGGGCATTCGCCACAGTATCGAGAAGACCTGCGAACAGGAAGGGGAAGAGGACCCACAAGAGGTGATGGCCCGTGTGGGCATGGGCGTGCTGTACACGCACAGCGATGCCGGAATGCCGCTGCGCGCCGTGAGCACAAAACTGCGCGAACAGGTGCTACAGGAACATTACGGACCGCACCACCAGCGCCTCACCGCCGCGGTGGACGCCCAGTTGCTCCTGCATGGCCAGGCCACCCTGGTGGACTGTCATTCGTTCCCCGCACTTCCTTTGCGACGTGACCTGGACCAGCAGCTGCCGCGCCCCCACTTCAACATCGGCACCGATGCGTTCCACACACCGCAAGCGCTCATCGACCGCGCCACCGCCTACTTCGCACAGGCCGGTTACAGCCTCGGCGTGGACCGGCCCTATCGCGGTACGCTGGTGCCCATGGTGTATTACCAGCGCGACGCAAGGGTCCGTTCCATCATGCTGGAGGTGAACCGCGATCTCTACCTGCAGCCCGGCACCAACATCCGGAACGCCCGTTTTGACGCGATCAAGGCCGTGGTGCAAGGGTTTTTGGATGCGATGCGGGAGCAGGGGTAGTGGACCAGGGGCACGGGACAAGGCACAACACCCAATGGGGCCGTGACCGGAACAGTGGCCAACGGCCTGTAGACTTGCGCCATGTTCCCCGCCGCCCTCCACCCCACCGACACGCTCCCGCTCCCCCTCTCCCACGGCATCGTGCACGTGCCGCTGTGCCGGGCGCACTTCACGGCCTACAGCGGGCAGCAGAGCGCCCACACCTTCGGCGGCAAGGACCTCCTGCTCGTTGATGGCAAGCCGCAGTTCGCAGAGGTGGCCATCCTGCGCGCCTTCCAAGCCGCCGGTTGGCAGGGCCGCTGGCTGGAGACCTATGGCAACGGAAAGATGAACCCCAGCCTCTGGAACGCTTGGCATCCCGAGGGACCGCGCGCCCAGCAACAGCTGCCCATCACCGACGCTTGGGTGAACGAGCGCCTCCAGGCCATCGCCGCCGAGAACGGCAACAGCTTCAGCGGCTGCTGGGATGTGGTGGCGTGGAAGGAAGAACGCTTGGTCTTCGCGGAAAGCAAGAAGCGGAAGAAGGACGCGATGCGCGGTACGCAGCTGCGCTGGCTGGAAGCGGCGCTGCGCTGCGGCTGTGCGCTGGAGGACTTTCTGGTGGTGGAGTGGGAGCTGAAGGATGAGCCTTTGTTGCCTTTATTGCAGTTCCTAATACGCACTCATGACCCAAGCCCTGTTGCTCCGCGAAGCGCTGCCCCACCCAGACACCTATCCGAGCGGTGTGATCCCCGTACCGGAGGCCATTGCCGGCACTGCGTTCTTCCCAGGCGGGCACGGGCTGTGGATGGAAGAGGGAGCGCCCAGCTTCCCGGTCGGGGGCATCATGGTGCTGGGGCACGACTTCCATTCCGAGGTGGAGTACCACCGGTCCAAGGACAACAAGATGGAGAACCTGAAGGCGCCGACCTGGCGGAACCTGCTGAACCTGCTGAAGGAGGCGGGAGTGGAACCACGCCAGTGTTTCTTCACCAACTTCTTCATGGGCCTGCGGGCCGGTTCGGCCACCACCGGTGTTTTCCCAGGGCGCAAGGATGCGCGATTCGTGGCGGAGTGCAGTGCCTTCTTCCTCACCCAGTTGCGCCACATGAAACCACGGGGCATCCTGGTGCTGGGCAGTGAGGTGCCTTCACTGATCGCCCCGCTCTCCCCGCAGCTCAGCCCCTGGCTCGGTGCACGCTTGGGCGACATCGACAGACAACAAGCGGCCCATCGCACTGCAGTGCAGTGCACGCCGGACGCACCAGCTTGCACTGTGGTCTCACTCATCCATCCCAGCCTGCGCCACGCCAACCTCAGGCACCGGACCAAGGCCGTGGGCCGCGATGCACAGGCGTATGAAGTGGAACTGGTGCAGCGGGCTTGGGGATAGACGCAGCCTGCCAGCCCCACCAGGATCACATCTGACAAGAGATCTTCGGCAGCTCTTTCGAACCAGACAACATGCCGGAAGGCGGAGCACATGAACGCATCTCTTTCTACATTCACCACGCAACAACACGCAAATGAACAGCGGTGAGTTCCTGGGTGCCCTGCTCTTCTTCGCCGTCCCCGTCGCCTTGGTCTGGCTGTTCATCAAGCTGCGCCGGACCCGGAAGGAACGGGATGCCCTGCAGAAAGAGAAGGAGCGCATCACGGCCCACAGGGATGCGTTGATCAAGGAGAACGCGCAGCTGGAAGTGGAGAACGCCTTGCTTCAGTCTGACAACCTGAAGATCCAACTGGAGCCGCACACCATGAAGAACATCATGGCCCGCTTGCAGAGCTACGCTGGCAATCTGAGCAACGGCATGGACACCATGATGAAGACCATGGACTATGTGCTGTACAAGGGGTCCACGCACAAGGTCGGCGTCGGTGAGGAGGTCAGTTTCATCAAGAGCTATGTGGACATGCAAGCCCTTGTGCGCAAAGAGCGGGATGGGCTGGACGTGATCACCGATGGGGTTGACCAGCACTCGCGTTGGTACCATGAGCCATGTCTGCCACACCTGGTGACGGGCTACCTGTTGGAGAATGCCTTCAAGCACGGCGACGTGGAGCATCCGGGCTTCCTCCGTGTGGTGATCTCCCTCGCAGGCGATGAGTTCCGCTTGGAGGTGACGAACCGGATCGGCAGGAAAACCGGGAGCGGACAAGGCGGCATCGGACTCAAGAACATGAACGAGCGTTTGGAGACCATTCTGGACGGAGCGTTCGAGTTGGCGCATGGACCGGTTTCGGCAGATCTCTATCGTGCCGTACTTACCCTTCGCATCAAGCCATGAGCAGGTTGAGGATAGCTGTCTTGGAAGATGATCCTGTAATTCTGGATCACTTGGTCAGCTCCTTGAAGGCTCTTGACAACGTGCTGGTTGTCACAGCCCAGGAGGATGCGACGAAGTACATGGAGCGGGTTCGCGCCACCGCCCCGGATGCTCTTATGCTCGATATTGAGATTCACGGGGACAAAGAAGCAGGATTGGATATTGCTCAGAAGTTGGAGTTGCCTGTGATCTTCATCAGTGGACAGATATCTAACAACCTATTGCGCATCGAGAAGATCCAGCGCTTGAAGGAGCAGGTTCCTGTTGAACATCTTACCAAAGGGTTTGACGAACACGACTTTAGACATGCGATGTACCGTTTCATCCGGTTGATCGATGCCACCCGTAAGCCGACAATGGTGGACCTGCGGTTGCAGAATAGGGAACGCTTGCAGGTCCGGCTGGAGGATATTGTTTCAATCGAATCGCCGGATGGAGAGGCATATGGGCACAATGATCGTATCGTCTACTTCACGGAAAGGCGACCAGTGATCGTGCCCAAACTTTCCATGACCGATGCTGCCTTGGAAGCCGATGGATTTCCGAAAGGAGCTATGCTGAGGGTCTCCAAGTTTTCCCTCGTCAATCCGCAGCGTATCACCCGTTGGTCACGTGCCTCGGTGTGGGTGGAATGCAAGCCTGATAAAGGCAGTCCTGGCCCGAGGATGATGGAAGTGGGAGCCGCCTATGCGGATGCGGTAGAAGCCCGTTTGAAGGAGAAGATCTGAGGGTCGGCTACGTTTCATTACCCCGGTACAGTATTTCATTACCCCAACCGGGATAACGGCCTGTCGTTGGGTACAGCTTTGGTCAAAACCCAAGGCCATGTACCCGAACATCCTTCAGACCATCGAGCGCAAGCTCCAGCAGGAATTCCCCAACGCCACCTGCATCCCGTCGATCCTTGAACATGCCGGGAAGGCCCTCGAGGCCGAAGAGCTCAACTACGTCCGCCATGTGGTGGTGAACGTCGGCGAGCGCTACCTCGATGCTTCCGGCAAGAAATATGGCACCCAGTTGCTTGAGCAGGGCTTCGCGGTGCCCGACAACCATTACCAGACCAAAGGTCACCGCCTCGGCGCCGATGCCGTGCGGAAAAGCCTGGTGGTGATCCTGCTCTTCACACCACGCCATATCGTGCGCATCCGCTTGGATGAGGAGGGCAAGGTCAAGCGCGAGGTTTTCCTCTATATCCGAGACATCGTGCAGGTAATGTGCGTGCGTAACCGGGTGCTCCGCGTACAGCACCGGGGTGGCGAGTACAGCTTCCAGGTCCTCCTGCCTTCCTACCGCGCGGCCGTGCAGCTGCACGAGTTCATCGACCGCCGCCGCTATGCGCTGATCGCCCAACGCCAGAGCGCTTGAGCGACCATCCTTCCCAAAAACCCACAGCAACCATGAACACCATCGATCTGCCTTCCGACCTGCGGGCCACGCTTGCCGAGCAAGGGTACCAGCACGTGCCGGCCCTGACCTATGGCGATTTCCGGGAAACCGTAGCGGCGCTCGGCACCATCATCCAGCGCACCGAGGTCCGCGTGCGGCCCGAGAGCAAAGCCATGGTGACCTCGCCACGCTCGCTGGACCTGCACAGCGATCACCATGCCGCCCGTTATATCGCTTGGTACTGCCACCGGCAGAGCGAGGAGGGAGGTGAGAGCCTCCTTGCCGATGCTCAAGCCGCCTTCGACCGGCTGCTACCTACACACCGCGACCGCCTCTTCAACCTCCACCTGAACGAACACAGGGTCTTTCCGGACGACCCCGGCAGCTGGCCCTTTGTGCTGTACGACCGCGGCAGGCTGCGCTTCTATTACTCCTTCTGGCTGGCCAACCCCGGCGACCGCGACGAACCCTCACTGCTCGCCTTCCGCGAAGCCTTGGCGGCGATGCCACCCATGGAGATGAAGCTACAACAGGGCGAAGCGCTGATCATCGACAACCACCGCATGCTCCACGGCCGCAAGGCCATCGGCGCTGAAGGCGACCGCTACCTGGAGCGATTCTGGATCAAGTGAAACCGCGAACACCAACAAGCACTCCATGAGCAGTTGAAATCCGGTGCCCCGATGGCTCACTGCCCACAATGGCGGCAGTTGGGGAAACAGCATGAGCCCAAGGACCGAGAAAGGAAAAACCAAGCAACGAATAACGGGCACAAGCCCAAAACACACTACGACCATGAAAGCACACCTGAAAGAAGCCTATGCCGTGCTCCTGCCCGAGCCCCTGAAGCCCGAGCGCATCTCTCACCTGATCCATGACAAACGCATCGACCCCGCGATCGCCGCCATCGACCTGGAAATGGTGAAGACGAAGCTGATGGAAACCGACGAAGGGCTGGGCTGGAGCCGCGAACAGTGCGAAGTGAACGAGGTGGAGTACAAGCGCTACCTGCACCTGTGCAAGCTCCACGGCAAGGGTATGGTGCCCACCAAGGTCATCGACCAGTTCTGGCATTACCACATCCTGGACACCCGCGCCTACCACGAGGACTGCCAGCTGGTGTTCGGCCACTACCTGCACCACTTCCCCTACCTGGGCATGCGTGGGGAAGAGGATGAACGCCAGCTGGAGGCGGGCTTCAATCGCACCGCTCGCCTGTACAGGGAAGCCTTTGGCCAGGAAATGGCCGCACCCGATGCCACCGACTGCTGGCACGACTGTAGCGGCCGCTGCTGGCACGAGTGCTCCAGCAAATGACATCCACCTCTGCCCCGCAACCTCACTCGGACGATCGGGTGTCTGTGACGGGCTTAAGATGCCCCCTCATCCCACGGACCGGGCGCAGGGAGGAGGGTAAGTGACCCGGATCATGAACCTCAACAACTCTTCACCATGAGCAAAGGAGGAAACCAAGGCGGAGGCAACAAGGGCGGCGGAAGCTCCCGACCAGCCTATCCCGCGAACAAGCCGAGCACCACGCCGGGACAGTCGTCCGGTGGCGGGCGGAGCAATGCACCGGCCAAGAAGTAATTGACCGGCACCACAAGGATCGGAGCCCCCGGCGCAAGCGTCGGGGGCTCCGTGTTTGCCAATCTGTTGGCCTCTAGTGGGATCGGTCAGCAGCAAGTACCCTCACGCCAACGCCCGGGCGATCAAGGGCAGCTGTTTTTCCAGCATCTTCTTCCATTTGATCGAGCCTGCGGAATTGCGCATCAGTATGCCGGGATGCGGGCACGCAAAACAGCGATACTGCGCGTCCTTCATCTCCAACACATGCTCCTGCTCGGTCAACCACCGGGTACCATTGGCGCCACCGCCCAGCAGGACACCCGCAACCTCACTACCCAACAACACGACCACCTTCGGAGCGGCAAGCTCGAGCTCCTCGGCCAGGAACGCCGAGGACCCTGGATGAGAAGCGTAGTGGATGAACTTGCTGCGATCTTCCGTCAGCCCCTTGGCCGCACCCAATGCCTGGTACTTGTCCACATGGCCTTCCTTGAACAGGAACACCTTCACCAGGTCCGTGATCCAACAGCTCGACCGCGCGACGCCCAATGGGCGCAAATAGAGCTCCTCCAGTTCGGCACCGGAACGGACCGAGCGGACCGAGCTCCCATCGAAGTAGGACTCGTTGCTGAAGGGATAGAGGTGATCGCCCACAGGCACATCACGCAAGCTGCCGATGGTATTGAACTGGGCCGTTGGATATGCCCCTACGATGAACAGGCCGCCCGTCCCTGTATCCACGGGCACCTGTACCTTGATGGGGGTGCCATGCAGGTAGGTCCTTTTCTCCGGATAGCCGATCGCCGCCTTGTACTGCTTCCAACAGCGCTTCTGGTAGTTCTGGATCTTGTTGCTCATGGACGCAAGATGAGCATTCGCTCGAAGGCGGGGATCGGCTGCCTTGTCATTCACGAAAAGTTCGGTTCTTTCGTGCCAAACAGAATTTACCATGGCGAAGCACGAAGTCCATTTCGACCTTCCCAGCCGCGAGCTGGGCAAATCCGATATCCGTTTCAAGGTGTGGCAGGATGGCGCTATGCTGGGCGCCTTGGCCGTTTCGAAAGGGGCCGTGGTCTGGTTCCCCAGCGGGACGACCTATGGCCATAAGATCGGCTGGACCAAGTTCAATGAACTGATGAAGACGAACGGGAACCAGACAGAAAGTCGATGATGGACCCATCCAGAGGGGCAGTGCTCACCGTGGATGAGCGCCACCGGCTCAAGCTCTGGCGAACGTGGGACAGGGACAAACCGGTTGTGCTTTTCGTGATGCTCAATCCCTCCACGGCGGATGCGGAGAAGGATGACAACACCATCCGCAAATGCACAGCCATGGTGCAGGGCTGGGGAGAGTTCGGCGGCTTCTACGTGGGCAACTTGTTCAGCCAGCGGACATCGAAGCCGGCCGTGCTGAACGGCCTTGACCTGCACGACAGGAGCGCTCTGCGACTCAATGACAAGGCACTCTTAGAGATGCGAGCCCGGTGCACCTTGACAGTGGTCGCGTGGGGGAATAACGGCCTGGCGCACGCGTGGAGAACGGCGGAGGTGATGGGGATCCTCAAGGGCGCACACGCCTTGCGGCTCACGAGAGCCGGAGCCCCTTGGCATCCCTCCTTCATGCGTGCTTTCCCGGCGTTAAGGGAATTGGTTCCGTACTAGCGGCCAGATCATATTATTTCTTGCCCAATAAATGGTCGAACCAGGTGAGCTTCTTGACGCGATCTAATTCACATTCTAACTGAGCGTTTATCGCCCTGCTTTCAACTATAACGGAGGCTTGCTCCTTAATGGTCATTACCTGTCCGTCCCTTTGTTCTGTCAATAGGGTAGTCCGAAGAACCGGTTTTGCCGAAGTTGGTCATCGGGGTTGAGTTGGACCATGGTTCTTGGGGTGGCCTTGGGGGCTGTTGACAGGCCATTTCCGGCCCGACAGGTCACACGATCCCCACGGATGATGTGGGT
>JBGTAJ010000005.1:0-2386 GCA_041749915.1 Flavobacteriales bacterium
TGGGGCCGACATACTTCACCACGCCGTCCATGTTCACATCGGCACCGTTGTACACGTTGCTGGCCACGTTGGTCGGCGTGCTGCCACCCACGGCGGTCAGGACCACATCGCGATTGCTGCTGGCGCCTGAATACATGATGACGCCTTTGAGGTTCATACCCGGATAAATGGTGGTTCGACTGTCCACCGTTGAAGGAACCATACCACCCAACGGCGACCAGTTTGAGACCGTGGTCGTTCTTATGGCCTGTTCAATGGGCGCGATGCCTTTGCGGTCGGCATCTCCAGCTCAGAGAAGCGAGGTGTGGCAAGGGCCGTTGCATTGATAGAGCGATCAAGGCTGCCCGGCTGCTGCGCGAGCAAGGTGACCGATAGCAAGGTGATGAAGAGCGTGTGCGGCAGGCGCATGGTCAGTGCTTGATGAAGTGCTTCCGAACGATGCTTCCGTCGGACATGGTGGCGGAGAGCAGGTAGGCGCCCGCTCTCAACATGGAGACGTCGATGGCTCCGGAGGTTGCCTGTATGGACCGTTGATCCACCTCGCGACCATCGGCAGCGACGACCCGGACCGATCGTATCTCGTGGGATGAGGATACGTTCAACTGGTCGCTTGCGGGCACTGGTGAAACTAACAGTCGGGGTTCATCGGCTTCCGCCACTCCCGTACTGAACTCCGCCACCAACACGCTCGGTTCGGTGATCACCGGTGGGTTGAAGTCGAAGTAGGCGGGTGTGTTCATGGCCTCCTTGTTACAGACGCGCAAGGAACGGATAGGATGCCTCAAAGTACCTGAACTTCCGCGAATTAGATGTTCACAGGCCCTTCGGTACCTTTGTGCCGCCAAGCCATGCTGGCCCGTGTGTCCATGTGCACATGCCCACATGAGCCGCTGGATCCATGAGCTCCCCCCGTACCGTCGCCTTCCACACGCTGGGCTGCAAGCTCAACTTCAGCGAGACCAGCACCCTGGCCCGTTCGCTGGAGGAGGCAGGCTATGCCAAGGTGCGGCAGGAGGAACGGCCGGATGTCTTCGTACTGAACACGTGCAGCGTTACGGAGAACGCGGACAAGGAATGCCGCCGCCACGTGCGCCGTTTCCAGGCCATCAACCCGGAGGCCTTCATCGCCGTGGTGGGCTGCTACGCACAGCTGAAGCCCGAGGAGATCGCCGCCATCCCCGGCGTTGACCTGGTGCTGGGTGCAAATGAGAAATTCGACCTGGCGGCCCACATCGAAGCCTGTCATTCCGGGCTTGACGAAGAGCCCTCGAGCGGCAAGGCGATCTACTCCCCCATCAAGGACGTCAAGCGCTTCATCCCCAGCTACAACGCGAACGACCTCACCCGAACCTTCCTTAAAGTGCAGGATGGCTGCGACTACTTCTGCTCCTTCTGCACCATTCCCCTGGCCCGTGGACGAAGCCGCAGCGCCACCATCGCGGATACCGTGTTACAGGCCCGCAACATCGCGGCAAGCGGGGTGAAGGAGATCGTGCTCACGGGCGTGAACACGGGGGATTTCGGGAAGTCGACCTCCCCAGGGTCGTCGACCCTGGGGAAGGAAGACTTCCTCGGCCTCATCCAGGCCCTCGACGAGGTCGAAGGCATCGATCGGTTCCGGATCAGCAGCATCGAGCCCAACCTGTGCCACGACGGCATCATCGACTTCGTGGCCAACAGCCAGCGTTTCGCACCTCACTTCCATATGCCCTTGCAAAGCGGCAGTGATGTGATCCTGGAACGCATGCGCCGCCGCTACGATACCGCGCTGTACGCCGAACGCGTGCATCGCATCAAGGAGCGCATGCCGCACGCCTGCATCGGTGTGGACGTGATCACCGGCACGCCGGGGGAGACCGAGGAGGAGTTCCTCAGGACCCACGAATTCCTGCGCAGCATCCCAGTGGACTACCTGCACGTGTTCACCTACAGCGAGCGCGCCAACACCACAGCCGTGCGCATGGACGAGGCTGTCCCGATGGAGGTGCGCCGCGAACGCACCAAACAACTGCGCATCCTCAGCAGCAAGTTACAGCGGGCGTTCTATGAGCGGCACCTGGGCAGTACACGACCGGTATTGTTCGAACACGGTGAACGGTCCGATCCAGGCAATTCATCCTCCGACCATCAGGCCCGGACCTCGGCAGGGTCTCTCGCAGAGGACCCTGCTGGACGAACTAAAACCGCAGGGTCTCTTCGTGCGTCGGGACTACCTGCGCAGGTGAGTTCGACCGATCGCATCGAGGGCTATACCGACAACTACCTGCGTGTATCGCTTCCCTACGATACGACCTTGGTGAACACAGTGGTCCCTGTGACACTGGAGCGCATTACGGGTGAAGGACAATTCACTGGCCCGGTCGGGGCATTCCGATCATCTGATCTT
>JBGTAJ010000006.1:0-2682 GCA_041749915.1 Flavobacteriales bacterium
GGCATGCTGGTGCTGGCCAACTACAAGAAGTGGAGCATCCTCAACATCCTGGCCTTCGCCCTCAGCTGGCTGCTGTTCCTGACCTGGTCCATGACCAGCTACACCAGCCTTGAACCCCGGCCCGTGGCCATCGCCTTTGCCTTCGCCACGGCCTTCTATGCGGCGTTCTTCGCCATGATCCTGCTCTATGACCTGCGCCACCGCAGCACCTTCATCCCGCTGGATTACGGGCTCTTCGTGGGGAACACGGCCGTGTACTTCGGGGTGGGCATGCACTTCCTCACCGACCTCGACGTGCGCGTCGGTGGCCTTTTCTGCGTGCTGCTGGCCGCGGTGAACGTGGTGTTCGCCCTGCGCTTCTTCCGCGATGAGCGCGTGCCCCGCAACCTGGTGTACCTGCTCATCGGGGTGGTGCTCACCTTCATCAGCCTGGCCGCACCCGTGCAGCTGCAGGGCGACCACATCACCCTGTTCTGGGCCGCGGAGGGCGTGCTGCTCCTGTGGTTCGCGCGCCGCTCCGGCATCCGCCTGGTGGAACGCACCAGCGTGCTGGTCACCATCCTCATGGCCATCAGCCTGGGCATGGACCTCTGGGGCTACATGGAGGTGCAACCCACGCCGCTGCTGCCCGTGGCGAACCGCCTGTTCATCACCGGCCTGGTGTCCCTGGCGGCCTTGGTGCTGCAGGTGCGCCTGTGGGCGAAATGGCCTGCGGACCACCGGGTGTTCGGCGACCTGCAGATCACGGCCGGCCTCGTGCGGGGCATCTACATCGCTGCCGCTGCCGTGCTGGGCTACACCCTGGGACTGCTGGAACTGGAGCACCAACTGGCCAAGTTGCTGCCCGCGGGAACCGTGTTCATGGCGGGCATGAGCTTCCGCCTGCTGTACCTGCTGGCGGTGGACAGTGCCACCCGTGGAAGAGCCACCTGGCTGCGCACCGCGGTGGGCGTGCTCTTCGGCCTGGCCTTCCTGATGCTCATCACCATGCACTACGACATCGGCATGCAGCAGCTGCGTAGTGACCAGTTGGGCCGGATGCAGGGCACGGGCCACCACCTGGCGCACTACCTCACCTTCGCCCTCACCGTGCTGCTGGTGCTGCGCGCCATGCGCTGGTCGCGCGAGGTGCTCACCCTGCGCTCGTCCTACTGGAACATCTACGCTTGGGTGATGTGCAGCCTGCTGGTGGTGCTGGGCAGCCAGGAACTGGACCACCTGCTCCTCGCCGTCCAGTCCGCCGGCACCGATGCCTACGCGCTGGACCACGCCCTGTACAAGGCGCGCACGGCCGGCTATCCCATCCTCTGGGGCATCGGCAGTTTCCTCTTCATGCTCTACGGCATGCGTGCCCGTGTGCGCATGGTGCGCATCATCGCGCTCACGCTCTTCGGCATCACGCTCGCCAAGCTCTTCCTCTTCGATATCCGGGGTGCCTCGGAAGGTGCCCGCGTGGCCGCCTTCATCAGCCTGGGCGTGCTGCTGCTGGTCATCAGCTTCCTCTACCAGAAACTGAAAGTGCTGCTGAAGGATGATGCCGATGCACCGACCAACTAGCCTGGCACTGGCCCTGGGCTGCGTGCTGGGTGCCAGCGCGCAGCAGCCGCAGTGGTCCACCACCCTGGGCCCCGTGCAGCGTTCGGGGCACCACCTCATCGTGCTCTCGCCGGAGGTGGTGGCACGCTCCCAGCCCTCCCTGCACGACCTGCGCATCCTGGCGCCGGACAGCTCTTTGGTGCCTTACATCGCCCGCACCGAGGCCGCCCAACTGAGCGAGGCGCACGACGTGCCCTACACCATCCTGCGCAACGAACGGGAGGGACTACGCACCGTGGTGGAGTTCGAGGTGCCTGCGGGAACGCTGATGGAAGGCTTCGAGCTGGGCATCCGCAATGCGCAGGTGAACAAGAGCGCCCGCATCACCGGCAGCGACGACCGCAGCCACTGGTTCATGGTGAAGGACCAAGGCCTTTCCCTCGGTGGCGACGGTGCCGCGCGCACCTTGCGCTGGATGGACCTGCCGCTGAGCGACCACCGCTACTACCGCATCGAGCTGAACGACTCGCTCACCGCGCCCGTGCAGGTGCTGGGCGTGGGCCACAGCGTGCAGGCCCGCAGCGAGGGCCGCTACGTCAGCGCCGGGGCACTGCGCTGGGACCGTCGCGAAGAGAAGGGCCGCACCGTCCTCCGCCTCTACGGCGACCATCCCCTGCTCATCGACCGCATCCACTTCACCACCACGGACACCATGCCCTTCCGGCGCCGGGCGGAGCTCTCCACCGTGCACCGCCGCTGGGAGACCGTGCGCCGCAAGCGCAAGGAGCTGCGCACCCAGCGCGAGAGCTTCGGTACCAGCACCCTGGCCTCCTACCAGCGCGCCGTGATCGAAGGCCCGCATGTGGCGGTGGACACCCTCTACCTGGAGGTGGAGAACGGCGACGACCGGCCGCTCGGCATCAGCGCACTGGAGGTGCTGCAACTGGAGCGCAGCCTCATCGCTCCGCTGAGCGCAGGCCTCACCTACACCCTCAGCACCGGCGACCCGCAGGCCAGCGCCCCGCAGTTCGACATCGCCCACTTTCGCGACAGCCTGCCCGCCCCATTGGACACGCTGAGCATCGGCCCCTTGGTGCCGCGCCCCAACGACGCACCCACCGATGCCCCCTTCGACCTGGACAGCTT
>JBGTAJ010000007.1:0-29319 GCA_041749915.1 Flavobacteriales bacterium
GCCGCCATGCGCGCCATCGATCTCGGCAAACGCGTGCTGCTGGTGGAGCGCGACCGGATCGGGGGCACCGGCATCTACAACGGTGCGCTGGCCTCCAAGACCCTGTGGGAGATCGCCCAGCGCGTGTCCAGCACCAACGACCTGATGCGCACCCGCGGCCGCGAACCCTTCCGCCTGAGCTGGGAGGAGATCAACCGCACGCTGAACGAAGCCGTCTTTGAACGCAAGTACCTCTACGCCTGCCACATGCAACTGCTTGGCGCGACCAAGGACCACAACGGCAGCTCCCTGTTCCGCTATGAACGCGGCAACGCCATGATGACAGGCCCGCATACGGTGGATATCCAGCGGCCAGCGGGCCCGCTGAGCGTGCACGCGGATACCATCATCATCGCCACCGGCAGCCGGCCGCGCACCGTACCGGATATCCCCACGGATGAACGGCACATCCTCACCAGCGATGGGATCTTCGGCCTCGAGCAGATGCCCAAGAGCATCGTGATCATCGGCGCCGGGGTCATCGGCTGCGAGTTCGCCACCATCTTCTCCAACCTCGGCCAGACACGTGTCCACATCATCGACCGTGCGGAACGCATCCTGCCCTTCGAGGACACCGACGTGTCCGAGCTCGTGGCCCGTGAGATGGAACGGCGCGGCGTGGTCATCCATCGTTCCGCGAAGCTCGAACGGATCGCACTGGCGAAGGATCCCGCACCCGGCGAGGAGGTGGAGTACGAACTCTCTTACCCCGACGGCCGGCGAGAGGTCGTTCGTGTGGAACGTGCTCTGCTTTCCGTGGGCCGCATCCCGAACACGGACCGCATCGGCCTGGAACAGATCGGGGTGAAGCTGGATGAACGAACGGGCTGCCCTGTCCTGACAGGAACGGCCAGCAGCCTCCCGCACATCCACCTGGTGGGCGATGCCACGGGCACCAACATGCTGGTGAACCTCGGCGAGATGGAGGGACGCCATGCGGTGGAACAGTTGTTCGGACAGCGGAACAACGAGCCGAGCTACGACAACATCAGCACCATCATGTTCCTGGACCCGGAAGTGGCCGGCGTGGGCCTCAACGAACAGGAATGCCAGAAGAAAGGCATCCCCTACCGCCTGGCCCGCATCGACTACTCCTGCCTGGCCCGGGCCATCGCCATGCGCAGGACCCGCGGCTTCTTCAAGGTGTTGGTGACGAACGATGCGGAGATGCGCATCCTGGGCATGCGTGCCGTGGGCGAACATGCCTCCAGCGCCATCCAGGCGGTGGCCCTGATGATGCGCCTCGGCACGCCGATCCGCGAACTGGCGGAACTGGTGCATCCGCACCCCAGCATCACCGAGGGCGTTCAGGAATGCGCGCGAATGCTCTTGGGATCCAACATCTTCAAGCCCGAAGTACTGGGGGACAAGTTGCGCTGCTACGACTGGGCACCCGAGGTGAACAGCGTGGTGGCCGCCTGAGCGCGGCGATCACTGCAGGGTCGGAGGGCCGGGATCCAGGAACGCCGGGTTCGTCACGAACTCAGTGTCCGTCAACGTATGCAGGAAGGCGATCAACCGCGCCTTCTTCTCGGGCGTCAGTTGCAACCCTCCGGTCGTGTACTTCATGTTCGGGTCCACCGTCGTGGAAGGATGCCCCCCGCTGTTGTAGTGCTCGATCACTTCCTCCAGGGTCTGGAAGCGCCCGTCGTGCATGTAGGGTGCGGTCAGCACCACATTGCGCAATGAGGGTGTCTTGAACTTCGCCCGGTCCTGCGGCAATCCGGTGACCCCTCCGAGCCCCAGGTCCGTCCACATGGATTCGGGATCCAGGCCGTTGTTCCGGATGATACCATCGGTGAAGCGACCACCACCGTGCGGGTGACAATGGAAACAATCGGCCCCGCCCTGGCCGCCCAGCACCTCCGGTGGGAAGCCCCCTTCCTCGAGGGTCAGCTGGAAGCCCAATTGCTCTTGTTCGTTCAATTGGACCTCGCCGCGCATGAACTGGTCGAAGCGGGAGTTGGCACTGATCATGGTGCGCAGGAACTGGGCGATGGCCTTGGACGTGCGCTCTGGGCTGATGCCCGGCGTGCCGAAGGCCCGCAGGAAGAGCGTGGGATACACACTGTCCTGTTCCATTTTCGCCACTGCATCCGGCCAGGTCTCGTGCATCTCGATGGGGTTCACCACCGGTTCCAGGATCTGCTCCTCCAGGGTCATGGCGCGACCATCCCAGAAGAAGCGTTGCTCCCAGCCCAGGTTCTGAACGGGCATGGAGTTGCGGTTCCCCTGGATGCCATCGATGCCCGTGCTGAAGCGGTTGCCGTGGTCCGTGAAGGCCACCTCGGCCGCGTGGCAGGAGGCACAGCTCTGCGTGTTATTACCGGACAGCCGCTCCTCATAGAACAGGAAGCGCCCCAGTCGGATGCCCTCCACCGTGAAGGGATTGTCCTCCGGTATGGGCATGGCGGAGAAGTTCCCTGGAATGCTCAGCGCATAGGGCGTGGGTGTGTACACCTGGCCACCGTTCGGCGGGTCCACGCCCGGGTCCGGGTCCTCAACGGGATTACAGGCCGCGAACAGGAGAACGGGAAGGGCGAGCAGGAAGAGGAAGCTGCGGGCGTTCATCACGGGTCAAGGTAGGCGATCAATGGAACGTTCGTCGGTCAAGGCATGGAGGAAGGCGACCAGGGCGGCGCGCTCTTCGTTCGTGACAGTGAAACCCTGAAGGAGGGGGCTCTTGTTCGGATGGGGCGATCCTCCGGATGCAAAATGGTCGACCACCTCCTCCAATGTGCCCATCGCCCCGTCGTGCATGTACGGCGCCGTCAGGGCCACATTGCGCAGGGTGGGCACCTTGAACTTGCCATGGTCCCCGGGCTCCAGGGAGATCCGCTCCCGTCCGGGATCCGAGTAGGCGGTGTACTGCCCGATGTTCTGGAACGAATGGTCGCTAAGGTCGAAGCCACTGTGGCAGGCGATGCAGTTGACCTCGGGACTGGCGAACAAGGCCCAGCCCTGCTGTTCCTGAGCGCTCATGGCGGCCAGTTCACCCTGCTGGAAACGATCGAAGCGCGACCAGCCACTGACCAGGGTCCGTTCGTAGGCCGCGATCGCGCGACTGAGCACCCAGGCATCCAGCCGCCTGCCGTAGGCCAATTCGCTCAGTTCGGCATAGGGCTCCTCATCGGCCAGGAACGATGCGGCCACTTGGATGTCATGGTCCATCTCCAACGGGTCATGGATCGGGGCGATCACCTGCTGCTCGAGGGTGGGGACACCGCCATCACGGAAGAAGGATGGATGCCACGCCAGGTTGGTCAGGGGTGGTGAATTCCGCATGCCGATACGGCCTTCCACGCCAAGGCTCCGGGCCATGGTATCGCTGAACGCCCGCTCCGGGAAATGGCAGGAGGCGCAGGAGACCGTGCCATCACGCGACAAGCGCCGGTCGAAGAACAGGGCCTTGCCCAAGGTGACGGAGGCCACGGTCAGCGGGTTATCCGGCGGTACGACCATCGGTGGTGCTCCCGGGGGAAGCTCCACGACGTAAGGCTCATTGACGATCGTGTTCTCCATGACCGGGTCCTTTCGGCAACCCACGGCCAACAGCACCAAGACCCCTATCCAAGGCAGCCCCTTCAATCCACGGAGATGCTGCGGACCACGTTATCCATCAACTTAAGAGCCAGGGGTACGTTGGTGGCGTGGGCCGTATTCTCGGTCAAGAGGTCGATCTCACCATCCGACGAATGGAAGAACTCGTCCACGGCCAGTCGCACAGTCACGAAAGCGGTATCGCCCTGTCGGACCTGGATACCTCCGATGGGGAATAGCTCCACTGCTGTGTAGCAAGTATCCCTGCCAGGATGCAGGGAATAGCTGTTGATCAATGAGGCGGTGCTCAGGGGATCGGGATCATAGCGGCCCTCGAACATCACGAAGCGGTAACCCGTGGCCCAAGTCCAATACGTCCCGTTGCTCACGTTCAAGGGGTGCCCGGGGCCATAACCTGCCGGGTCGGCGTAGTTCAGCAAGGACGGCACTCCCAGGCCGGCCTTCATGCCCGACCATGTCCCCGTATCCAGGCGCCAGGTCTGGGAAACAGGTCCATCCCCGAGGTCGAAGTAGAGCACATCGGAGAGCGCCTTCTCCACCCCGCCGTTCGCCAGACGCACTTCGCCCAGGTAGAGCTTCAGCAGCTCCACATTGACGCGGTAGTCCATGAAATTGCGGTACTCCGTGAAGCGCTGCATGGGCGCTCCCTCCCACTCCGGCACCACGGTCAGTTTCACCACACCGGTCGGCGCTTGTGGCGTTACGGGGTTCGGCTCCACCGCCGGATCCTTCTTGCACGCAGAAAGGCCCACACCGAGGGTGAGCAACACGAGGAGGAGGGACCGTGATCGCTGCTTCATGCACAAGCTGAACGCCAAGGCTTTGAACACCCTGGCGACAGGCCCTCCAAAGGTACAGCGCGATGCCCCCTTGGTAAAGTGACCATCCTCACTCAGGAACGACCATTCCCTGGATCCTATCTTGGTCGGGCCGATGTTCCAGATCCTTCACAGTTCCGCCGGTGCGGGCAAGACCCACTCGCTGGTCAAGCATTACCTGGCCCATTGCCTGAGCGGCGATGACCCGGGTGCCTACCGGCAGGTGCTCGCCCTGACCTTCACGAACAAGGCGGCCGGCGAGATGAAGGCCCGCGTGATGGGCTACCTGCGGAAGCTCGCCTCGGGGGATGTGAACGATGGCGCCATGAAGGATGTGCTGGAGCATCTGGAACGGCGGAGCGGGAAAGGACGGGCCATCATCGAACAACGGGCTGATGCCGTGCTGCGCCACATGCTGCACCACTGGAGCGACGTGGCGATCAGCACCATCGATGCCTTCACGCGCCGCGTGGTGCGACCCTTCGCCCGCGACCTGCAGCTGGACCATGACCTGCAGATGACCACGGACCAGGACCACTACCTGAACGCCGCGGTGGACAGCCTGATCGGCGAGGCCGGCACCGATCCGCGCATCACGGGCATCCTCACCGAAGCCTGCCTGCAGCTCCTGCACGAAGAGCAGAAATGGGACCCCGAACTGCCCTTGCGCACCCTGGCCCACGAACTGCAGAAGGAAAGCGCCATCGGTCCGCTCTCCCGTCTGGGTGCCATGGACGCCCTGGTGGTCACGGCGCTGAGCGACCGGCTGCGGGCGGAGGAGCGGGCCTTCCGCAATTCGCTCCGGAAGCTGGGCCGGGAGGCACTGCAACACATCGAGGCCGCGCACATCGCACCCGAGCACCTCGCCTACGGGTCCAAGGGCATCTACAGCACATTCCGCAAATTGGCCGAGTTCGAGGATGCCTGGCAGACCCCGGGACCACAGGCCCGCAAACCCCTGGAGAGCGGGACCTGGCACTCGGCCAAGGCCGACCCCGCCGTGCGCTCGGCCCTGGAGCAGCTGGCTCCCCGGCTGCAGGCCATCTTCGAGGAGGCCGAACAGCTGACCCGGAGCGGCCATGCCACCTTCCTCATGCAACGTGCGGTGGCCCGCGACCTGCCCGCGACCTTCGCCCTGCACGAACTGGAACGCCACCTCAGCCGGTTGAAGCAGGAGGATGGTGTGGCCTTCTTCAGCGACCTCACGCGCAAGGTGGCCGAAGTGGTCCAACATGAACCCGTCCCTTTCATCCACGAGCGCATGGGCGAGCGGTATCGCCACTACCTCATCGACGAGTTCCAGGACACCTCGCTCCTGCAATGGACCTGCCTGCTGCCGCTGATCGACAATGCGCTTTCGACCGGTGGCAGCGCACTGCTCGTGGGCGATGCCAAACAGGCCATCTACCGGTGGCGCAATGGCGAGGTCCGTCTCTTCGTGAACCTCCCCAAGCTCTTCGGCCGGGGCGACTCGGAACTGGAGCAGGAACGGGAGGAGACCCTTCAACGCAACTACCGCGCGGCCGAACCGATGGCCTTCAACCGACGCTCCTCGCCCGTCATCATCCAGTTCAACAATGACCTTTTCGGCGCACTCGCCACCGAACTGCCGGAGGACCTGCGCAGCGTGTACGAAGGTCATGCCCAGCAGAGCGGAGGTTCCTTGCCGGGCCTGGTGCACCTGCAACTGATGCCCCACGATGTGAAGGGCGAGGACCGCTGGGACCTGATGCTGGAGAACGTGATGGTCCGGCTCCGGGAGTCCATCGCCGACGGCGCGGCCCCGGGCGATGTGGCCATCCTGGTGCGCACGGGATCGCAGGGACGGCGAGTGGCGGAGCACCTGGTGAAGGAGGGCTTCGCCGTGGTGTCCCCCGATGGCCTCAAGGTTTCCGGCGACCCGGTGGTGGAACTGCTGATCGACCTGCTGCGGGCCGTGCAGCGCGCCGACGAGACCGCCGCAGCACGCGTGATGCAATACAGGGCAAGGCTGCGTGCCCTTCCCGATGCGACGGAGGTGTTGCTCGCGGATGCCGGCACAAAACTGCCCAAGCCACTGCGCGAACTGCTGGATGAACTGCTGCGCCTGGACCTGATCGGCGTCCGCACCACCTTCACGGAACTGCTGCAGCGCCTGTGCCACTGGCTGCACATCCGCCCTGCCGAAGAGGCGCCCGTGCTGGCCCTGCTGGACGAGGCACACAGCTGGTCCACGGCCCACGGGCCCGATATCGATGGGTTCATCGATCACTGGGAACGGAGCGGCTCCAACCGCAGCATAGCGCCGCCGGAGAACGGACAGGCCGTGCAGGTGATGACGATCCATAAGGCGAAGGGCCTGGAATTCCCGGTGGTGATCATGCCCAACGCCAGCATGACGACGCGCGGTGATGGCAAGGAACGCCTGTGGGTGGACCCGCGGCCCGCCGTACCCGACCTGGATGCCGCGTTGGTGCGCGATTCGAAAATGCTCCAGGAAAGCGGTGTGCCGGAACTGCAGGTGGAGAAGGGACTGCGCCACCTGGATGCACTGGACCTGCTCTACGTGGCCTTCACCCGCCCGGTGCACCGGCTGTACGCCTTCATCCCCGAGGACGCTGCGGACATCGTGAGCAAGGGCGTGATGAACTACATGAACACCCATGGATCGGAAGGCAGCCTGACCATCGGTGAACGACACCCGGTGACCACCGCTCATCATCGCCCGGATGCGATCACCCTGCGCGACGTGTCCACACCGGATGCGCCGCTGCCCATGACCATGCGCTGGGAACGTCCCGAGGACTGGGTGCCGGGCTCCAGCGATCCGTACCGGGCGCATGGCCGCACGGTGCATGCCGTGCTGGCCCGGATCCGCACCCCGCATGACCTGCCCGATGCCATCGGCGCGGCCGTCCGCGATGGAGAACTGCCAGCCGAGGAAGCTTCCCTGCTGCACGACAGGCTGGCCCAACTATTGGCCGGCGAACAGGTGGGCAGCTGGTTCGCACCCGGACCGGATGTACGCACCGAAGCCACCATCATCGATGAACAGGGCACCGCATGGCGACCGGACCGCGTGATCCTCGACCATGACCTTGTACGCGTCCTGGACATCAAGACCGGCCAGCCGCGCGAGGAACACGACGAGCAGGTGGCCGGATACATGTCCCTGCTCAAACGCATGGGCCACGCGCGCGTGGAAGGTGCCCTGCTCTACGTGCGTACGGGCGAGCTCAGACCTGTGAACCCATGACCATGAACTGGACGATCCGCACATTGGATGAACTGTCGGCGCGTGAGCTGTACGAACTCATCCGGTTGCGGGTGGATGTCTTCGTGGTGGAGCAGAACTGCCCCTATGCCGAACTGGACGGACTGGACCTCACCGCGCATCATGTGCTGGGGCATGATGAGGAAGGCCAACTGATGGCCTGTGCCCGCATCCTTCCACCGGACCATGGGGGTCTTCCGCACATCGGCCGTGTGGTGGTGCATCCTGCCGTCCGGGGCAAGGGCCTTGCGCATGAACTGATGACGACCGCGTTGGACGCCCTGCACCGGATCCATGGATCACGTCGCTCGGAACTTGCTGCACAGGCCCACCTTGAAGCTTTCTATGCAGCCCATGGCTATGAGCGGACCGGTGCGGACTATGACCTGGACGGCATCCCGCACGTGGACATGCGCAGGACCTCAGGATAGGGCTCAGCGCAACAGGGTCACGTGACCGCTGTACTCCTTGCGGTAAGCACCGAACTCCGCCAACCAAATGGTGTAGTGGTAGACTCCCTGTTCCTCGCCATCACCGGACCACACGGCACGCGGGTCCGTGGTGCTGAACACTTCACGCCCCCAACGGTCGAACACTCGCAGCTCGAACAGGCGCGCGCCCCGCACGGACGGAGCCCAGGTATCGTTGACCCCGTCACCATCCGGGGTGAAGGTGTTCGGCACATAGACCAGGTGGTCGCTCACGGTAACGACACGGATCGTCGAATCGGAACAGCCGTGCTCGGTGAACACCCGCTGAACGATCGGGAACTGGCCACCGTCCTCGAACTCATGCCCGAACCCCGGCGTGACATACTCCTCGTTCTCCACGGTATACGACCATTCCACCGCCCCTTCGGCATGGTCCTCGATCTGGACCACTGGATCCATCAGGCTCACCTCGTTGGGAAGCGCCGTGAACGCCGCGACAGGGTTGGGATGCACGCGCACCAAGGCGGGTGCGTCCAATGTCAATTCGGCAACACATCCACTGTCCGTGGCAATGGCGAGTGAAACGGCATAGTTCCCGGCATCCGCATAACGATGGATGAAGGCGCTATCAGCGTAGGTACTTCCATCCCCCAAGGCCCAGGCATAGCGCAGTGCCGTGGCCGCCGTGGACGTGCTGGCGAAGGCGAGATCACCGCCGACACACACTTCCGGGTCATTGATGAAGCCGATGACCGGCCAGGGGAATACCACCACGGAATCCGTATAGGTATCGCTGCACGCACCATCCACTCCTGTCAGTGTGATGGGATGCACGCCGACCTCCAGGAACTGGGAGCCGACGACCTGCCCGGTGGCCGTCGATGGCGTTCCGACCAGCCCGAGGTCCCACGTGAAGATGGTATTGGGACCGAAGACCCCGGACGCCACGAACTCGGCCTCCTGTCCGGGACAACGGATGGCCGGACGGGGGAAAAAAATGTCCAGCGGAGCCTGCATCTCGTAGACCTGAAAGCTCGTGTCGGCACAGGGTTGTCCGGGATTGGCGATGAGCTGGACGGTGTATGTCCCGGGCTGTGCGTAGGTCCAGACGGGCGACTGTTCATTGGATACATCGTCCAAGGTGCCCGGATCGCCGAAGTCCCAGGACCAGAAGGTCGCATTCTCGCTTTCGTTCACGAAGGACTGGGTGAGGCCCACGCACAGTGCCCCTTCACCCTGCTCGGCCACGCTCGCGGTCACCGTCGCATCACACACCACCACCTTGAAAAGGAAATCGCCGCGCGTCTCCCCCACCACCTGTCCGTTCCGGATCTCGGTGACGCAGATGCCCACGGTGAACACACCCTGCAAGGTGGGACTGACGGTCAGCGCTCCGGTGGCCGGATCGATGGACATCGGAGGGTCCGAATCCACAGGTTGGCCCGCTGAATACCCCGGCCCGTAGCTCACCGTCTGGTAGGGTGGTGCCGTCGGGAACGGTGCCGGATCTCCGGCCGAACCACCGATGAAGGGGGCGCACAAGGCATAGACCAATTGATCGCCATCGGGGTCGGTGGCCGAGAAGTCGATGGTGACGTCCCGTCCGATGCAGAGCGCCACCGTGGGCAGGTCGCTGAAGCGCGGTGAACTGTTCACCGACAAGGGCGGGCCTGGAATGGAGGCTGTACACGTCAGGCCCTGCTGGCCTGTCAGGTTCACCATGGACGGTGTGCGGCAGCAACGTTGGTAACTGATCGTGTAACCGCCGGCGATGGGCGGAAGGTTGAACACCTGCTGATAGACCGCGGTCCGCACACAAACGGTGGGTGGCGCGGTGAGGCAGGGATCGTTCAGTTCGACAGGGACGGGCACCTCACCCGCGAAAGCCACAGTGGCCGATGTGACCTGCCCCCCGCTTGAATTGTACACTGCCAACTGCGCCGCCGTGTCGAAACCGGTATTGTTCGCGTTGTCCGGGCCACAATCACGGTACAACACCAGGGTCACCCGATACTGGTTGCCCCCCAGGTGATCGTAGTACATGTTCCCGCCGATGATATGCGTCGCCTCTGCCTTTATGCAGAGCAACACCAGGGTCAAAGCGAGGAGGGAGCGCATGAACTGGAAAGATGACCGTAAGATAGGGTGTAAGGTTGCCCATTGTTCGGGCTGGCCAACTTCCCCTCTCAGAACACCCGTTCAACCCACCTGTTCAAAACGCTCTTCCCACTCTCGCTCGCTCACCGCATCATAACGTCCTTCCAGGCATTGCAGCATCTCCTGCACCCTGAGCATCTCCGGATAGGCCGTGGCCAGCACTTCGTGCAGCACCCACCGCCGTCCCACGGCCTGGAGCTCCAGGAAATGGCCCGGTGACAACAATTTGTAATAGTGACGGCCATCCATCATGCGCCTGAACTGCGGCCAGTGGTCCACCGCGCGGGTACCTGTATCTTCCACCCCGTTGCTCATGAGCTCATTTCTGGATCGTACGGCCCAAGCACTGCTGCACCACCACGGCAGGGACCTCGGCAGGATCGCCGTGGTACTGCCCGGTCAGCGTGCCGGCCTCCACCTGCGAAGGTACCTCGCCCGGCATGCCGGTGCCGCCCTCTGGAGCCCTGACATGCTGGACATGGGCGGATTCATGGGGCGTCTCACCGGACTTGAACAAGGCAGGTCCATGGACATGCTGCTGATGCTGCACCAAGTGCATCGCGCCGTGGCGCAGGCCTCGGCCGAACCCTTGAGCACCTTCCTTCAGTGGGCCCCCGTGGTGCTGCGGGACATGAGCGAAGTGGATTCACACCTGCTCGACCTCCAAGACCTCTACCGTGACCTGCGGGCCTTCGAGGGCATCGATGCGTGGAGCCTAGCGCTCGGTGAGGATCTGAGCCCCGGCCAGCACCGGCTGCTGGACCATTGGCGCAATACGGGGACCATGCACCGCCAGCTCCATCAGGCCATGGAGGAGCGTGGGCTGGGCACCTCGGGATGGATCGCCCGGAAGGCTGCCGAAGGCCTGCCGACCAAGACCGCACTGCCTTGGGACATGGTCTGGTGCGTGGGCCTGAACGCCTTGGAGCCCGCGAGCACCAGCGTAATGAGGTCGCTCCAGAAAAGGGGCGTGCTCCAGGTCGCCTGGGATACTGACCACTATTACCTGGACAACCCATCCCACGAAGCCGGACGCTTCATCCGGCGGTCCATCGCCGACCTGGGGCCCGGAGTGATACCGCCCGGCGACGGCACCCTGAAGAACGAACGCCGGATACACGCCGTGCAGGTGCCGGACCGGATCAGTCAGGCCCGCTATGCCGCCCAGCAGCTGGAGGCCATGTCCGCCGAGGAGCGCGACCGCACCACCGTGGTGCTTGCCGACGAGGACCTGCTGATGCCCCTGTTGGAGGCCATGCCCAGCAGCCTCGCACCGGTGAACATCACCATGGGTGTTCCACTTTCCGCGCTGCCCGTCCATGACCTGGTGGATGCGTTCCTGGACCTGCTCATTATCCGGGGCGACGGTGCCCCTCTCCCCTTGGATGCGCTCCTGAAGCTCATGAACCATCCCTTCCTGGATCAGGGACAACGCACCCGGGCGCTGGTCCATCGGCTCTCCCGGATCGATCAGCCGGGGATATCCCTGGCCATCTTGGAGGCCCATGCGGCTGAATTGGGCATGGACCACCTCGCGTTCATGCGGGAGGCACTATCCGCCCGGGTCCTTCAAGAGGCCCTGACCCTCCTGTTCCAATGGGCACTGGCCACCTCCGGCGATCAGGCCTTGGCCGCCGAACAGATCTACCGCATGTCGAGCCTTCAGGACCATCTGGACCAGGCGCTGCAAGCATACCACGGCGCCAGCGATGACCTGGCCGAACACTGCCGCATCCGCGAACGCCTCCTCGGTGACGAACAGATCGGTTTCTATGGCGACCCGATGAAAGGCCTTCAGGTGATGGGTTTCCTTGAAACACGCGCCATCGACATGGACCGCATGCTGGTGCTCGGCGCCAACGAAGGCACCCTGCCACAGGGCTCCGTGCAGCAGAGCTACATACCCTTCGACGTGCGCCGGGCCTACGGTTTGCCGCTGCGGGCGGACAGTGAGGCGATCACGGCCTACCACGTGCACCGACTGCTGCACCAGGCCCAGGAGATCACGCTCGTCTCCGACGTGGGCGGCTCGGTGGAAGCGGATGAACCGACGCGCTACATCGCCCAGTGGGAGTATGATCTGGTGCCCATCTCCAGAACGCGTTGCGAGCATGGAACGGTGGCGCTCGAACGCTCCCCACGGGGGTCTGCCACCATCCGGGTGGAGCGATCGCCCGCCATCGCCGAACGACTGGAACAACTGGCCACCAGGGGACTCTCGCCTTCCGGGCTGGGCACCTGGCTGCGCTGTCCGCTGGACTATTACTTCAGCTATATCCTGGGTATCGACGCACCGGAGGAGCGGACCGGCAAATTGGGGAGCGATGTGCTGGGCGAGGCCGTGCATGGCGTGCTACAGGACCTGGCCACGCCTTTTTTGGGCAAAGTGCTCGATCCTGAAAGCATGTGGGCCTGGACCGGGCAGGTGCGGCCCATGCTCGCGCAGCGACTGGCGTTGAGCGCACCCTTGGAGACCTTGGAAACGGGTCACCATCGGCTGCGGCTGGACATGGCCAGCAAGGCCGTGATCGAACATATCCGGACGGAGGCCGAGCGCTATGAAAAAGGTGCGCAGGTGATCCCCTTGGCACTGGAGACTGAGCTGAGCGCGGTGCTGCCTAACGGGATACGGCTCAAAGGGCGCTGTGACCGGATCGACCGGCGAGATGGCGTGATCCACGTCATGGACCTGAAGACCGGGTCCGTGAAGGAGCGTTCGCTCAGTTTGAAGGAGGTGAGCCGCGAGGCCCTGGGCAGCGACCAACGCAACGCGCTGCAACTGCTCATCTACGCCTGGATGTACATGGCCAACGACCCGGAATGTGAGCGTCTATGCGCCGGTATAGTACCTCTGCAACGTGCATCGCAGGCATCCGGCCTTTATCTGGAACTCGGCGGATCGGAGATCATCGGTCGCGGACACTTTGATGAACTGACCGAACTGCTCACCACCCTCACGAATGAGGTCATGGTCAGCGACATCCCCTTTGAACACGACCCTGAGAGCGAGTACTGCCCCTGCTGCCTGGACTGAACCGAGAGCATGTAAAGAGAAAGCCGCCCAGTTGGGCGGCTTTCCGGTCCAAGGATCGAAAGCGATCACTTGTAGACGATCTTGTGCGTGGTGGTGACCTCACCGCGTTTCAGGCGCAGGTAGTACACCCCGTTGCTCTGGCTGGTCAGGTCCATTTCCCGACGATACGTCCCTTCGAAGCCGGTCACGGCATCCGTGAATACCGACTGGCCCAGTGCGTTCAGGATCTCCACGGTGATGTCCATGGGGGCATTGTTGGTGAAGGTGAACGCGAACTGACCCTGGTTGGGGTTCGGTAGCACCACCACGCCACCGTCCTCCTCAGCAGATGCCAGGCTCTTGAAGATCCCGCCCGTGCGGTCGGAACCACCCAGAGCCAGGTAATAGTTGGCATTGTTCTTCGCTTCCGAGGTCCAAGCGTCATTCACCAGTTCAAAATCACCCTTGCCGGTCACCGGGATGGTGGCGACTAGATACTCCTTACCGGCCTGCCATACCGCGCCAGCGGAGTTCATCGGTGTCATACCGAAGCCTGCATAGACCTGGTAGCGCTGCGAACCCACTTCACGCACGTTGCCGGACTTCATGGTGGGGATGTACTGTGCAGCAGGACCCTCCTGGGCCATGGTGCCCAAGGCCGCACCGGTGGAACCGTCCCAACGGATGGTGAAGACCAGCGACGATACGATGCCGTCAAAATCCGCCTGGGGCCTGACATAGACATCCAGCGATTCGCCATTGCGGTACATACCGATGTCCACGGGGCTTTGGGCCAGCATGGACAGCGACAGTACGGAGGCCGAAGCGACCGATGCGAAGAGGGAAAGAGTACGTTTCATGGGTTGGGTGGATTGGTAGTTGAGAGGCCCGGCCCGTTCCTTCACATCGAACGTTCTCGGATCATCCGACGCGCAAGTTAAGTGGTTGGCGGACCGATAGCAAACAGTTCCTGCATTGCTCTTGAAAAGTCCCAAAAACCGAACAGGGGCCCTTTCGGACCCCTGCGCGGTAACCTGCAAGGAAATATGGAACCAGTCCAAGGCCAGGAAGAAGACCTTGTTGTATTAAAGACGACGCCTCCCGAACAGGGTTGCCTCCTCCCTTGAAAAAACTTCACCGGGTGAACTTGTACCCCACTCCGCGGATGGAGTGGAAGTGCCGCGGCGAACGGGGGTCCACCTCGAAGTATTTGCGGAAGGCCACAATGAAATTATCGACGGTGCGGGTTGTTGGGAATACGTTATACCCCCAGACCTTCTGCAGGATCTCCTCCCGGGAAACCACTTCACCGCTCCGCTCGATCAGCAGCCGAAGCAGCATCATCTCCCGCTGGCTCAGGGTGCGGACCACTCCGTCCCGCCCACGGGCCGAATAACTGTTGAAGTCCACGTGGTTCCCCTCGAAATCATAATGCGTCATGACCGGCGCGGTTGTGGTCGTACCGGAACGATGGACAAGCTTGTGCACACGCAGCAACAGTTCCTCCAGCTCGAAGGGCTTCCCCAAATGGTCATCACCCACACGTAGACCCCGGATACGATCCGCTGGAGCCGTGCGGGCGGTGAGGAAGAGCACCGGCGTGATGTCCCCCTCCAAACGCATGCTCTCTACCACGGAATAGCCGTCCATGCCGGGAAGCATCACATCCATGACGACCAGGTCGAAGTGGGCACCGCGCATCCGTTCGATGGCCTCATGGCCCGTGGAGGCCGTGGTGACCGCGAAGCCGTCCATCTCGAAGTTCAACTTCAGCGTGAGACGCAGTGCTTCCTCGTCCTCGACCAGGAGAAGGCGCTTGGGGCTCAAAGGGGCGTCCATGAGCGCAAAGATGGCACGGCTAAATTTGTCCCCGATGCAATTCACCCCCCTTCACGCTGAACAAGCGAACGAACTCAGGCCAGGCACGCTGGTGGCCCACCTGGGCATCACCTACCACGTGGATGAGGAAGGGCGCTTCTGTGCGACCATGCCCGTGGACGCCCGCACCCACCAGCCCATGGGCCTGCTGCATGGTGGGGCCACGGCTGCGTTGGCCGAGTCACTGGGAAGCATGGCCTCCGCGTTGATCATCGACCGGGACCGGCAGGGAGTGGTGGGCATCGAGGTGAACGCCAACCACCTCAAGGGCGTGCGCTCGGGACAGGTGACGGCCATCGGAGAGCCGGTCCACCTGGGCAGGACCACCCATGTCTGGAACATCCGGGTGATCGACGGGTCGGGAAAGCTGTGCGCCGTCTGCCGGCTCACCAACCTGATCATCGACCGCCCGTGAACACCCCGTGGAGCAGCCTCCGCGAGGCCCTGCAACACTGCCTCGAGCGGAGGCTCACCTTCGCCGCCTTCCGCATAGCCGGTCAGGCGGTGCAGTTGCTGGTCCAACGCACATCCAAGGTGCATCACGTGGGGACCACGGAACTGAATACACTTCGGAATGTCTTCGTGATCGCCCCCTTCGCACACACACGGCGAACGATCTTGGTCCTCCAGCCCGACGAGCGGTTGAGCTTTGATGCGAACACGGGGCCCTTCGACCTCACCTTCCCGGAGAGTGCACCGGGCGAGGCGTACCCACCCAAAGCACTGGACGGGACCATGGACCAAGCTGCCTATGCCCGCATGGTGAACGAGGCATTGATGGCCATTGAACGTGGCGCCCTTCGTAAAGTGGTCCTTTCCCGGACCAAGGACGTCCCGCTTAAAGCCCCGGATACCGCCGATCTTTTCATCCGTGCGCTGACCGACCTTCCGTCCGCCTTCATCTGCCTGGCCCAGACCCCGGACCATGGCACCTGGCTGGGCGCGTCGCCGGAACGGCTGCTGCGGAAGAAGGGCGAGCAGGTGGAGGTGGATTCGATCGCCGGGACCATGTCCGCGTCCGACGCGCCGTATGATCCTTCGCAATGGGGCGGGAAGGAACGTGATGAACAGGCGCTGGTGACTGAACAGGTCGAACGGATCTTGAGCCGGGGCGGGGAAGGAATGGTGGAGGTCCATGGGCCTGAGGTGCTGCGGGCGGGGAACGTGGCCCATCTGCACACGCGTCTCAGCACCTCCGGAACGGGCCTGTCGCTGGCGCAGCTCATGCTGGACCTCCACCCCACCCCCGCTGTTTGTGGCACCCCAACTGACGTGGCCATGAGCTTCCTGACGGCGCATGAGCCGCATGACCGGATCCTCTACGCAGGGGCCTGGGGGCCTTGGCAGGCTGATAATGGGACCGAAATGTTCGTGAACATACGCTGTATGCAGGTGTTCGACCAGCACGTGCGGCTCTACGTGGGCGGCGGGATCACCGCCGGATCGGAGCCCGGACGCGAATGGGAGGAGACCGAACACAAGGCGCAGACATGGGAGCGGATCATCCGGGCTGGACAGGGTCGGATAACTTAGCGGCCCCCATGCCAACCAGTGACCATTTCGCAGCCGCAGAGCTGGCCCGTCTTTGCGTCGCCAAAGGCATCCGGCACGTCGTCATCAGCCCCGGCTCGCGCAGCGCTCCGCTGGTCATCGCGTTCGATCGGCAGGAAGGCATACAGTGCCTGCAGGTGATCGACGAACGCAGTGCCGCCTTCTTTGCCTTGGGAATGGCCCAACAACTGCAGGCGCCGGTGGCCTTGGTCTGCACCAGCGGAAGTGCTGTATTGAACTACGGCCCGGCCATCGCGGAGGCCTTCTACCAGCGCATCCCCCTGCTGGTCCTCACCGCCGACAGACCGGAGGAATGGGTGGACCAGGGCGAAGGGCAGGCGATCCGCCAGCAGGGCGTGCTTTCCCTGCACATGCGCAAGAGCGTACAGTTACCGCGGATCATGAGCGACGAACTGGCCCGGTGGCAGTGCGGTCGCCTGATCAACGAGGCGATCGATGCAACGCTGATCCCCGTGGCAGGGCCCGTGCACGTGAACATCCCTTTCGCCGAGCCGCTCTACGGAACAACAGAGGTGGACGCACCGGTTTCGCGCACCATCGCCCAGGTGATGACCGAATCCTTCATCCTGCCCGAGGATGCGCGCTGGATGATCCACCAGTTGTCCACGCAACGCAAGGTGCTCATCCTGGCCGGACAGGGTGTGTGGAGCAAGGGCCTGCAACAGCAGTTGGTGCACCTCGCCAAGCTACCCCAATGCGCGGTGCTCACCGAGGCCACCTCGAACCTGCACGACCATGGCTTCATCACCTGCATCGACCGGGTGATCGAGGCCGTGCCCATGGCCCCCGACCCTGTGCCCGGGGTGGACCATGGCCCAGTGCGCGGACCCGAGTACATCCCCAACATCCTGATCACCTTCGGTGGGGCGGTGGTGAGCAAACGGGTGAAGACCCTGCTCCGGAAATGGCGGCCCGAACAGCACTGGCACATCGATGCCGGCCAGCGCCACTACGACACCTACCAGAGCCTGACGCATGACGTTGCGGTGAACCCGGAGATCTTCTTTGCACAGGTGGCACCACAGGTGCAGGCCATTGAGAGCGGGTATTCCTACATGTGGGAATACCTCGACCAGCAGACCACCACCCGGCATCATCAACTGCTGCAGGCCGCCCCTTTCTGCGACCTCACCGTGTTCGAGCAGGTGCTGCAGCGGATCCCGGCGGGCAGTGTGGTGCACCTGGCCAACAGCACGCCGGCACGCTATGTCCAGCTCTTCGAACGCGGGCAGGGCATGCACTACTTCAGCAATCGCGGCACGAGCGGTATCGATGGCTGCAGCAGCACGGCCGTGGGTGCAGCTTTCGTCAGTGAGCGGCCCACCACGCTGCTCACGGGGGACATGGCCTTCCTCTACGACAGCAATGCCTTCTGGAACAAGCATCTGGGGTCGAACCTCCGGGTGATCGTGATCGACAACGGCGGGGGAAACATCTTCCGGTACATCGAAGGTCCGGACCGCGACCCGGAGCTCCTGCACTGGTACGAGGCCCGCCATGGACGGGACCCCATGGCCCTGATCACCAGCTATGGTCTGCCCTGCTACGAGGCCTTCGACAAGCCCTCGTTGAAGCACGCACTGGACCAACTGTACGAAACGCACGATGGCCCGGCCTTCCTGGTGGTGCGCACGGATGCCGAGATCAGCCCGAAGGTGTTGCGCGACTATTTCAAGGAACTGCGTGGATGACATGGGTGGCCTGAAACTTCGGATACCCTTGTTCCTAATTCGATCGTTGCCCTTGGCGGTGGTCGTTCCGCTCATGCTGGGTATGTCCTTGCCGGAAGGTTCGGGGACCGCATTCCTGAGCGGCCGTTCCGCTTCCGGCAGGACCGTGTTCAAAGCGGAGCTGCAGGACATCTCCGGCATGTTCGAAGGAGGTTCGATCACCATCGATGAGCATGTCCTGGAGTTCCCGGCTGAAGCGGAAGGGGTCCAGCACCATTCCATCTGGGACCCGCGGAACGGGGTGTTCACACTCTCGTACCTGCGCCCAGGTATGGACGACTTTCTGTTCTTCCGGATCTGGGCCGTGCCCAGCACCTTCAAGATCATCTCCGGTGATCGGAACGCAGGGGCGGTCTATGAGTTCGAAGCCCTTTTCGAAGGGACCGAGCCACGTCCCGACAAGGGGAACGCCACCCCGTCGGTCCGGCTCACCTGCCGGCTTGAATACCGCATCTGATGGGCGCTCCCTTCTCCACCTGGCTCCATGCCTTCCGCCTGCGCACCCTGCCCCTGGCGGTGAGCAGCATCATCGTGGGCAGCGCACTGGCCGTGCCGTACAGTAGGATCAGTGCAGAGAGCACGTTCCGCCTGGAGGTCCTACTGCTCGCCCTGCTCACCGCCATCCTATTGCAGATCCTGAGCAACCTGGCCAATGACCTGGGAGACCACCTGCACGGCACGGACAACGCAGCACGTGTGGGGCCGCAACGGGCCGTGCAGAGCGGAAGCATTCCTACTGCTGCCATGAAACGTGCCATGCTCTTGTGCGGAGTACTCGCCTTCGGCTCCGGTGTGGCCTTGATCGTATCGGCCTTGGGCTTTCGCCTGATGACGCTGGTCTTCCTGCTCGTAGGCATGTTGGCCATCGGTGCCGCTGTGAAGTACACGTTCGGTCGCAACCCTTACGGATATGCCGGCCTGGGCGATGTGAGCGTGTTCCTCTTCTTCGGCATCGTGGGGGTTATGGGCACGCACTACCTCCATGCCCGGTCCATCCACTGGATTCACCTGCTGCCCGCTGCAGGGTTCGGCCTGCTCAGTGCCGGTGTGCTGAACGTGAACAACATGCGCGACATCCGGAACGACAAGGCCAGCGGCAAGATCACGCTCGCTGTCCGCCTGGGCCCTGATGCCGCGAAGAGCTACCACGGTCTTCTGATCATCGGAGGCCTCACCTGCCTGATGCTCTTCACCGCACTGAACTTCCGCGGTATGCCCCAGTGGGGTTTTCTGGTCACCACGTCCGTGCTGGCCAGCCACCTGCGTGTGGTGTTGCGCAACCACGACCCTGCTGCGCTGGACCCCGAACTGAAACGCCTGGCCCTGGCTACTTTCGCCACGGCGATCGCGTTCGCGGTAGGCCTCTGGCTGGTCTGATGCACGGACCATACAAGGGATACGATGCGAGGAGGAAACACGAAACCTGAAGATCGCAGAGCGACATGATCCGCGCCCGCTGGATGGAACATACCCTGGTGCCCCACTTTGAGCTGGGGACGAGCAAGGGCCCGATCGCGGAACGCACGGTCTGGTACCTCATCGCTTGGGATAGCGAACGGCCCGAGGTGCGCGGCATCGGTGAGGCGGCCCTGTTCCCCGGCCATAGCAAGGAGTTCCCGGCGGACGTCCGGACCAAGCTCCTGGAACTCTGTGCGGATACCAGCAATTGGGCCCACCGCCTGAGCAGCGACCTGGTGGAGGTGCCCAGTGTGCGCTTTGCCGTGGAGCAGTGCCTCCGCGATCTGGCCGTGAGCGGCACCAAGGAGCTCTTCCCCTCGTCCTTCACCCTGGGCCGGAGCGGCATCCCCATCAACGGACTGGTGTGGATGGGCAACAAGGCCACCATGCGCCAACGCATCCGGGAGCAGATCGAGGCGGGGAACAGTTGCGTGAAGATGAAGATCGGGGCCATCGGCATCGAGGATGAACTGGAGCTCCTGGCGGCCGTGCGACGTGAGTTCAGTGTCAGGGACCTCACTTTGCGCGTGGATGCCAATGGGGCGTTCAATGCCCGGAACGCCATGGAGGTACTGGAGCGCCTGGCCGAGCTGGAGGTGCACAGCATCGAGCAACCGGTGCCGGCCGGGCTGTACGAGGTCATGGAGGAGCTGTGTGATCGATCACCGCTTCCGATCGCTTTGGATGAGGACCTGATCGGCCTGAACCAGAGCGACAGCAAGACAGACCTTCTGGACCACGTGAAGCCGCAGTACATCGTGATCAAACCCAGCCTCGTGGGTGGATGGGCCGCGACGCGGGAATGGATCGAACTGGCCGAGGGAAGAGGCATCGGGTGGTGGATCACCTCGGCGCTGGAGAGCAGCATCGGGCTGAACGCCATCGCGCAGTTCACCGCCACACTGAACGTGGAACTTCCCCAGGGATTGGGTACCGGCAAGGTCTACGCGAACAACATCCCATCACCCCTGCTGGCCGATCGCGGCTACCTTCACTACCGGCCCGAGGTGGCTTGGGACCTTTCCTCCCTGGACCTGCCCGCATGATGCAGTTGTTCTCGGTCCACCTTGCGTTGGGCGTCATCCGCTAGATGGCCAAGCGACCCACATACCCCACTACCATGGACACCGCCTTCCAGCGGCTGACCGTGGACGGTGTGACCATGAGCGCCCTGGACGCGGAGCGCACTTTCGCCAAGGCGATGAGCAGGGGCGGACGTTCGGGACAGGAATGGCGAAAGGAACTGCATTCGACCATCTTTCACCTGACCCTGATGTCCAGTGGCCTGCCAGCCGCCACCAGCGGCACCACGGGCCCTCCCAAGCAATACCGCATCCCACGGCGCGACCTGGTGAACAGTGCACGCCTTACCGGTGACACTTTCGGATTGAAGTCCGGTGACCGCGTACTGCATTGCCTGCCCTGCGACTTCATCGCCGGGAAGATGATGGTGGTGCGTGCCTTCGTTCTTGCGCTCGACATCCACTTCATCGACCCCAAAGGCAGCATCCTGGTGAACCTGAAAGTGAACGACCGCTTCCGCTTCACCGCCATGGTGCCTTTGCAGCTCCACCGCATCATCCAGGAGGACAGGGGACGTGTGGAGCGCCAGTTCGACACGATCCTATTGGGTGGTGGTCCGGTGAGCGATGCGCTACGGGAGGACATCCGGGACCTCAACGTGAAGGTGTACCAGAGCTACGGCAGCACCGAGACCGTGACCCATGTGGCGCTGCGACACCTCAACGCGACTGACGGGGATGACAGCTTCACGGCGATCGGCAGGGTGCACTTCGGACGCGACCCGAGGGGATGCCTGGTGGTGTACACCCCGCACCTCAGCATCAAACAACACGTGACCAATGACCTGGTGCAACTGGTGGACGACACCCATTTCAAGTGGCTCGGCCGCTACGACAATGTGATCTTGACCGGCGGGAAGAAGATATTCCCCGAGCAATTGGAGGCACGCACCGCCGGCATCCTCCCCTATCCCCATTACTTCACTTCCGTGCCGGATGATGTCCTGGGACAGGCCGTCATGCTGGTCCTGGAGACCGACCGGCCGCAGGAGGAGGTACTGCCCGAAGTGCTGAACACGTTGATGGTGACGCTGCATCCACACGAACTGCCTCGCAGGGTACAGGCCTTGAAGCGGATCAAACGCACGAGTGGTGGAAAAGTGATCCGGAACTAAGCTCGTTCAGACCGAACGCTGGCTGGTCCACGTGGAAAGATCGGCTCCGATCATTGCGGCCAGCCTGGCATCGTGTTCATGGTAGAACGCCCCCCATTCAGCCTGCACATGTGGCTCCATCGGCGGGAACGCCTTGTTGGAGCGGTTCGCGTCCTGAATTGCTCCGCCCAAGCGCAGGTATAAGGGATAAGGCAGGACGGACCGTATGGCCCGCTTGATGGGATTGCTCTCATGCCGCATCCAATGAATGGCCGAAGCGAGGGCACTGGACCTGGCCTGCACCGTTTCATTGTGCACCTTGTCCTTCGCTTTCAGTGTATGCGGCCCGACCCCCAGCGTCCGAAAAAGCACATCGCACACGCTTTGCGGATCACGTTTCAGGTCCTCGAAGCGGAAGACATGCACCTGCTCTTTCGGAAAGACCTCCAGGACCGTCTCCAGCGATGCCGCATAAAGACCATAGCCGATGAACAGATCATAGAGCTCATCCCCTGGCCTGCCATCGCGCAACAAGCGCTCCATGTAACCCTGGTCATAGGTCATCCATCCATCGTAGCAGGCCATCCGATATGCAGAATAGGCGCGTTGCACGGGATCACGAACGATGAACGCCAGGTGGCACTCAGGGAAGTGGGCATGCAGGAGCTCCAACGCCTTCCGGTAGCGATACAGATTGGACATCTTGGCGATCAGATGAACAGAAGCCTGATCGGCGGACGGAAAGAACCGGTCCATGAAGGCCTGCAAGCCCTGGCGCTGTTCCGCGGGGTCGGAGAAGAAGGTGAACTCCATGCACAAGGGGTTGCGCAAGGAAGGATGCTCTCCCAGGTAGTTGGACAGCGAGGTGGTGCCGGCCTTCTGGGCACCGATCACCATCAGTTCGATCTTCTTCATGAGCTCAGGTTCGCGGACCACAGCGATCCGACCCGATGTTGTCGGCCCCGCATCCATTGCTGTGACTTCGCAACCCAGGGCACGGTGGTCAGCGCATATTGTTCAGGGCCTCCTTGTCCAAGGGCTCCTCCTTGTCGTCCTCCATCGGCTTCGCCGTGGTGTAGATCCTCCACTTGTCCAGCACGGCCTCCATATCTGCGGGCAACGCACTTTCGAAGTGCATGCGCTTGCCGGTGATCGGGTGGTCGATATCCAAGGTCCGGGCATGCAGCGCCTGCCGTGGAAGCAAGTGGAAGCAATTCTCCACAAACTGCTTGTACTTCGTGAAGGTCGTGCCCTTCAACACCCGGTCGCCACCATAGGCTGAGTCGTTGAACAGCGGGTGGCCCGTGTACTGCATATGCACACGGATCTGGTGGGTGCGGCCCGTTTCCAATTTGCACTCCACCAGGGTGATGTAGCGGAATCGCTCAAGCACCTTCCAACGGGTGGTGGCGGAGCGGCCCTGGTCACCCTCGGGATAGACATGCTGCACCGTGCGGTCCTTGGGACTCCGACCGATATGACCCTCGATCACCCCTTCCTCTTCCTCGAAGTCGCCCCAGACAAGCGCGTTATAGCGCCGATCACTGGTGCGATCAAAGAACTGGCGCGCCAGGTGGGTCAGGGCCTCTTCGGTCTTGCCGACGACCATCACCCCACTGGTGTCCTTGTCCAGGCGGTGCACCAATCCGGGACGGGGATTCTCCGCGCCCGGCGTGGAGGGAAGCTTTCCGAAGTGGAACAGCAGTGCGTTGACCAGCGTCCCGGTCCAGTTGCCATGTCCGGGATGCACCACCAGGCCGGCCTGCTTGTCGATGACCAGGATGTGCTCATCCTCGTACAGCACGGTCAAGGGAATGTCCTCAGGCGCCAGTTCCACCTCGCGCTGTGGGTAGGGAAGCACGATGCTGATCTCATCCCCCGGCTTGACCTTCTGACTGGGCTTGGCCGACCTGCCGTTCACCAGCACATTGCCCGCCTTGGCCGCCACCTGGATGCGGTTCCGCGAAGTATGCGCAAGGCGATCGAAAAGGAACTTATCCAACCGCACCAACGACTGGCCCGGATCACAAACGATCCGGTGATGTTCATAGAGCTCCTGCTCCTCCCCCGTTTCCACTTCCTCGTTCTCCATCAGTGCTGTATGATCAATCGTTCCGCTCCCAGGAGTTGGCCCTGTCCATCCATAACCCGCACCACATACAGTCCGTTCGGCCACTGCTGTGTTTCCACCTCCTCCATCGGCCCGACCTGTCGATCAAGCACGGTGCGACCCAAGGCATCTGTGACCTGTAACCCCAGCGGAACTCCCGTGGCGCTCTCATGGACCACACGGAATGCGGTGGCAGCCGGATTCGGGAACAGAAGGAGCTCTCCCGGGGCCTCGGGCTCCTCCAGACCTACAAAGGGATCCACAGCGGCCACGAATACCGGGCGCATCATCAGGGAACCCTCGAAACTCGTCTGTTGCCAGTTGATCCCCGTCTTGAAGGAGATCTTGTTCTGGTTGTTCCGGTTCCGATCGAACCCGATGTTCATGCTGGCAGCATTGGTCTGCGTCCAGCCGATGTAGAAGGTGCCCTCCACGAAAATGGTGGAATCCAAGGGGTATTCCACGAACCTGTTCAGGCCGTCCTGCTTGTACTCCGGCGTGGAGAAGGAGAAATTCTGATGCTGGATCACCTCGGGTTCCAGGCTCTTCCAGATGGTGATGAGGAATGAGCCCTGCTGTGGCTGAACCGCAGGAGGAGGGTTCGCCATCGGGTTGAAGTACATCCGGATCGCACGCAAGGAATCGCCTCCCACGATATCGAAACGATAAGCCAGTTTGGCGCCTGTGGCATCGAGGCCATAGCCCATCTCCGCAGAGCCGTCGTCATAGGCGTAGTAGTTGCTGATCTCCTGGACGAAGGTGATCGTATCGTTGTAGCGGTTGATGTCCGGAGTGGCGTTCGTCAGGAAGCGTACGCGCCAGAACGCGGCATCCTCACTGAGCGTGGCGTCGTAGACAAAGTTGTTCGTCCCGCTGTTGATCGGATGAAGGCTGTTGAACACGCTGGAAGCGTTGCCCGATGTGTTGTTGCCGTAGGATGCAGGGTCGAAGGAAACGGCATCACCATCGATACCCGCCTGCATGCGCCAGGTGATGAAGCGGTCGTTATCATCGAGGTTCCGGATGGGGATCGACCGCGATAGCACCATGTAGGACGCCGGTGACACCTCGAACTTGTTGAACGGCACCGAGGTGTAGGTCTGCAGCAGGGTGCTTTCCGGATAGACGTAGGCCACGTCCACGAGCTCCACATCATTGAACGTTCGCTGCGCGCCCAGCCTGACGTAATCCAGATGCCAATGGTCAAAGGAACCGCTGAGCGTGGCGTAGTTCAGGAAGCGCATGCGGAATCCCTCCTGCAGGAAACGATCCTCCTTGATGGGAACCAGCACCTGCTGAAAAGGGCCCAAGGCCGTGTAGGGCGTGCGCCAGACCCGGAACCACTCATCCTCCGCAGGTGAATAGAACTCCAGGACCAAGCTGTCCTGTGGCTGTGGCTGGGCATCGCCGCTGAGGCCCCTCGCCTGATAGAAGAAACTGAGGTAGATGGAATCCCCCGGGGGAAGATCCAGATCGATGGGCACGGATGTGAGGTGATCCGCGATACCGTAAGAACTGAACTGGGCGAAGTTGTAGGGATACCCTGTACGTGCCAGACCGTCGAACGTGGCCACTCCCACCGTGGGTGGATCATCCGGATAGGTGCCGTTGATGTAGACGTCATCGTCCTCCCACAGGATGAGCGGCGTGGTGATGTTGTTCATCACGTAGGTGCGGGGGTCGGGAGCCACTGAATAGACCAGCAGGGAATCCTGCTCCAGTCCGGGCGTCAGCAGCCAGAGCGTATCTTCTGGGGGAGTAAGCAGGGTGTCGAAGATGTTGTACGGCGGCCATGCATCCACCGAGCTTGTTGCGGGCGGAAAGGCGGTGACATCGCGAACGGTCACAACGACCATGGGCAGGGCCTCACGGGTGGTCACTGGCAGGTCCGGGTCGGACATGTCGATCAGGTAACGGAAGGTGGTATCCGTGGCGTAAGCCATATCAGGCTCGGAAACACCCGATACCTCCAAGGCATAGATCGTCTGGTCGAGGATCACATCCGGGTCGCCAGGCTGGGCCCATCGTTTGCGGGTCCGATCAACGGAGAAATCGTCCACGATCGGGATGGAAAGAGATTCAAATGTGTAGATGAAATGAGTGTTCAGGCCGGACTTCATCCCCTCGTTGGGAATATGAGCTCCCGGCCTGGCGGACAGTGCCTGCAGCTGCTCGCCCTGCCCAAGTGCAAGGCTGCTGAAAAGAAGCGTCGCCCACGCGGCAAAGGTCCTAAAGCTCAACATCGGTGGAATCATTGCTGATGTATCTCCCGGGATCGTTCCAGTCATTGGCCGGTCTGAGTCCGGCCGTATCTGCAGTGAGCCAGATATCGATGGTGCTTCCCAAGGCTATCCGGTCATTGCGATCGGCAGCCGGTGACTGGCGCTGCACCCTCGCCAACGTTGAATCGGCCGAGGTATTGCACCCCTCACAGGCCACCACCAGGCCCAAGTTGAGCGAGGCCATGTTCAACACCACGGAAACCTCGGCATTGGTGAGGCCACGCAGGTCGGGGACCGGCACACGTTCACCACGCTCGCCGCTGCCCAACACCAGGGTTACCGATCGCCCGCGACGGATCCGGGTACCCGGGGGTGCGGACAGTCCATCGATCAACTGGTCGATCACACAATCCACACAGGGGTCGGGCTTGTACTGAAGCTCATGCACCTTCAGCCCCAAGATCTCCAGCACGGAGAGAGCCTGACGTTTGGAGAGGTCCACCAAGGCCGGCATATCGATCATCTGCGGCTGCTGGGCATTGAGCACGAGATACACCTTCCTGCCAGGTTTGACCTCAGCGCCCGGCCCGGGGTCCTGATCCACCACACCGCCCTTGGGGGCATCGTCGGTGTGAACGGAATCGATCACCAAGGCGACCATCGCGCGATCGGCGAGCATGGCCTCCGCATCGGAAAAGGTCAGGCCACGCAGATCGGGGACGCTTGAAACGGTGCCGTGCCGGGTGTAGTGACGCAACCACAGCCAGCCCAGGAATAGCAGGACAGCAACGGTGACCAACGGAAGAAGTACGCGCAATCTGCTCATGCTACCGATGCCGCATGCAGCGGCAGAACAGCAAAGGTAGCCGACGCGCCCCAGCGAGCCCCCTCCTGCGGTCACGCCCGCCAGGGTCACTGATGGAGGCCACCACCGGGCCATGATCGGAGGGTCGACGGAACTTGTGCACCTTCGCCTCACGAAACGCATGCAGACCATGTCCACTGAACGACCCCTCATCGCCGTGATCCGCGGCGGCTATTCGGGCGAATCCGTCATCAGCCACCAAAGTGCGGCGCGGATGATGGCCGCCATCGACCGGGATCGCTTCGCCCCCTTGTTCGTCACCATCGAAAAGGAACGCTGGAGCTGTTCAACCACAGAGGAGCACGACCTGGAATTGGACCGTGGTCGCTTCACCGTGACCACGGCTGCCGGCGAGCGACGCTTCGAGGCCGCATTGATCGCCATCCACGGGGCGCCCGGCGAGAACGGCCTTTTGCAGGGTTACCTGGACATGCTTGGCGTTCCGTACCAGACGGGCGGGGTGCTGAACATGGCGCTGACCTTCAGCAAGTATTCCACTACCGCCCTGCTCCGCGAGTTGGGCTTCCCCGTGGCGTCCTCGGTCTTGCTATACCCCGACACGGAAGGGGCGGAGGCCTTGGTGTCCCGCCTGGGCTATCCGTGCTTCGTGAAACCCGACCAGAGCGGAAGCAGCCTGGGGGTCACGAAAGTGAAGCGCGTGGAGGACCTCGGCCCCGCATTAGCCGCAGCGTTCAAGGAATGCCCGGCCGTGATGGTGGAGGGAGCCGTCACCGGACAGGAACTGACCTGCGGGGTACTGCGCATCGACGGCGCCATCCGGTCACTGCCTGTTTGTGAGATCCGCACAAGCCGGGAGTTCTTTGACTATGAGGCCAAATATCATTCAGCCGATACACAGGAATTGATACCAGCGCCACTACCCGACGAGGTGACACGCTTGGTGCAGGAACGATCGGCTGCGATCTATCGGGCCCTGGATTGCTCAGGCATGGTGCGAGTGGACCACTTCTGGACCGGCAGCGATCTCCTCACCATAGAAGTGAACACCGTGCCCGGGTTCAGCAAGGCCAGCATCTTTCCGAAAATGCTGGAGGTGAGCGGAACGGGAGTGGAAATGGCCGTGAACTCAGCCATCGATGACGCCCTGTCCCGAACCGCCCCTGCCCATACCAGTCGCGTTGCCGATCGCTGAAGGACAGATCGAGCATGATGCAGGGGAAGGAGCAGTTCATGGGGTGGGATAAGCCCGACAGGAGCACCGGGGCGAACACCGGTGATGTCCATACCGGGTTGCCGAGCGTGCTGATCATCTGCCAGCATTTCCCACCGCTGAACCGCACCGCCGCCAGACGTCCCTACTATCTGGCCAGGCATCTCGTTCGCAGGGGGCATCGGGTGTCGGTGGTAACACAGGAGGCTGGACCAGGCGATGATTGGAGCGCTCCTTTGACGGGGATCCAACTTGTACGCCTGCCTGTGGTCCGCATACCTGCAGGCATCCCTTCGTGGCAACGCTGGATGCTCGCCCTTCATTGGAGCTTGAGGTCCACCCTGCTCAGGCCTGTGATGGATCTTGTCGCGGACCTTTTCCTTCCCCTGAACCGTGGTGCCCGGATGGATATCGGTCCCCGGTCCATTGAGCAAGAGGCCGGGCGGCATGATGTGGTCATCGCCACCGGGCCAGGTTGGTCGATGTTCGAATTCGGGGCTGAGGTAAGCAGGTCGTGGCGTAGCACCTTCCTTCCGGACTATCGCGACCCTTGGACCGTGGAGATGCCGGAGGTGGGCCTATTGGTGATGTCCGACCATGGAAGACCACCGTTCTCGTGGTTGAGGAAACGACGTATTCGCCGTTTGGAACAGCGATACACGAAACACGCCCATGGCATCACTGCAGCCACACCGCCCTTTCTGGAGAACGCATTGCGGGTGATCGGAGATCGTCCTTCGACGGTGGTCTTCAACGGCCACGAAGCGACCTTCATTGACACACCGCGGGCAGCCACGGAGCGGTTCACCCTGGTGTACACCGGATCCATTTATTGGGAGCAGGAATGGGAGATCCTGGCCGATGC
>JBGTAJ010000008.1:0-8046 GCA_041749915.1 Flavobacteriales bacterium
CTGGAGGCCCTGACCAGCAGGAGCTGGCCGTGCAGGTGGGTCAGTGGCAGGCTCCAGCTGACGGAGCGGCCCGTGCCTGCCTGGCGCTCGGCCACCCGGGTGCCCGCGATGTTGAAGACCTCGAAACTGACCGGCGAGGACGCCTCGCCACCCCAGCTCAGCACCAGCTCATCTCGGTTGGCGTCGAGCACCACGGAGAAGGTGGTGGGTACGCTGATCTCCGTGACCGTGCTGGGGACATCACACTCCACGGCATCCACCAGGTTGGGGGCACCGGGCGTGCTGCAGCCCACGCGGAAGTCGGCATCGTTGTCGTCGGTATCGGTGCCGTCAGGCCAACGGTTCAGGCTTCGGCCATCGATGGAGTTGACATCCACGGCGGTGGTCCCCGTGCCTTCGGTGTAGCCGATGACGCTGCCTCCATAGCTCACTACGTCCCATACCTCGTCGGTCAGTGTGTTCACCAAAGCGATGGCATCGGGCACCCCGTTCTGGATCAGGTTGGTGCTCGGTGCGGCCACATGATCGCAATTGGCGGTGGCCGCATTGTTCCCACAGATCACGAAGTAGGCCCCCGGCTCCAACGCGGGCCATGAAGGCGAGGAGATCGTGAGGTAGGTCTGGGCGGTCCCGCCTGCCCCATTGACCATCACCACGGCCAGGTACTGCAAGGGGAAGGAAGTGGTCCCCACGTTCTTGATCTCGATGAACTCGGCACCGTCGGTACCGGGCTGATCATAGTCCACTTCGTTGATCACCACCTGGGCGCTGAGCAGGGCAGGTAGGACGAGGGCTGCGACGATGGGTATGGAACGCATGGGCTCGGTTCTATCCGTCCAAGATAATCGATATGCGGAGGACCCGCCAAGGAACAGGGACGGAACGCATGGGCACAACGCTCGATCGCCCCTCCGATCCACAAGGGTCCGGAAGGGCGATCGGGTTCGTTGCAACTGGCGATGAAAGCCGGCCAGGGATCACTGCTTGGTGAAGCGCAGCTGCTTTACGCCGGAAGCATCGCGCACCACCACGTGGTAGACACCCGGAACGAGCTGTGCCACATTGAGCACGCCCGTCACCAGACGTCCTTCCAGCACACGCTTGCCGGTCACATCGATCACCTCCACCTCGCTGTTCAGATCAACACCCTGGATGGTGATGACGTCCACGGCAGGGTTCGGGAAGGCGAGCAGGGAGGAGGCCTTCAGGTCGTCCACCGAGGTGCTGATGCCTTCGGTCACGGTGAGCGTACCGTTGATGGTGGGGTTCTCGATCACGTCCACGATGCCGCTGGGCCAGGTGATGCGGATCTCCTCCACGGCGGTGGCGGTACCCAGACCGAAGTGCGCGGTGATGGTGCTCATGTAGGCGAAGCCGTCCCCGCTCTTCACGTCGCGGATCTGGCTGCCCTGTGCGGTCACCACCTGAATGCGTGCACCGATGCCGTTGCGGTTGCTCACGATGCCGACCGGGAAGATCTTGATCCAGTTGTTGTCGTTGCCCTGGTTGATGCGGGCGGTCCCCCCGTTCATGATGTCGAGGAAACCGTCGTTGTTGACATCCCCGATGGGGCCATTACCAGGCGCATCGTCATCGGGGGAGAAGGTCATATCGCCGTTGTTGTAGTGCAGCGCACCACCTCCGAGGATGTCGAGGAAGCCGTCGTTATTGAAATCATGGGTGGTCCACTCGATGCTCTGGCCACCGAACGTATCGAAACCGGAATTGGTCGTGATATTGGTGAAGGTGCCATCGCCGTTATTGGCCATCAATTTGTGCACCGGTCCGGAACTGCTGCCGATGAGCATATCCATGTCCCCATCGTTATCGAAGTCGCCCCATGCAGCGCTCCAGCTCTGGTGGCCGTCGGCCAGGCCCAGGGAAGCGGCCATGCTGGTGAAGGTGTAGTCACCGTTGTTGCGCAGCAGCAGATCCACGGGATCGCAGCCGCACTTGGCCACGAAACAATCGACCGAACCATCGTTGTCATAGTCCGTCCAGATGGAACCGTAGTTGCCGCAGGTCTGGCCCAATCCGCCCTGTACGAAGCTGAGGTTGTTCTCGCCATCGTTGATGAAGTGCACGTTGGCGTCCACATCGTGGCATACAAAGGCATCCAGGAATCCGTCCGCGTTGACGTCCACGAAATTGGTACGCTGGCTGAAGATGTACTGGGGGAAGGAGAGCTCCGAATAGCCCGTACCGGTGGCGTTCGCGATCATGAAGGTCACCCCCTGTCCACCACCGTACATCATGTCGTTGTAGCCGTTGTCATCGATGTCGCCGGCAGCGAAGCTCCACGATGCGGTGTGATCCGCTGCGGGGGTGATGATGGTGGTGGTGTTGAAGCCACCCGCTGCCAGTTGATAGCTCATGATAACGCTGGACGAACCGGGAGAGACCAGGTCATCCAGGCCATCACCGTTCATGTCCACCACGCCCATCACGCCGCCCGCACCGGGCACCGTCTGTCCCACAAAGGCCACGATCCCTTCGGGTGGCGGCGGAACGAACAAGGCCTCCAGGACGAAGGAAAAGCCGCTGGCCGTCCAATAGTTGTCAAAGGCAATGGTGTAGGTGACACCGGCCGTCACGTTGAAGGTGCAGATCGATGAATAGCCGGGGCCGGAGTCATCGTCGCCGGAGTAGCACACCAGCGCATCACAAGGGCCTGTGTACACATGGACACGGGTATCGACGTCAGGGAGCCCGGTGATGTGGCTGGACAGACGTACGGTGGTATCCGCCGTGGCCGTAAAGGTGTACCAAGCCCCGAGTGCGGCCACCGTAGGGTTGCCTGCACAGATGGGCGCCGGAGCAGTGCCCGAAAGGGGGGCTACCGCATACTGTCCAAATGCGATGGGGACAGCGGTGGCACAGGTCCCCTGAGCTGAAACCGCTGATGCGGTGCCCACGAGGAGTGATGAAAGAAGTAGTTGTCGCAGCATGCAGGGTTGATCGATTTGAAGGCAAGGTACGCGCTTGGCTCCACCGGACCTGATCGCTCAACCACCATCCTTGGTGACCTGAGGATAACCAAGATGGCGATCTGGCAAAGGAGGAACATCAGGGGCCGTCCCCGCTGCACTTCGTAGATTTCGGCAAGCATCGGCGGTCAACGAACGACAGATGGATGAGGTCAACCTATGGTGGATGGAGCATGATGTACCCGTCTGGGTGCGTTTGCTGGTCGCTGCCGGGATCGGCTTCCTGATCGGGCTGGAGCGTGAGTTCGCCAAGCAGGTCCGCGAACCGGACGGTGTCTCCAGCGGGCACCTCGGTCACCAGTTCGCCGGATTGCGCACGTATACCCTGATCACCCTTTTCGGCTTCCTCGCTGCGCTCCTGGCGGACGAGTGGGGAGTATGGCTCTACATCGTGTCGCTGGCGGGCTTCTTCGGTCTGGTCATCACCTCCTACTTGATCAGCGGTCGCGGGGGAGATATCGGGGCCACCTCGGAGATCACCGCCATGCTGACGTTCCTTTTGGGCGGCCTGGCGTTCCAAGGCCAGTTGTTGCTCGCCGTGGGACTCGCGGTACTGATGGCGCTGCTGCTCTCCTTCAAACTGCCCCTCCACCGCTTCGTGAAGACCCTGACGGAACAGGACGTGCGCGCCATCATCGAATTCGTGATCATCAGTGCCTTGGTACTACCCTTCCTGCCCAATACCGGTTATGGTCCATATGGATCATTCAACCCCAAGGAGATCTGGACCATGGTGATCCTGGTCTCGGGCATCGGCTTGGCGGGTTACCTGCTCTCCAAGGTCCTGGGGGGCAGCAAGGGCACGTTGTGGGCGGGGGTCCTCGGGGGGCTGGTTTCCAGCACGGCGGTGGCGCTCACCTTCGCCCGGCGGGCGCGTGTGGGGAGTGGCCCGCTCCCCTTCCTGGCATTGAGCATCATCGCCTCGTCGGCCATCATGTTCCCCCGGGTGCTGTTGGAGGTGGTGGTCGTGGCCCCGGCTCTTGCCGGCAAGCTTTGGCTGCCCATCGGCCTGATCACCGTGGCCGGTTTCGGGGTCGCCTTCGCCATGCTCCGCACGAAGGATTCAGAGGCAGGGACCGAAGCACCGCTCACCAATCCCCTGAACCTGAAGGTCGCTTTGCAGTTCGCGCTGATCTACGCGGCCGTTCGCTGGCTGACCTCCTTTGCACAGGTGCGTTTCGGGGATACCGGAACCTACGTGGCCGGCCTGCTCTCAGGGGCCACCGACATGGACGCGATCACGCTGGGCATGGCCCGCATGTCCAATGACACGGGCTTCACGCATACGGCCATGATCACCATTTTGCTGGCTGCGCTGTCCAATACGCTCGTCAAGTTCATCATCGTCGTCACCGCGGGCGGCCCAGCGTTGCGCAAGGCGGTGACCCCGGGATTCGCGGCCATGTTCCTGGTCACCCTGGCGTGCATCGGGTGGGTGGCCTTGCGTTGATCGCCGTCGAAATGGATCAGTCCTGATGGGACACTGTCGGGCTGTTGCCGACCACTGTTCAATACCCCACCAAGCGTTCCATAGCAGCCCTCAACCTCCCCTTCGGCAGGAACCCGTTCTCCAGCGGCACAGCGAACGGCACAGGCGTATCCCAGCTCGCCACGCGCACGATGGGCGCATCCAGGTGCTCGAAGGCATGTTCGGCGATGATGGCCGCCAGCTCACCACCGAAACCGGCGGTCAGCGTGTCCTCGTGCAGCAGCAGCACCTTGCCGGTCTTCTTCACGCTGGTAAGGATGGTGTCCACATCCAATGGGACCAAGGTGCGGAGGTCGACGATCTCAATATCGAGGCCGGTCTCCTTCTGTACATCCACCGCCCAGTGAACGCCCATTCCGTAGGTGATGATGCTCATCGCCGCGCCTTCCCGCACAACGTTCGCCTTACCGAAGGGAATACTGTACGGCTGCTCGGGCACGGGGCCGCTCACGCTGCGGTACATCGCCTTGTGCTCGAAGAACATTACCGGGTTGGGGTCGTCGAAGGCGGTCATCAACAGACCCTTCGCGTCGTACGGATTGCTGGGGTACACCACCTTCAGCCCGGGCGTCTTCACGAACCACATCTCGTTGCTCTGGCTGTGGAAAGGTCCCGCTCCTACGCCGGCGCCCGTAGGCATGCGCACCACCACATCGGCGTTCTGGCCCCAGCGGTAGTGCATCTTCGCGAAGTTGTTGCAGATCTGGGTGATGCCTTCGCTGACGAAATCCGCGAACTGCATCTCCATCATCGCCTTCATGCCTTTGATGCTCAGGCCCAACGATGCACCCAGGATCGCGCTCTCGCACAGCGGCGTATTACGCACGCGGCCTTTGCCGAACTGCTCCACGAAACCGTCGGTGATCTTGAACGCACCGCCATACTCAGCGATGTCCTGGCCCATCAGCACCAATTCCGGGTGGCGTTCCATGCTCTGGCGCAAACCTTCCTGGATGGCGTCGATCATGCGTTTCTCGGGGAATGCGCCACTGGCTACTGGCCGCTGGCTACTGGCTCGATCCTCCAACGGGCCAGTAGCCAGTGGCGAAAGGCCAGAAGCGGCATTCGCGTACACATCGGCCAATTCAGCCGTTTCCACCGGCACCGGTTCCGGCTCCTCGAACGCGTGTTTCAGGTCGTCCTCGATGCCGTCCTTCAGGCGGGCACGGATCTCGTCGCGCTTGGCCACGGTCAAAATGCCTTGGCTGATCAACCAGGTCTCGTAGTTCATCACGGGGTCCTTCTTGCCCCAGGTCTCGAACAGCTCCTTCGGCACATACTTCGTACCGCTGGCTTCTTCGTGGCCCCGCATGCGGAAGGTCATGCACTCCACCAGGATGGGACGCGGGTTCTCGCGCACGCTGTCGGCCAGTTTCGCCAGGTTGTTGTAGACCTCCAGGATGTTGTTCCCCGCGATCTGCACCGCCTCGATGCCATACCCGATGGCCTTGTCCGTGAAGCTCTTCATGCGGAACTGCTCGCTGCTGGGCGTGCTAAGTCCGTAGCCGTTGTTCTCGATGATGAACAGTACCGGCAGGTCCCACACGGCGGCCACGTTCACGCTCTCGTGGAAGTCGCCCTCGCTCGTCGCACCATCCCCGGTAAAGACGATGGTGCAGCGGTTCTCCTTCTTCAGTTTGTGCGCCAGCGCGATGCCATCCGCGATGCCCAGTTGCGGCCCGAGGTGGCTGATCATGCCCACCACCTTGTGCTCCTGGCTGCCGAAGTGGAAACTGCGCTCGCGTCCCTTGCTGTAGCCCGTGGCCTTACCCTGCCACTGCGCGAACAGCTTCTGGAAGGGCATGCCCCGTGTGGTGAACACGCCCAGGTTGCGGTGCATCGGCAGGATGTACTCCTCCTCATGCAGCACCATGGCGGCACCCACGCTGATGGCCTCCTGACCTATGCCGCTGAACCACTTGCTGATCTTGCCCTGCCGCAGCAGGCTCAGCATCTTCTCCTCGATGATGCGCGGGAACACCAGCTTCTCGTAGGTGCTCAAAAGGAAGGCGTCGGAATGCATACCGCGCTCATAACGGAGCTGGCGGTCTTCGGTGGTCAGTAGGGACATGGTGGCAGATCTGCGGCGCAAAGGTATCGGGGCGGGGGCCGTCGTCCGTTCATCCGGCCCAGCGTTGTTGGCAGGGCATTGTTGGTCGAAGAATGCGGAAGGCGCCATGAATATTTCGGTCGCGGGCCGTTCATGGTCCGCCCCTGCCGAAATTCGCACCCATGTTCCGTGGCCCGTTGACCGTTCTGCTGCTCCGTCTGGGGGCTGTGGGCCTGGTGTATTCCCTGCTGCGGGTGCTGTTCTGGCTCTATAACCGGGAGCTTTTCCCCGCCCCGCCCCTTTTGGCCTTCACCGGTGGCCTGCGCTTCGATGCTTCGGCCATCGCATGGCTCCATCTCCCCTGGGTGCTGTTGGTCCTGGTCGCGCCGCAGCCCGGCCGGGTGTTCGGCCGGGTCCAGTTCGGGCTCTTCCTGGCGATCAATGCGCTGGCACTGTTCTTCAATTGTGTGGACCTCGGCTACTTCGCCTTCAGCCTCAAACGCTCCACCGCCGACTTCCTCCAGATCCTGACCGCTGGCGGCGACACGGCCAGCCTGGCTCCGGCCTTCCTGCGCGATTATTGGCACATCGGCCTGGTGTACGTGGGCTGCCTGGCGGTATTGGCATGGGCTTATCCCCGACTGGGCCGTTTTCAGCGGGAAACCCCGATGCGCTGGCCAAGGCAGGTGGCTTGGCGTGTGCTGGCTGTCGCCTTACTGGTACTGGCCTCGCGCGGTGGTCTCCAATTGATACCCCTTCAGGCCTTGGATGGCGCCCGATACGGTGGAGCCAGCTATCTGCCAGTGGTGTTGAACACGCCCTTCACCATCCTCACCACCCTGGGAAAGCCCATCGTGATGGAACGCACGTACATGTCCCAGGAGGAGGCCGACGCCCTGTGGCCGGTGGTCCAGCACCCTGGTCGTGGTATTTCGGACAGCACCACACTGGCCATGCGTCCTGAGCGACCCAACGTGGTGGTGATCATCCTCGAAAGCTTTTCCGCACTCTACAGCGCCCGACTTTCCGGGGGTGATGGCTATATGCCCTTCCTTGATTCACTGATGGAGCAGGGGCTCAGCTTCACCAATGCTTACGCCAATGGCCGACGGAGCATCGATGGCATACCGGCCATCCTGGCCAGCATGCCACAATGGATGGACGAAGCCTTCATCACCTCGCCCTACGCCAGCCTGCCCTTCACATCGCTGGCCAGCATCCTGGAAGAGGAAGGCTATCGGACCAGCTTCTACCACGGCGGTCGCAATGGCACCATGGGATTCGATGGATTCGCGAAGAGCGCCGGTTTCCAGCGCTACGTGGGGCTGAACGAATATGACAACGGCGAGGACGATTTTGATGGACACTGGGGGGTTAGGGACCGGCCCTTCCTGCAGTTCCATGCCCGCCAGCTCGCACAGGAACAACAGCCTTTCATGAGCGCGGTGTTCACGCTCAGCAGCCATCACCCCTATGCGCTACCCACGGAGGAAGCCGGTCGTTTTGCCGGGGGCACACAG
>JBGTAJ010000009.1:0-11292 GCA_041749915.1 Flavobacteriales bacterium
GGTCGTTTGCGGCAGGTGAACGTTGTGTTACCCCGTCGTTACCGGGCATTATGCAGGCGTTAAACATCAGGCCTTCACCAGGCGGGCCCAGGTGCGGCCGGCCGCGGTCCTGAGCATAAGCAGGTAGGTGCCTTGGGGTAGCGCCTGCACATCGATCTGTGCCTTGCCGGCTCCATCGATGCCCAGCAACCCGGATCCGATGGAACGACCTGTCGCATCCAAGAGCTCGTAGTCCACCGTGGCACCCTTCGCGATACCAAGCTCCAGGTTCAACTGGTCTCGTACCGGGTTCGGGTAAACGCGCAACTCGTCCAAAGCGACGATCTCCGACGTACTGACATCCGGGCAGACGATGTTCACGTCCAGTCCATTGCAATTGGTGGGCCCATAGCAGCAGAGCTGGATGATGTTGAAGTTGACCAGGGGGTCAAAGTTGCAGGCCAGGGTGTCCAGGCAACCGAAGATGATGGCCGTTGCGCAGGAGCCGTCGTCACAGCCTGCATTGGGGTCATACTCCAGGAAGTTGGGGTCCGTGCATCCGCACTCCGGTGGGTAGTTCAGCTGGCCGAAGGCTGTTTCGTCCGCCAGCAACACGCTGTCGTTCGCCACGTACTTGGAGATGGTCCCATCCGGACATTGCACTTCCAGGTTGAGTTCGAAGGACAGTTCGCCCGTGGTGGTCAGTTGTGCGAGAAGCACCCTGTTCTCTGCTGTAGGCCCCTGCACGCCTGGTGTGGAGCACCCCACCCGGGAATCATTGGTCAGGAACTGGCTGCCCACAGTGGCGTCATCGAAGAGGATCTCCGGATGGATACCGATGACATTAAAATTGGGTGGCAGCACCACAGCACCACTGACACTGATCAAACCATCCTTTTCCGTCAGTGGACTTCCTGCCAGCACATCTGCGTTCACCAGCAGACCGCCGGCCACTGCTTCGCTGCCGCCGTCATTGTTGGCACCGCCCACGATGGACCCATCGGGGTCGTCCGCTTTCAGGATCCCAAAGCGCTGGTTCGAAGCGCCACCGAGGGCCAACCACGAATCCAACGCGGTCGTGCCTTCATCCAGCGCTCCATTGTTGATCTCATGCCCGAAGGTCCTGCCCCGGTCCTCGTGGTTGAAGAACGGTGCCGTGCTGGTGATCCGTAGTGCATGGTTCGCATCGCCATAGATGGCACGCAGGGAACAGCCGTCACAGAGGTCCACGAACACCCGGTAGGTGCGTGAAGCGGCCTCCAATCCACCGCCGATGACATCGGTGGCATCGTTGGCATCCGACACGTAGTAGGTCTCGACAATGACAGCATCGATCCCGCATTGTGCAAGCACCGGCGTGGCAGAAAGGACGAGCACTGCGGCAAGAAGGGTGGTCGTTCGCATGGTCGTGGGATCAGCGGATGGTGTAGGCCACGGTGAGGAGGTATTCGGTACCGAAGGCGAAATTGTCAAAGTCACCCGTGTATCCGGAGGAATAGCGGTACGTACGGACGATGGGTGCATTCAGCAGGTCACGGCCCCGGAGCGCCACGTTCCAGTGCTTTCCAAAACGTTTGTTCACGGTGACATCGATCAGGTGTCGTGGCATCTCGTAGGCCCGGATGCCGTTGGGATCGAGCTCCGCGTTGGTCACAGCCAGCTTGGGGCCCTGCACATTGTAGGACACGCTGATGTTCATGCGCAGGCTGTCCAAGCCATAGGACAGGGTGGTGTTCACGATGAAGGGGGCCTGGCCGAACATGGGTGTCTCATAGTCCACCTGCTGGTCGTCGATGAAGGTGGTGAGCTCGGAGCGCGAGTTCATGAGCGTGAGGTTGCCGCGCCATTCCAGGTTGCGTGTGACACGGAACTTGCCTTCCAGCTCAAGGCCGAGCACCTCTGAGCGATCGGCATTGCGCCAAGTGAACCCTCCCTGGGCGGTCTGGAGCAATTCAATATGGTCGCGGAAGCTCTTGTAGAAGCCGCTGACCGACACGTTGTCGCCGTTCTTGAAGAAGCGCTCCAAGCGGACATCGAAGTTGTCGACGGTGGTCATTCGTAGTTCGGGATTGCCGAACACCGGGGCCTGAAGGAGGTAGTCATAGTACTGCACCACGGAGAACTCCCGGAAGCTGGGTCGGCTCAGGGAGCGGAAGTAGCTCAGGCGAAGGTTCACCGGTGTACGTTCCTCTTCGCGCAACTTCAGGATGATGTTCACGCTGGGCAGCACATCCCACTGTTCGATGCTGCCGGGCACGGCCGGCTTGGGCTCCGGAGAGCTGGCACCGCCGATCGCGACGTCGCCCACCGTTCCACGGATGGGATCGTCCGCCGCGATGCCCTGCTGCCAGAAGTCATAGATATCCACCTCCAGCCCGGTATGCTCCAACCTGACCCCGCCCGCTACACGCATCCGCCGAGTGACCGCATAGTCCGTCATGGCATACATGCCCGCCACATTAAGGATGCCGATGTCGTTGTCCTTGAAGGAGCCGAAGGGGGTGTACAAACTGATGAACCGACCATTGGCCTGCAGGTCGAAACGACCCACCTCCTCCCATTGCGTGGGGCCAGGCGCACCGGCCACCTGATAGTACTTCTGCACATTGAGGCGCTCGTTCCAGCGATAGGACCCGCCGAACTTCAGCTTTCTGACACGTTCGACGCGGTCGCTCAACGGCAGTTCGAGACCAAGGCGTGCATCCAACAGCTCCTCATCCAGAAAACGGAAGATCCGGCCAGGGGGGCGCAGCGCACCATCAACGTCCTCAATGGGTTGCCCGGCGGGGGGCAACACATACTGCACCACTTTCAGGTCCAATACATCACGATCACCCTTCGAGTAGGAGACATCCGCGTTCACCGTCAGGTTCAGCGCCGGGATCAGGTGCTTGCTGCCATATTGAGCCACCCAAAGACGGCGTTGCTCCCAGAACTGCTCTTCACTGACGAAGGTCTCGCCGCTCACCGAGGGGTCGAGGAACACCAGGTAACGGGCATTGTTCTGTCCCAGAACGTTGCCCATCGCCATGAGCGAGAAGCTGTTGTTCCGGTTCAACTTCAGCGATACGTTGCCCAAGGCGTTCCATCCGTTGGAGATCACGCTGACACGCTGCTCGCCCTTTCGGTTGAAGAAGGATCCCGGCTCGGGATCATCGAAAGGCTCGTTCGTGCGCAGGATGGTGCTGTTCTCGTCGTTCTGCGTCTCCGTGCTGTATCGGAAACCCAGGAGGAAACCCAGCTGCTTGGGATCTTTGGACTTCTTGAACAGATCGATCTGGTTGCCGATGCTGAAGGCCGCATTGAAGTTGGGGCTACCCTGCGTTTCGCCCACCCGCCAACTGCTGTTGTCCCATTTCGTGTTCAGCTCCGCCAGTTCAGCGTTCACGATCGGGGAGAAGTAGGCCAGGTTGTAGGTTTCGTTGTAGATGTTCACCGCGTTCTGCACAGCGTTCGGCGAGTAGATCAGGGCCGGGGATAGCAGCCCAAGCTCAGTGAGCGCCAGATGCTGCTGTGTGCTGTTCGTACCCATGGTTGTGCCTGTGAAGGAGGGCGTATTTCCTGTGATGCCGTAGCCGTTCAGGTAGCTCCCCAGACCCAGCAGGGACAACTGCTGGTAGAGGTTCGGGTCCAAAAAGGTCGGGTAGTCCTCCACCGCGTCCGGCACGCCGTCCGGAATGGCCCTTGTGCCATCATCACGGCCAAGCCAGTCGGTGGAACCAGAGTTCCCACTGACGATGGTCTTGAACGAGCTGTTCGGATTGTAGCCGATGGTGCTGGCCACGGTGACCTGCAGGCGCTCCGGATAATCACTGGTGTTCATGGACAGGTATGCCCCGGCCCAGTCACCCGGTAGATCGGGGGTCAGGGTCTTGGTGATGATGATGTTGTCCATCAGTCCTGTTGGGAACAGGTCGAGACGAAGGTTGTTGGTGAAGGGGTCCAAGGTGGGCACCCTTCCGCCATTGATGGTGGTCACCAGGTACCGGTCAGCCAGGCCGCGCACGGTGACGAAAGCGCCCACCGTGCTCACGCCGGACACCCGCTTCACCGCGGCTGCGGCATCGGTATCCCCGGTCTTCAGCATGGCATCGCGCGAGATGAAATCGAGCGCCGCCGGTGCGTTGGAACGCATGCGGTCCAAATATCCATCGCTGTTGCGCTTCGCCTTTGCCTCCACCTCGAAGGTCTTCAGCTCCACACTTTTGTCCCCGAGCACCACGTTCTGGATCAGCACCCCGCCCTTGAGGTCGAGCGTCACCTCCTTGGACTCGAAGCCGATGAAGGAGTACACGATCACGGTCGGACCGGTGGCTTTCAGGATCAGGCTGTAGTTACCGTCAAGGTCTGTCGTGGTGCCGGTGGAGGGATCGGCTTTCACCACCACCGTGGCACCGGGCAGGGTCTCGCCCTGGGTGTCGGTGACCTTACCGCGCAAGGTGGTCTGCGCGACGGATGTGGCACTGAACAGGGCCAGCAGAAGAAGGAGGACCACGTGCTTCATGGGTGCTTTTCGGAGGGAGGGCGAAGGTCCAAAGGCCCTTTCTCGCTCGTGTTATTGCCGTGTTATGATTGATCTATGGATCCGCACCGTTGATGGTCCGGAACAACAAGCCCCACCTGAACGCACCAAACATCGGCTTCCCGCTGCTTTGCCGGACTTCCCGATGGGATCGGACCGCTTCCCATGGCATGGTCCTCAGGGTCCATGTAAAAACCATGCGACCACTGCATCAAATGATCCGCCGCAGGTCTTCCTCTGCACAACAGCCATCTAGTTTCGCACGCTTCCTCAAGCAGCCAGGATGCTGCCGGGAGCATTCCATGATGCACGAAGTGAACGACCGTACCGCGTCCCCTGACGTGCATTGCTTCGACAATGGCGATGACAGTTACCTGAAGTGGATCAAGGAGAACCCACGCGGGCACGTCATCAATGCCCGGCGGGGAAAAGAACAAGGCACCGGGATGGTGCACCGTGCGGATTGTGCGCACATCCGCAGCCTGCGCAACAGTGATGCCCCGGGCGGCTTCACGGAGCGCGGATGGATCAAGTTCTGCGGCACCGACCTGCACCGCTTGATCGACGGATTCGCCGAACAACGCAATGCCCCGCTGTTGGTGCTGACACGCTGCAAAGCCTGTAGCAGTACCGCACACGATATCATCATCGAGCGTACGCCAGGCGAATCCGATGCACCACCGGACGGCGCTAAGACCACGATCACCGTGAACGCGCGTGAACGTGACCCCCTACTGCGCAGCATCTGCCTGGAACACCATGGAGCCCGCTGTGCCGCCTGTGGTGTGGATATGCACGTTCGATACGGTTCACTTGGAAAGGGCTTCATGGAGGTGCACGAGATCCCCCCAAGCGATCCACATACGCCTGGCCGGGAGTTCGATCCACGTCGCGACCTGGTGCCCGTATGCCCGAACTGCCACACCATGCTGCATCGTGGTCGGGAGACACCATTGACGGTACAGGAACTGCGGACCGTCATCCAACGTGCGGTCCGTCACTGGAGCGAGGTGCTCTTCAACGGCTGAGACGCCCCTTCATGCGCCCTTATCAGTTACTGGTGCCGGACGCTTGAAGTCGATGATGGACGAACGCTGTGCGGAGGGACACGGCACATCAGCATAGCTGCAGTACACACAACAGTCCTTGGGCCAGGGTTTGAAGACCGCCCTGCAGCGCAGGCATTGGTAGAAATAGACGCTGGCGTTGGACGGCATCTGATCACGGCTGAGTCGACCGCAATGTGGACACTTCAACGTACTGAAATAGACCGGCCTACCACGGAACAGAAGCCGTAGTCGCCAACCCCACCGCGTGCCTCTGGACCGCACCTGCATCATCGGTCCAAAGGTCCGATCGGCAATGGACCTCTTGATCAAGCCAGCATGACCATTGTGCTATTCCGACCTGACCAGGACCAGCGGACGTTTCGTTTGACCCATCACGCTCATCCCTCCCATTCCACCATTCATCACCGCCGGTGTTACCTTTTGGGTGCACGAAGCGTCTCAGCACACGAACCCCCTCGCGACCATGCGCAGCTTCCTCACCCTCGCCACCATCGGCCTCAACGCAGGCCTGTGGGCCCAATGCACCTTCACGCCCACCATCACGCCCGCCGACCTGATCCTGTGCCCTGGAGAGAGTGCGTTGCTGAGCACCCAGGAGTACGACAGTTACCAATGGTTCCGCGATGGGCAGCCCATTGACGGGGCCACGCAACAAACGCTGGCGGTGGACTACTTCTCCGACTCCGGTTATTCCTTCACCGTACTGGCGGAGCAGGACGCTTGTTCTGAACTGAGCATGCCAGTGCTGGTGGACGGCTGGGTGTTCCTGTTGCCCTACGTGATCCACGAGGGAGACGAGCCCGTGGCGATCGGCCCGAACGGGGAATCCACCTATTGCGCGGGCGCATTTGTGCAGCTCACGCTGGGTATGCCATACACGGAGAACATCACGTGGACGTTGAACGGTGCACCCATACCCGGCGCGGACGGACCGTCATTGGTGGTGACAACATCGGGCAGCTACAGTGTGAGCGCGGCACCCTCGGTGTGCCCCACCTCCATCACCCCGCTCGGCCTATCGGTGAACATCCTCTTCGTGCCACCCACCCAGCCAGTGATCAGTGAGGAGGATGGCCAGCTCTGTGCCTCGCCACCCGGCGATACCTACCAATGGTACCTCAACGGGGAGGCCATCCTCGACACGAACACCCCCTGCATACCGGCACTTAACGCGGGCGCCTACACCGTGCGGGTGTTCTATGAGCACAACTGCCAGGTGACCTCTGAACCCTATCTGAGCACGGACATCAGCGGTGCGGTGGCCCATCGCCCCTGGACGGTGAGCAGCCATGCAGGTCAGGTGCGGGTGAGCTGGGAAGGCGCCGTGGAACTGGGCACCTATTGGAGCATCACCGATGTCCAGGGCCGTAGTGTGCGCAATGGTTTCATGCCCATGCACAGTCCCCTGCTTGTGGACCTGGCGGGACTGCCTGGCGGTGTCTACCTCTTCCAGGCGGCGCACCGCAACAAGGCGCTGGCACCGGCCACCCGCTTCACGTTGGTGTGGTAGGACGCCTGTAGGGAGCTGATGAAGGTGGAGCATTGATGCGGGCGAGACCCCTTCCTCATGGCCGTGGACGCTGACCCCGAACGACCGGCATGATCGGCCCATCTGCCCCAAAACGAACGAGCCGCCAGCTTTCGCGGCGGCCCGTCCGTCCTTGATCCCTACCCTACTGCTCGGTCACAAGCCCAACACCTTGAACTCGGTGCGGCGGTTGCGTTGATGTTCATCCTCGGTGCACTTGGTGCATTCACAATCATCGGTGGGCTTGGTTTCTCCGTAGCCCTTGCTCACCACCCGTTCCTTGGCGATGCCCTTGCTGACAATGTAGTCGACGGCGCTCTTCGCGCGTTTCTGCGACAGGCTCAGGTTGTAGGCGTCCTTGCCCCGGCAGTCCGTGTGTGAGCTCAGCTCGATGCGCACGGTGGCATTCTCGAGCAGGGTCTCCACCAGTTTGTCCAGTTCCAAAGCGGCATCGGGTCTGATATCCCACTTGGCGTAATCGTAAAGGATGTTGTCCAACCGCACCACCTGGTCCACCGCCAGCGGGAAGAGGCGGAAGTCGGTCTTGATGATGGAACTGGGCTTGCCTTTAGTGCTGATGCGGGCGCTCTGCTTGAAGAAGCCGTCGCGCTCCACCTTGATGCGGTAGTCGCTGTCCGGCTTCAGGGGGAAGGCGTACTTGCCGGTGGCATCGGTGGTGATTGTCTCCAACACCTTGTCGGATCCGTCCGTCAGGGTCACCGTGACACCCTCCAACAGGGCACCGGTCTCGCCGTGCATCACCAGCCCTTCAGCGGCGTAGTCGTATTTGGTGAGCTCGATGAGGATGTCCTCCAGCGGATCCACATCAGTGACCACCGGCATCTCGCCCTGGAAGTAGCCGTTCTTGCTGGCCACCAGCAGGTACTTCTCGTGGTACTCGGCCTGCGCGGTGAACCGGCCGCCTTCGGCCGCGACCAGCTCGTAGCGCTTCACGTGCTCGCCGTCACCATCCTTCACCACGATGGTGGCGCCCTCGATGGGAAGGCGGGTCTCCTTGTCGATGACGCGCCCGGCCAGGTAGATCATCTGCGGCCGGATGGTGCAGCCATAGATGTCATCACTGCCGACCCCACCGGGACGGTCGCTGGCAAAGAAGCCGACGCTGTCGTTGATGAGCATCAGGCTGTGGTCGTTGAAGCGCGTGTTCATCGGATAACCCAGATTGAACACATTCCCCGGCCCGGCCTTGGTGAGCCGCACCTGGAAGATGTCCGATCCACCGAGTCCGGGATGCCCCGTACTGGCGAAGTAGAACACGCTGTCCGCCGATAGGTACGGATACATCTCATTGCCGATGGTATTCACCTTGGGGCCCATGTTCTGCGGTACGCCCCATTGATTGCCCAGGTTGTCACAGTACCAGATGTCGGTCCCTCCTTCCCCTCCGGGCCGGTCGCTCGCGAAGTAGATCCTGCGCCCATCCGGTGATACGAAGGGATGACCGTTGTTCTGGTCGGGGTCATTGTGTTCGAATGGGATCAGCGGGCTCCATTCCTGCTGGCCGAACTCACCTTCCACCACATCGCTGAAGAAGATGGCCAGGTTCAGTTCACCGCGCTGGCTCTTGCTCTGCACACCGTAATGCACGTTGTTACGGGTGAAGTACATACGCTTGGCCAGGGAGTCATAGCTCACGGTACCATCGTGGTAGCGGCTGTTCACGTCCTTGTGCATCACCAAGGGCTCCTCGGCGGTCTCGCCCTTCAACAGTGCGGAATACAGGTTAAGGAATGGCTCCTGGTCCCATGCGAACTCACGACGGCCGCCCACCCCTTCACCGCGTGCACTGGAGAAGAGCAACAGTTCCCCAAGCACGCTCATTCCCAGATCGGCTTCGGGTGAGTTGATGGGCACTGTGCGGACGCTGGAGCGTGTGCTGTCCTGCATCAATCGCTGAAAGACCATGGGGTTCTTCAGATAGGCCTGCACCCGGGCGTTACCGGGGTTCAGCGAATCGAAGTTCCCGTACATGTCCATGGCCTCGGTGTACTTGCCGTTGGCCCGCAATTGATCGGCATAGGCCAGCATGTCATCGGGCTTGGCATCGCCCATGGCCAGCAGCCGTGTGTAGACCGCTTCCGCTTTCTGTGGTTGACCCATCTTTCGGTAGGTCAGTGCCAGGCCGCGCAGGGTGGATGCATCGGCCTTGCCGGAGGCTTCCATCTTCTCGTAGATGGCGGCCACCTTGGGATAGTCGAACACCTCGTTGTAGCGATCGGCCATGCGCTGTTGCAGCTTCTGGGCCTGGACGCCGGTGAAGGAACAGGCACCGGCCAGCAGCAGGGCGGTGAGCAGGAGTATGCGGCTCATGGGTTGCTTGCGTTGGTGCATGATCAGAAATATCGGGGTGAGCGGACTCCTTTCACCTTGTTGCCGAACTCGAAACCGATCATGATCTCATGTGACCCACCGCTGTAGTTACGCAGGGTGGAGAGCGGGTAGTCGTAGGCATAGCCCACGGAGAGGTCGTTGGTGAGGTGGTACTGTGCCAGCAGACCGACGGCATCGGTGTGGCGGTACATGGCACCGAGCCAGAACTTCTCGAAGAAGAGGAAGTTGGCACTGAGGTCGAAGCTCACCGGAGCACCTTCCACGGCCTTCACCAGGAATGTGGGCTTGAACTTGTGATAGACCCCGAGGTCGAACACGTATCCACCAGAGAGCAGGTAGTGGGGCTTCTGGCCGGGCTCGGAGACGAAGGCGAGGGAATCCGTCTCGAAGAAGTCGGTGTTCAGGAGCTTTGGTGCACTGAGGCCGATGTAACCACGGTCACTGTAATACATCACCCCGAACCCGAACTGGGGATCGGCCTTGGAGTTTACGCTCTGCTGGAACACCTGGTCTCCCGGGTCCAGGGGATTGAGTGAACCGAACTCGCCTTGCAGCAGGTTGAGCCCTCCTTGCAGACCGAAAGCCAGCTTGGAATCACCCATGAAGATGCGGTAGGCCACATCGGCCATGAAGGTGTACTGGGTGACGGGTCCGTGACTGTCGCGCATCAGTGTACCTCCGATGGCGAGGCTCTCATGCCACACCGGGGAGTGGATGGTGAGGGTCTGGGTGGTGGGGGCACCATCGAAGCCCACCCACTGGTGCCGGCTCAGGGCCTTGATGCTCACCCGTTCCGCACTGCCGGCATAGGCCGGGTTCAGGGGCAACATGTTGAACATGTACTGGGTGAACTGCGGGTCCTGCTGGGCGAAGAGCGCGCTGCCCAGCAGCACCGCTAGCGCCGTTCCCTGTATCCGTTGTGCGATGGTCTTCATCGTGTGCATGTATTGGGACTGGTGGTGATCGGCCAGAGCATCGTCTAGCGGCGCAGGTAGATGTAACCGGTGTAGGCCTCGGTGTCGTTGCCGAGATCGAGGACATAGTAGTAGGTGCTCTCCGGCAGGATGTCACCGAACAAGGCGCCCGTCTGGCTCCGACCATCCCAGTCGTTGTTGTAGGGACCCCGGTCCAGCACCAGGTTGCCATAGCGGTTGAAGATCTGGAGCCTGTTCTCCGGATAGGAGCCGATGTTGGTGATGACCAGCACATCGTTCACGCCGTCACCGTTCGGTGAGAACGCGTTCGGAATGATGATGGTGAGGCAGTCCTTGATGTTCACGAACATGGAATCGGTGCTCGCGGGGCAGGGTCCGTTGGTGATCGTCCAGGTGAACCAGTTGTTGCCCAGCGGTAGTCCGGTGACCTCGGTCGCTGCATCGTTCGGCAGGGCGATGTCACCGGCGCCGGCGATGAGCGCCCAGGTCCCGGAGGCCGTGCTCGTCGCGGGCACAGCATCCATCCGGGTGGAGCTTACGTCCTGGCAGAACTCCTGATCGTCACCGGCGTCCGCAGGTGGAACGGTGTGGTCGAACACCGCGATGGAGACCTCGTCGCTACTGCTTCCGCAGGCACCGTTGTCGATGGTCCAGGCGAACACGTTCTCACCGAGGCCCAGACCGCTGATCGCCGTGAAAGGGTCATTGGGTGATGCGATCACGGCCGCGCCGCTCAGCAGGGTCCATGTACCGATGGCGGGGAAAATGGGGCTGGATGCGAACATGGTCACGGTTTGAGCGATGGGTGTGCAGAAGGCCTGGTCATCTCCGGCCAGCGCTGCAGGAGCGGTGCCGTCGAAGATGTTGATGACCACATCATCGAAGGTGCTGCCGTTGGCACAGGGT
>JBGTAJ010000010.1:0-2663 GCA_041749915.1 Flavobacteriales bacterium
TTGGCGACACGCGCCATGGCCTCGGTCAGCTTTTCGTCGCTCGTGGCATAGCTGATACGCAAGGTGCCCTCCGCACCGAAGGAACGACCTTCCACCAAGCTGACCCCAACGGCGTCGAGCAGATACAGGCTCAGGTCCACGGAACCCTTGATGGTGGTGCCGTTGATGGAGCTGCTCACATCGGGCAGCAGGTAGAAGGCGCCCTGGGGCACGTTGCAGCGCCATCCGGGGATCTGGCGCACGGCCTTCAGCACCAGGTCGCGGCGGCGCAGGAAGTCCATGCGCATGGGGGCCAGCTGTGCGGGGTCGGCCTCCACGCAGGCCTTGGCCACGCGCTGGGCAATGCTGTTGGTGCCGCTGGTGAACTGGCCCTGCACCTTGTTCGCCGCCTGGGCGATCCACAGCGGTGCGCCGATGTAGCCCACGCGCCAGCCGGTGAGGGCCCAGGCCTTGCTCAGCCCGTTCACGGTGATGGTGCGCTCCAGCATGCCCGGCAGGGCGCCGAAACTTTCGTGTTTGCCCTCGAAGACGATGTGCTCGTAGATCTCGTCGGCGATGACGTAGAGCTCGGGATGGCGGGCCACCACAGCGGCCAGGGCCTCCAGTTCGGCCAGGGTCAGCACCGAGCCGCTGGGGTTGCAGGGCGAGCTGAACATCAGCAGTCGGGTGCGCGGGGTGATGGCCGCCGCGATGCGCTCCACGGGGGCCTTCCAGTCCTCGTCCAGGGTGGAATGCACCAGCACGGGCACGCCCCCGGCCAGGCGCACCTGTTCGGAGTAGCTCACCCAGTAGGGCGCGGGGATCACCACCTCGTCACCGGGGCCTACGAGGCTCATCACCACGTTCATGATGCTCTGCTTGGCACCGGTGCTCACCACGATCTGGTCGGCGGTGTACTCCAGGCCGTTGTCGCGCTTGAACTTCTCGCTGATGGCCTGCCGCAGGTCCAGGTAGCCGTTCACGGGCGTGTACTTGTGCCAGGGGCCGCGCAGGGCCTCGTGTGCGGCCTCCAGTGCGAAGGCGGGCGGCTCGTGGTCGGGTTCGCCCAGGCTCAGGTCGATGATGTCGCGTCCCTGGGCACGCAGCTCGCGGCTGCGCCGGGCCATCAGCAGGGTGGCGGGTTCTACGATGTTGGCAACGGAGGGGGACAAATGCATGGGGCTGCTCGAAAAGGGGGCAGTCGTTGGGCCCGGCCGATCCGTGAAGGGGGCAAAACTAACATCCTCCTGCGGCGCGTTATCCCGGAACAGCGGTGGGTTGCCGATATTCGTCCACCGCTTTTTCAACCATGAACGATCCCGTAGTCCTTGTCCTGGTGGCCATCCTGCCCTCCGTGGTGGTGTTCCTCACCGCCTTTTACACCCTCAAACAGTTCATGAACGCCCGCGCCGGGGAGCGGCTGGTGGACCTGAAGAAGGACGATCGGAAGCAGACGCTACCCCTGCGCCTGCAGGCCTACGAGCGCATCGCGCTGTTCCTGGAACGCATCGCGCCCGGTGCCTTGGTGCTGCGCGTTCACAAGAGCAACATGACCTCGCGCATGCTGCATGCCGAGCTGATCGCCACGGTGCGCGAGGAGCTGGAGCACAACGTCACCCAGCAGGTCTACATGAGCGACAAGGCCTGGGCGAAGGTGAAGCAGGCCAAGGAGGAGACCATCCGCCTGATCAACCTGAGCTATGAGCAGACGGGCGACAACCCATCGGCCACGGAGCTGAGCCGGAAGATCTTCGAGAACGCCAGCCGCCTGAGCCACACGCCCTCGCAGGACGCGCTGCTTGTGATCAAGGACGAGGTGCGCCGTCTGTTCTGAACAGCGACACCACCTGTTCCGCCGCATCGAAGGGGCTCACGGTCCCGGCGGCCACCTGCTGTTCCAAGGCATCGCGCAGGGCACGCACGGGGGCGTCCTGCTCCAGGCGGTCGCGCAGGCCGTCCACCATGCTGCGGTGCATCCAGTGCAGGTTCTGCTGGCTGCGCCGGACGTCCAGCAAGCCCTTTTCCATGGCCTCCGTCAATAGCTGTTCCACGTGGTCCTTCAGGCCGGGGATGCCTTCGCCGCTCAGCGCGCTCACCAGCAACACACCGGGGTGCCTGCCGCTGTGGCGTAGGGGCAGGAGGTGGATGGCGTTCTGGAGGTCGCGCGCGGCCACCTGAGCCCGGTCGCGGCCCTCGCCGTCCACCTTGGTGAGCACCACCACATCGGCGGTCTCCATGATGCCACGCTTGATGCCCTGCAGCTCATCACCGGCCCCGGCGATCATCAGCAGCACGTTCAGGTCGCTCATGCGGTCCACGTCCAGCTCGCTCTGCCCCACGCCCACGGTCTCGATCAGCAGACGGTCGTATCCCGCGGCTTCGCAGAGCAGGATGGTCTCGCGGGTTCGCCGGGCCACACCGCCCAGGGTGCCGCCCGTGGCGGTGGGTCGGATGAAGGCGGAATCATGCTGCGAGAGCCGTTCCATGCGTGTCTTGTCGCCCAGGATGCTGCCGCCGCTGTGCACACTGCTGGGGTCCACGGCCAGCACGGCCACGCGGTGCCCGGCCTCCACCAGGGCCATGCCCAGCGCATCGATCAGGGTGCTCTTGCCCACGCCGGGGATGCCCGTGATGCCGATGCGGAAGGCCCGAGCCCCGGATCCTGCGCAGCACTGCAACAGCGC
>JBGTAJ010000011.1:0-1692 GCA_041749915.1 Flavobacteriales bacterium
ACCATTGGTCTTCGGACCGGTCTCCGGAACAAACACCCTCAACTACACGGGTGCGCCGGGCCAGACCCTCACAGTACAGTTCACCTCGGACGGTAGTGTGACCGGTACGGGCTTCAACCTCGCTGTGAGCTACACAGGTTCGTGTGCAGTGGCGTGCCCTGGTGTGACGTCGCTTAGCGCTTCAAACACCGGTGCAACATCTGCCAATGTAAGCTGGACCTGTGCCTCCTGCACGGGCAGCTTCATCGTGGAGTACGGTGCTCCCGGCTTCACCCCCGGCACCGGCCTCACCGCTGGCGCTGGTGGCACCATCGCCACCACATCGGGTGCTTCACCCTATGCGCTCACCGGCCTTGTGGGCGGTTCGAACTACACCGTGGCCGTTCGTCAGAACTGCGGTGGTAGTGGATTCAGCGCCAACCAGACCGCCAACTTTACCACACCTCCGGGCTGCGGCAGCAATTTCTTCGATTCCGGAGGGGCTGCCGGTGCCTATCAGAACGGTGAGAACCGGACCATTACCATCTGCCCGGACGTTCCAGGCGATGTGGTGACGGTGACCTTCTCATTGGTCGCCCTCGAGACGTGCTGCGATCCCTTCAACGTTTATGACGCCAACTCGGTGTCCGGTCCGGCCACACAGATCGTTTCCGGGTCAGCTCCCACCTTTACGGCCAACAACATCACGGGCTGCCTCACCTTCACCTTCACCTCTGATGGTTCCGTTACGGCTGCCGGCTGGGCGGCCACGGTGACCTGCGCCCCCGCGCCCACCTGCCCCACCCCAACCTCCACCGCGGCATCCGGTGTGACAACCACCTCGGGTTCTGCCAACTGGACCAACAATGGCGGAAGCGGAACCTACATTGTGGAGTACGGCCCAGCGGCCACCTTCACCACCCCGGGTACCGGTGCCACCGCTGGCGCTGGCGGAACGGTGATCACCAACGCCACCAGCCCTCAGCTGATCGGCGGATTGACCTCTTCCACCCAATACCGCTACTTCGTCCGTCAGGACTGCGGTGCCGGTGACTTCAGCACCAACAGCAGTGCACAGCTTTTCACGACGCAGGCTGAGCCCCCCAACTGCGCAACAGCGCCAACGCTGGCCTGCAATACACCCGAGGCAATGACCATTGCACCTGGTACCGGTGTGTGGAACAACGCGTTCTGCGGATTTGGCGTACCCGGCAATGAGAAGGTTTACAAGTTCGTGGCCCCGATCGCTGGTACCTACCAGTTCCAGGTCACGGCCACCAACAGCGTATATGTGGACTACGCCTGGAAGGCTGAAGCAGGAGGCACCTGCGATGCCACGGGTTGGACCTGCATCGACGACATCATTTTCGCCACTACGGTGAACGTGACCTTCCCTGCGGCCGGCACCTACTGGATCCTTGCCGATCCGGAGGGGACAACGGGAGCCACCCAGACCTTCCAGATCAACTGCCCCTGTCTGCCTGGCGCTGCCAGCGTGGCCGTGGCGGATGACTGTGGCAACAACCAGTACAGCCTCGACGTGAACATCTCCGACCTCGGTTCGGGTGCCAGCGCCGGTGTGCGCTACAGCGTGAACGGTGGTGTCGATGTGGATCAGACCGGCCTAGGTCTTGGTGTTACGACCGTGGGTCCCTTCGCCCTCACCGACATCGTGGCAGTGACCCTGCTGCACGGCACCGATGCACAGTGCAA
>JBGTAJ010000012.1:0-42803 GCA_041749915.1 Flavobacteriales bacterium
GCGGTGGGCACAGTGCTGGTCGGCATCCTGCTCTTCAAGGAACCCACGGACCTGTGGCGCCTGTTCTTCCTCTTCACCCTGATCGCGTCGATCATCGGGCTGAAGATGGTCACGCGCTGAACGCACGCGGCCGCGAGGTGAAGCGTTCACCCGGTCCCTTCGTGGCGAACTTTGCCCCATGAAGGAGTTCTGGAACGAGCGTTACGGCGGCGCTGAGTATGTGTATGGCACCGAGCCCAATGCCTGGTTCGCGGAGCAATTGGCACAGCTGACACCGGGGCGAATACTGCTTCCCGCCGAGGGCGAAGGGCGCAATGCAGTGCATGCTGCGCGGAACGGATGGGAGGTCACCGCATTTGACATCAGCGAGGCCGACCGCAACAAAGCCATGGCATTGGCCGGGCAGCATGGCGTGAGGCTGAAATACCACGTCGGCATGCTCGCCGAGATCCCCGCGCTACCCAGCGACTTCGATGCCCTGGGACTGGTGTTCGCCCATTTCCCGGCGGCGATCCGGGCCTCGCTCACGGGCGAACTGCTGACCTACTTGCGTCCGGGTGGTGTCGTGATCTTTGAAGCCTTTGCCAAGGCCCAGCTCTCCTACCAGGCCATCCACCGGAGCGGAGGCCCGCAGCAGGTGGATATGTTGTACTCCGTGGAGGAGGTCCGCGCAGAATTCCCAGGCATCGAGTTCCACCGCTTGGAGGAAGTGGAGGTGGAACTGCGCGAGGGTGCCTTTCACCACGGCCTGGCGCGGGTGGTGCGGGGCTTGGGTGTGAAGCGCTAGAGCACCGTCACCTCCGTCCTTCTTTTCTACGCCCTAGCCTCCTCGGTATCGTTGGTGGACACGGGCTTGGTCTCGCCGTAGCCTTTGGCGGTGATGCATGCCCGAACACTCCGACGGCCCCCACCTGACCATGAACGGAGCGAACGACAGCGGTGGAGGGATGCGAGTAAGCCGTACACCGTATTTTCAGACCTTCGTATCCGTGTCACGTCTGCAGCACACTTCCAAGCAGAAAACACCCAAGCTGCGCCTTCACCAGGTCGCATCAGTACCACATGAGCCGCATCTCCATCCGTTTCTTCGACGATCGCGAGGTTCGTGCGATCTGGGATGAGGCCAATTCCAAGTGGTGGTTCTCCGTACTTGACATCGTGGCGGTGCTGACCGATCAAAGCGACTACGAGAAGACCCGGAACTATTGGAAGTACCTCAAGGCCAAGTTGAAGCGGGAGAACAGTCAAGTGGTTAGTGCCACTACCCAGTTGAAACTCGCGGCGCCGGACGGTAAAAAGCGAATGACCGATGTCCTCGACCAGGAAGGGATCATCGCCTTGGGTAAAGAATTCCCGAGCAAAGAGGCGAATCGTTTCATCCAGTGGTTCACCCACAGCGAAGAGAGCGTGGATGGAAAGAGCCGCACCAAGGCATATGCGTTGTTCGAAAGTTCCTTCATCGACAGCCTCGAAGTAGGCACCGCGAAGGGCTTGCAACAGATCCACGCATACCTCTTCGGAGGTCTTTACCCCTTCGCTGGCCAGATCAGGCAGAAGAACATCTCCAAAGGCGGGTTCCAATTCGCCGTTTCGCACTTCCTGGGTGCCACCCTGCAGCAGATCGATCGGATGCCGGAGGACACCTTCGATCTTATCGTCGAGAAATACGTGGACATGAACATTGCCCATCCGTTCATGGATGGCAATGGCCGAAGCATCCGGATCTGGCTCGACCTGATCCTGAAGAAGCGGCTACAGCGCTGTGTGGACTGGAGCCGGATCGGCAAGCGGGAATACATGAACGCCATGATGAGCAGTTCGGTGGATCCGCATCCCTTGAACGCGCTGCTGGAGAATGCGTTGACCGACCAGATCCACAGTCGGGAGATGTTCATGAAAGGCATTGATCACTCCTACTACTACGAAGAGGAGTGAACGACCTGACCTTCCGCCTCAGCCCGCCCCCCTGACGGTCCTTCCCAACGCTCGACCCGCTGATGCCTTTGCGCTAGCCCTACAGCACCGTCACCTCCGTCCTTCTGTTCTGCGCCCTACCCTCCTCGGTATCGTTGGTGGCAACGGGCTTGGTCTCGCCGTAGCCCTTGGCGGTGATCCGGGAGGCGTCTATGCCATGTGCGATCACGAAGTCGCGTACGGCCTGTGCCCGTTGATCGCTCAGCGTCATGTTGGCCGCATCGGCGCCCACGTTGTCGGTGTGGCCGCCCAGCTCGATGCGCAACGTGGGATTGCTCTTCAGCAGCGCGGTGAGCTTGTCCAGCTCGGCGTTGGAGGTGGGCAGCAGCTCGTAGCTGGCCGTGTTGAAGAAGATGTTGCGCAGAGCGATGACACTGCCGGCGGTGAGGGGGCTTAGCGGCACGTTGAGCGTGTAAGGCTCCTTGGGTGTCCCGGCGGCCACATCGTAGTTCTGCGAGAAGAAGAGGTAGCCTTCGCTGCTAGCGTTCAGCGCGTAGCTGCGTCCGGCTGGGATGCACACCAGGAACTCCCCGGTGCGCGGATCGCTGTAGGCACCGGTGGCGAGCTTTCCGGTGGCGAGGTCGTAGAGCTGCACATCGGCCTCCACGGGCTGTCCATTGGTCCGATCGGTGACCTTGCCGCGGATGAAGCTCACGGCCAGCGGACGCGCCTCCGGATAGAGCTCGAAGCTGTATAGGTCCAGGTCGCCGAGCCCGCCCTCGCGATCGCTGGCGAAGTAGGCCACCTCCCCATCAGCGCTCACCAACAGGCTGTTCTCGTCGGCACCGGTGTTGATGGGATAGCCCAGGTTCAGGGCCTTGCCCCAGCTGCCATCCTCCTCCTTCCGGCTCACGAAGATGTCCAGCCCGCCGAAACCCGGATGCCCGTTGCTGCTGAAGTAGAGCGTGCGACCATCGGGGTGGATCTGAACGCTCTCCTCCTGGTAGGCAGTGTTCACGTTGGCGCCCAGTTTCTCGGGTTTGCTCCAGGTGCCGTCCTCCTGCAGCGCCGTGGTGTAGATGTCCATACTCTTGATCCCGTCCTGCGCCTGTGTGCCGCGGATGAAGTAGAGCGTGCGACCGTCACTGGCCATGCTGGGCTGGGTCTCCCAGTTGCGCGAGTTCACGGGCGGGCCCAGGTTCTCGGGCGGTGTCCAGCGGTCGCCGATGCGGCGGCTGATGAAGAGATCACAGCTGCCGAAGCCCTGCAGCGATCCACCATAGGACCCATCCTCCGTCGCGCACTTGGTGAATACGATGAAGCGGCCGTCCGGCGTGAGCGTACCCGCGCCTTCGTTGTATTGGCGGGTGTTCACCGTGGGGATCGGCTTGGCGGCCTGCCAGGTCCCCTGTGCATCGCGGTGGCTCACCATGAAGTCCTCCTGCATGCCCCAGGGGATCAGCTCGGGATCCTTCACACGGCGGGTGTAGATCAGGGTGGCGTCATCGGCGGTGATGCAGGGGTAGTACTCCGGGTCTGCACTGTTCACGGTAGGCCCCAGGTTCTTCGGCTCGAAAGGAACAGGCTGCTGGATGGCGCGTGCCGCGAAGGTGCAATTGTCCAGGCCCAGCCGTGCGCGTGCCTTGCGCTGGGGGTCCTGCTCCTTTTCCAGGTACCCTTTGTAGTTCTTCTCGGCCTCGACATACTGTCCATTGCGGAACTCCAGGTCGGCGAGGTGCAGTTGGGCCGTGGGGAAGAAGCGCGGGGCGATGGCCATCACCTCGCGGTAACGCGCGATGGCCTCGTCGTCCTGGCCCCGTTGTTCGGCGATCTCGGCCAGCATGATCCGGGGCTCCACGAAACGTTCATCGGCCTGGGCCGCCTTGGAGAATTCATTGAAGGCGCACTCCATCTTCCGCTGCTGCATGCATGCCACCCCGCTCTCGTAGCGCTTGATGGCGCCCTTGTCGGAAGTGCTGTACCCACCGGGTTGCCCGTTCGTGAGACCCGGCAGCAGGTTCATCAGCACGACCAGCAGGCCAAGGCAATACTTCCTCATGGGCTTCACGGGATGTTGAGATACTTGTGGGTCTGCAGCGAGATACGCCACTGCGGCAGGGCCTTCACATGCTCCACGATGAGCGGCATGATGGTCTCGCGTTTGCTCCATTCGGGTTGCAGGAACAGCGCACAGTCGGCGGAAAGCGGCGCCGCCTGCTCCTGTGCCCATTGCAGGTCGTGTTTGTTCAGGACGATCACCTTCAGTTCATGCGCTGCCGTGAAGATCCCGGGCAGTGGTGCCTTGAACTTCTTCGGACTGAAGCAGATATGGTGCCAATCGCCGGAGAGCGGGTGTGTCCCGCTGGTCTCGATGTGGGTGCGGAAGCCCGCAGCGCGCAGGGCACGGGTCAGTTCTGTAAGGTCGTGCATGAGCGGTTCGCCCCCCGTGATCACCGCGATCCGCGCAGGATGTTGCAGGGCCCCGGCGACCAGGTCCTCCACGGTGAACGTCGGGTGTTTGGACGCATCCCAGCTCTCCTTCACATCGCACCAGGCGCAGCCCACGTCACAGCCCCCCAGGCGGATGAAGTAGGCCGCCTGGCCACTGAACAGACCCTCACCCTGTACGGTGTAGAAGGCCTCCATCACGGGGAGCTTGGGTGACATGGCGGCAAAGGAACGAAGATGCAAGCCGACTCTGGCGGCGCTGCGCGCGAAGTACGGGGTGCTGGCTACTGGCTGTTGGCTGTTGGCTGCTGGCCGATCGGTTAAAAGAAAAGCCCACACAGAGCCACGTTCATAGAACCCATGGTTATCACATGGGCGGAACCGCGATGATGGCTTTCGTAATCCTCCTGTTGCCGAAGCAAGTCCGCACCGAAGTGTGGCTGAGGCCCGCCGTAGACCACCGAGGATGCGGTCCCTGATGGAAATTGTTGGTTCCGATGAACAGTTGGCCTGTGTGGGCTTCGCGGTGACGACCTCCGCAGGGGATGGTCGTGGGATGCTGACAGGTTCGATGGTAAGAACGACGGGACGAATTTAACCCCAGTCGCCCCTGGATCCCAAGCACGGTGGAAAACTCTTTGCCCTTGGGGTCTCTCGGCAGGGCGATGGCCAAACGTGGCGTTCGACTATTTTGGCGCCATGCAAGCATTCCGCTCCCTCCTTCTGGTATCCACCATATCCTTGGGCTTGACCCAGGTCGCACTCGCCCAAGTGCCCGACTACCAGTTCGAGTTCGTGCCCATGGACCAGCCGAAGATCCCCAACCGGGACAACCTCAGCTGGCACATTCGCTTCGCAACCAAGGATCACACCGTGCAACTGATGGTACCCTCCTCTGGAAAAGACAAGAGGAAGAACTTCATTTATGCTTACTCCCGGGAGACCGGGGTTGTGGAGGGCGAGGTCATCATCGGAACGGAAGGGAATGAGAGCACCTACCTCGATAAGTTCATCGAGTTGAACGACCGCCTCTACGTGATCTACGAAGTTTACGACCGCAAGATCGGTCGGGTGGATGTGTTCGCGCAGGAGTACATATTGCCGGGGCTCATTTCGAAAGGGACGCCGGTCCTCGTCGGCTCCATCAACTTCGACCCCAAGAGCCTCGACTACATAGGCGCACTTAACGCCCATTTTAAGCAGAGCCCGGACGGGGAGCATCTGGCCTTCTACTTCGACCGGCTCCTCTCTCGCGAGGAGGAGCAACTGGTGCAGATCTTCATGATGGACGGCGATCTGAAGCCGGTTTGGGATCAGGTATACACGATCGAAACTGAATCGGGTAAGGTATATGCCCACGGCTGGGAAGTGAACAACAGCGGCACGGTCTACTCGTTGATGGGGGGAAAGTTCAAGAACCGCTCTACCACGAATAAGCCCATCAACTACAGCTTCTCCCTGTTCATGATGACGAGCGAGGGCATGGGGTCCCAACCCCTTGACATGCCTATCGACCTGTCAGCCCAGCACCCGAAGCTGGTGCTGAATGGCGATGCCCCCCGGGTGGGCGGATTCTTCATGGAGCCACGAAACAGTGAAAGGGAGGTCGGCGGCCACTTCCTGGCCGACTTTGATGTGGACCTGCAGCAACCCATTCAGATGCGGACCCAAAAATTCGAGCCCCCCATGGAGTACCAGCTGATGCGATCGAACCTGCTACAGCGCGCCGATGGTGGCTGTTTCCTAGTGGGGGCCTTTTGGGAACATACGCAGGTGGGCAACTATGAGCGTCTTCTGTTGGCCATCTCCATGGATGCTTTCGGAGCCACGGAATGGACCACCTCCGTCCCCCGTCACTTGAAGCCGAGCAACATTTATGTGGACTATGAACACCGGGCACTGTTGGCTCAGGATCGACTTCTGCTCCTGTTCCCCGATACTGAAGATAACCTGCCGCTGTACCAGGCCGGCATGGAACCTGAACTAAAGAAGGGCATCAAGCACGTATACTTGGCCGCAGGCTTCAACGAGGAAGGAGCGCCCTCCTATCGGTCGTTCATCGGTTCGGAGCCCTACTCCTTCGGGATCAGCGGCATTCACATCGGAAAACCGATCAACTCCAACACATTCGCGTGTTCCGCCGACAGGGGAGTGGACAAGAACGACAGCAAGGCCGGGATCCTCTACATCACGTTCGAATAGCCCACGCACCTTCCTGTTCGGCAGGACTGACCTCACTCCCCCTTCTGCCCCACAAAGTGGTCCTCCTTGTCCTCGAAGAGGATGTTGAAGGTGGTGAGGCTGCCGTAGCATCGGGTGATGTACTGCTGCAGGTCCACTTTATCGGCCTCGCTGAGCGCAGGGTGAGCGTTGATCTTCTGCTCCAACACGCGGAAACGGTCGCGGATCATGACGATCTTGTGGAAGAAGTCATCGATGGGCAGTTCCTTGCTCTTGAGCGAAGGGTCCTTGGGCCGCATCTCCAGCATGCCGCCTTCGTACTTGCGGGCCATCTCCACCGGTCGCTGGGGCATCTGCAGTTCCTCGAGCACCTCGCGCAGGGAATCGCGCACGATGTCCAGGTCCAAGGGTTCCTGACCGATCTCCGCGCCGGGCGCGATGGTCACCAAACCCTCGAAACTGCGGCTGATGGGCTGCTCGCCATGGTCCTTGAAGAACACATGTACCGTGCGCTGGTCGATGTCATACACCACGCCCACGCCCATGGTGGGGTGCTTCACGCGTGCCCCGATGCTGATCGCATAGATCTCCATCCTACCTTATCCGCTGCGTTCTGGTGATGCGCGCCGGACAGGTGCAAAGGAAAGCCAGAAGAGCTTCAGCAGATGTCCTGCACCGTGTAGGTCAGCCCGTTGAAGGTGACCCGCTCCCCGACCGAACGCCCGATGAGCGCGTTGATCAGCGGGGCTTTGACAGAGACCCCGAGATAGAACTTCCCTCCCGCGTCGAACTCCTCCAGGCTGGTGGCCACCAGGAAGTTGCGCTGGTCGGTGTGCACCACCGCACCGTACTGAACGATGTCCAGCTTCACGGACGGATCGATGAGCGCGAGCTGATCGAGGTCGTTCTCGAGGTGTTCCAACTGTTCACCGAGAGAGTTCATCAGCTCCACATCGCCTCCGCGCGTGCTTTCTGTCTGGCTGGCGCTTTCGGCGTTGTCGTCGCCGATCGTCACGGCCTTCAGTTCGTTGATACGGTCGCGAAGTTCACTGGTGGTGGCCTCCATGCGGGTGCGTGCGGCCTTCAGTACGCTGCGTTTGAGCGAGGTATGGTCCATGTTCCGGGGTTGCTTGAATGGTCCCGAAGGTACCCCTCAAACGAGCGCTCGCGCATGACGGACGGCAGGTCGCGGTCGATGCCCAATGCTATGCCCGTAGCTTCGCGGCATGGAGAAGAACACGCGGATCCGCCTGCGGCACCTGCGCTTGGACGATTTCAGGTCGCTGCGCGAATCGATGGTGAAGGCCTATCCGGACATGGACAACGCCATCTGGAGCGAGGGCCATATCCGCACCCTGATCGACCTGTTCGCGGACGGACAGCTCTGCGTGACCGTCAATGGCAAGGTGGTGGCCGTGGCCCTCTCCATTCTGGTGGACTACGACCTCTACGGCGACGAGCACACCTACAAACAGATCACCGGCAACTACACCTTCAGCACCCACGACCCCGAGGGCGACGTGCTGTACGGCATCGACATCTTCGTGGACCCCGAGCACCGGGGAATGCGCCTGGCGCGCCGGCTCTACGAGGCCCGCAAGGAACTGTGCGAGCGCCTGAACGTGAAGAGCATCGTGGCCGGCGGGCGCATACCCAATTACGCGAAGTATGCCGATAAGCTGAAGCCGCGGGAGTACATCGAGAAGGTGAAGCTCAAGGAGATCCACGACCCCACCCTCTCCTTCCAGCTGAGCAATGACTTCCACGTGCTGAAAGTGATGCAGGGCTACCTGCCCGGCGACACCAGTTCACTGGAATACGCCACGCTGATCGAGTGGAACAACATCTACTTCGACAAGCGACCCAAGATCGCCGGTCGTGCCAACGACGTGGTGCGCCTGGGCCTGGTGCAGTGGCAGATGCGGACGATGGCCAACATCGACGCGCTCTACGAACAGGTGGAGTTCTTTGTGGACGCCATCAGCAGCTACAAGGCCGACTTCTGCCTCTTCCCGGAGCTCTTCAATGCCCCGCTGCTTGCCGAGTTCAACCACCTGGACGAGGCGCGTGCCATGCGTGGGCTGGCCCAGTACACCGAGCCGCTGCGGGACAAGTTCATCGAATACGCCATCTCCTACAACGTGAACATCATCACCGGCAGCATGCCCTGGGTGGATGGCGAACACCTGAAGAACGTGGGCTACCTCTGCCGCCGCGATGGCTCGTGGGAGAAGTTCGAGAAGATCCACATCACGCCCAACGAGGTGCAGTACTGGGGCATGCTGGGCGGCGATGAGTTGAAGGTCTTCGACACGGACTGCGGCAAGGTGGGCATCCTGATCTGCTACGATGTGGAATTCCCCGAACTGGCGCGCCTGCTGGCCTTGCAGGGCATGCAGATCCTCTTCGTGCCCTTCCTCACCGACACCCAGAACGGCTACATGCGGGTGCGGCGTTGCGCACAGGCCCGGGCCATCGAGAACGAGTGCTACGTCGCCATCGCCGGCAGCGTGGGCAACCTGCCGAAGGTGGAGAACATGGACATCCAGTTCGCGCAGAGCGCCGTGTTCACCCCCAGCGACTTCGCCTTCCCCACCAACGGCATCAAGAGCGAGGCCACGCCCAACTCCGAGATGACCCTGATCGTGGACGTGGACCGAGACCTGCTGAAGGAGCTGAACGCCCATGGCAGCGTGCGCAACCTGCGCGACCGGCGCAATGACCTCTACCGCCTGGAACTACGCCAACAACCCAATGCGGAACAGCGGCGACGGGGTAACGGCGAACGCACTCAGCGCAAGCGGCCGACGGGGTAGAGGCGATGACCGGGCTCGAAGTACGGTGAGCGCTGGTACACCCAGTACAGTTGGCCCCAAGCATCCTTAGCGAGGGCTGGGTCGGCGGCTTTGGCAGCGTCCAATTCACGGCGGAGTGAAGGGTGCTTCGCCAACAATTCGGCGGCGATGTCCTCGAAGACGTAGGCACTGAACCATTCCTTTTGCTGGAGGATGGCATCGAAGAAGCCCCAAGCGAAGAAGCTGTCGCTGGCGCGGGGTTCCAGGATCTCCATCACCAGCCTGTCCGTGGGGTGGCCCATGGGCACCAGCACATCGCCGGGGAGCAGTTCCATCGGGCCGGGCTCCATCGCGGTGGTGATGCCGTGGTGAAGGTAGCGACCTTCGTATGGCGATGAAACTGTCCGATAGTCCAAGATGCGTTGGATCTCGGCATCGATCTTCCTCCGCTCGGTGAGCACTTCCATCGGCACACCGTCCAATTCCAGCCGCTCGATCACCTCGTGCCACGCTTGGGGAATGAGGTAGGCCTTGGGTTTGGCGATGGTGAGCGCGGGCACGAAGCGGTCCATCCAGGGCACCACGGTATCGGTCGGGTGGTCATGGTCATAATACAAGCGTGACAGGCCGCTGACCGCGCTGGGCTTGGTTCCGGCGTGGTAGCCCTTCCATGGGAGCTGCTCCACCAGGCCGGAATCCACCCTGAAGTTGAATCCGAATTCCGTGGCAGCGGTCGTGTGGCGCCGAGCATCCTCCCGCGCTTGGGTCAGCCCCTCCCCTGCGCGGTCCATGACCGCCAATGTGGCCAGCATCAGTTGGAAGGTGGCGTTCACCCGCTCGGCAAAGGGCTTGAGCATGTGCGTCTCACTGAGGATGCCGATGCGCTGCTGCAAGCCCGCATGGCCACTGCTGTAGCGTGGTCCATCAAGGAAGCCCTCCAGGCCTTGTTCCGGATGGTCCTTCACGGTCTCGAAATAGGGACACATCAGGTGCCCGCGCCTGTTCATCCATTCGGACAGCCCGGGCTTCAGCGTGGAGCTCAGATAGCTGCGCAGGGCCGGGTCCAAACGGTCGGGATGGGTGGTGAGCAGTTCCATCACGTACTGGTGATCGGCGCCGTTGCTCACGTGGGTCTCGAAGTAGATGTCCGGGTCCCAGTGGAGCAGCGCCTTCAGCAGGTCGCGGGTGTTGCGGCTATCGGCTTTGATGAAGTCCCGGTTGAGGTCCAGGTTGCGAGCATTGGCGCGGAAGCCATATTCCTCGGGACCGTTCTGGTTGGCCCGGCTGTGGCTGTTGCGCTGCTGGGCCCCGCTCACATTGTACACCGGCACGATGCACACCGCCGTGTGGGCCAACAGGCCCATGTACTGGTCGCTGTCCAGCAGGGCGCGGGCCAGCAACAGGCTGGCATCCACCCCATCGGGCTCGCCGGCATGGATGCCGTTGGTGATCCAGAGGATGCGTTTTCCGGCTGCGCGAAGGCTGTCGGGATGCGGGAAGGTGCCATCGTGGAGCACGAAGAGATGAATGGGTGAACCGTTGTCATCGGTCCCCATCACGCTCATGGTGGCTCCGGAACGGGTGTCGGCCAGCTCGCGGAACGCCCCGATGGTCTCCGCCCAGGCAGGTGTGGTGCTGCCGGTGTAGGACCATTGCATGAAGGCCAGATCCCGACCGAACACGATCGCAGCGAGCATCACCACCGCTCTTCCGAAGCTCACTGGATGCTGCGTTTGAAGACGAAGGTGTAGAACGGAAGCCCGGTACCCCCTGAGCCTTGGCTCACCTGCGGTATGATCGCCGAATTCCCGGTCACCAGTTCAAAGCCCATGGCGTTCAGCGCCTCCATTTCCCGGATCACCGGGCTCATGTCGAAGCGTTTGTCCCCTTTCTCCGGCTCGAATTCCTTATCCGGTGTTGCCTCCGAACCGATCTGCACGCTGATACGGGTTTTCTTTCCGTGCTGCCAGGCACTGATCACGGCGTATTCCTCGGTCCTCTGTGCGGCAGCGGTGTTCTGGGCGATCGCGTCGGACAGGAGCAGGAACATGCCCGTGATCATCAGAATGGTCCTCATGGTGATGGTGATGTGTGGGACAAAGAAACGAGGGACCGACACTGGGAGGGTCGATCGCGAATGGAAAGCCCCATGGCTGAAAGGCCTTTGGCATCGCAGACCCCAAAAAGGCGACCCCGGCACCAAGGGCTTGGCACCGGGGTCTTCGGAACACAGGACAGGGTCCCGGTCAGATGCTGATCAGGCTTCGGGGAAGGGCACGCTGCTTCCCTCCTCGGGTCGCTCCTCGTCGCTGGGCAGCACCACTTCGATCGTCACCGGTGGAAGGGGTTCCACCGCGCGGTCCGCAAAGAGCTGTTCATCGTCGGTGAGGCAGAGGAGAAGCGTGAGTGTCTGGACGGGCCACATGGTGTTGAGCGGTGTTAGCGAGGTGGGTGGTCAGCCCTGAAGCGCACCGCAAGATGGCACACAAGCGAAAGGAAAGTCAAGACGAATGTTGAAAATTCTTCGACGAACGAATCATTCCTTCGACGAATGAGCGCCTCGCTCAGGGCCGTCCTCCTTTCGGATGGGCCTTCAGCAGGCGGTCCAGATCGGCCTGCATGCGGTGGAAACGCTGATCGCGTTCGGCCACCACGGAGCGGGGCCTCAGCGGAGTTTCCGGAAGCGCCGGATCACGCAGGAAGCCGACCACTTTCTCATTGCCGGGCAGCACCTCCATGCCGATACAGACGGCGGATCCCGGTCGCGTGCCGTGCATGCGCCTGCGACCCAGGGCCATGACCATGAACTGTTGGCCGGCTCCGCTGGTGAAGCGGTGCGCCATGGCCACCGGTTCCGCTGTATCGTTGGCATCCCGGGCCGTGAAGAACTCCTCCTGGAGCCAATGGGCCACGGTATCGTTCAGCATCTCGATCTCCAGGGGATCTTGGCGCCGGTCCAGGAAGAGCACCTTTCGGGGGTCCACGTGGCCGCTACGTTCATTGTGATCGAAGCGCTGGAAGAACATGCGCGTGACGCCGAAGTGATGGGGCAGCAGGTTGGTGAGGCGGACCATGAAGGTCTCCGGCGATCCGCCGAAGCGGGTCAAGAGGGAGAGCAGTGCTGCGGGCTCGAAGGCATTGGACGCGAAGAAGTGCCGCATGCCGTCCACCAGACGGGCCGCCGGCAAGAGCAGGGCACCACCGAAATAGCTGGCCTTGCTGTTGTTCAGCACGTGGTCGAAGCTCTCGGCACGCGGCCACGGCGTCACCAAGGCACGTTGACCGCTGAGCCCGAGAAAGGCGTAGCCCAGCTCCTTGGCGAAGAGGAAGGCCCGTTGTTCTGGGGTCAGCAGGGTGTTCACCAGCAGCACCTTCCGGTCCGGGATGAACACGCTGCGGATGTGCCGAAGATGCGGGTAGGCCTCCAGGTCCGTGGCCTCGATGGTGTAGCCGAACTCCTGTTGCAGCAGGCGGTATGAATCCCCGGCGGTCACCTCGTCCTCTTCCTTGAGCCCATGGTCGGCGCGGAAGCGCAGCACCTCCTGTTCCAGCTCCTCGAAATGGTTCTCGTAGAGCTCCTGGTAGGACCGCAGCGCAGCGAAGTAGAAATGCTCCTGCGTCATGTTGTACGTCGCCGCGATCCGGGACAGTGTGCTGATGAAGGCCGAGACCTTGGCCGGTGCGTTGGCGATCAGCTCCACCAGTTTGCCCCGGTCGATGCCGAAGAGGTCCAGCGGAACGTCCTGCAGGAATCCGCTCTCCAACAGTTCACCCACGGGTGCCAGGTGCTTGTCCAGCTTCAGCGAGACCAGCTTGTCGAAGGTGGTATCCAGCGCCTTGGCCAGTGCCGCGATCTTCTCGGCCTTGGGGTACTTGCGGCCCTTCTCGATCTCGTTGAGGTAGGACACCGAGAGTCCGGTCAGCTTGCCCAGCTCCGCCAGGGACAACGAACGGGCCTGGCGCAATCGGCGCAGCTTCAAGCCCAGAATGAGGCGGATATCTTCCTCGCGGATCTCCATGGCGGTGGGAAAGCTACAAGGAACACGGACGTATGACGGATCATGAGTTGCATCAGGTGGAGGTCCGCACCATTGCCGACCTTCACGCCCATGCCCGCCAATGCCATCGTGGACCGTGTCGCGGACTTCCTGCGCAAGCATCCGCCCTTCGATCGGATCGCTCCGGAACGGCTCGGGGTGCTGGCCTCCAGCATCAGCATCCGTTACCTGAGGCCGGGGACGTTGCTGTTCAATCAGGGCGAAGCGGGTTCGGGCGAAGTGCATGTGCTGCGCCAAGGTTCGTTGGAACTGCGGCAACAGGAGGGCGCGTTGGACAGCCTGGCCGACCTCTGCGATGAGGGCGAGGTGATCGGGGTACGCGCGCTGCTGGCCTCACAACCCTACCTCACCAGTGCCAAGGCTGCCGAGGAGTGCATCGTGTACAGCATCCCCGGAAACGTATTGAAACAGGTGCTCGATCAGGAGCCCGCCATGGCCACCTTCTTCGCGGCGGGCTTCGCGGCAGGCATGCCCGTGGTGCGGCGCAACCTCGAAGGCACCGACCAGGCGCGCATCGCCTTCCGCCCCTCCCCACCCGGCCTGCGTTCCGGACTATTGGACACCGTGCGCATCAGCGGTGTGAAACCGGTGGTGACCTGCACTGCTGATGAGGTTCTTCGCGTTGCCGCTGAGCGCATGACCAAGCACCGGGTGCGTTGCATCATTGTGGTGGATGCCGCCCATTGCCCCATCGGCATCATCACCGACACCGACTTCCGGCGGAAGGTGGGCACTGGCGATGTGAGTGTGGACGCGCCTTGCGGAAGCATTATGAGCAGTCCGGTGATCACCGTGGAACCCGATCGCAGTCTGGCGGAGTTGACCTTGTTGATGATCGGTCACCACGTGCATCACCTGTGTGTGACGGCCGATGGCACACCGCAGAGCCCGGTGATCGGAATCCTCAGCGAGCACGACCTGGTGTTGCAGGAAGGGAACAGTCCGGGTGTGCTGGTGCGTCGCCTGAAGCTGGCCGCCGATGCCACGGAACTGGCCACCATTCGCGCCAGTGCGGAAGTGCTGATCCTGGACTACCTGAAGCAGGAAGTGCGGAGCGGTTTTCTCAGTGATCTCGTGACCGTACTGAACGATGCCTTGATCGAACGCGCCATCGAGCTATCGCGGAAACAGCTGTTGGAGCAAGGCCTGGCGGCACCCGATGTGGCGTGGTGCTGGCTCTCGCTTGGCAGTGAAGGCCGTGGCGAACAGCTCGTTCGCACCGACCAGGACAATGCCTTGGTGTATGCGGATCCGCCACCGGAATTGGCCGAAAGCTGCAGGACCTACTTCCTGCAACTCGCCGAAGTAGTGATCGCGATCCTGGAGCAGGCCGGCTTCGAGCGCTGTCCGGCGAACATGATGGCCAGCAACCCGGATTGGTGCCTGCCGATCAGCGCGTGGAAAGGCCAGTTCAGCAACTGGATCCGCACGCCGGAACCGAAGGCCGTGATGCTGAGCACCATCTTCTTCGACTTCCGCGCGGTGCATGGAGATCGTTCGTTGGCCACGGAATTGAGCGAGCACATCCACGCCGAGATCGCAGGCAGTGCGCTCTTCCTGCCGATGCTCGCCGCCAACGCCTTGCAGAATCCACCGCCGCTCAGCTTTTTCCGTGGTTTGGTGGTGGAACGCAGCGGCGAGCACAAGGACCGCTTCGACCTGAAGGCGCGCGCGCTGATGCCCTTGGTGGACGCGGCGCGTGTGCTTGGTCTGCATAAGGGGGTCCGTGGCATCAACAACACCGGCGAGCGTTTCCGTTGGATGGCCGCGCAGGAACCTGAGCAGGCCGAACTCTACCACGAGGCCGCCAAGGCCTTTGACATCCTACTGCGCTACCGGGCGGAGAGTGGCTTCCGCGAAGGGGACAGCGGTCGCTTCATCGAGCCGGACAAGTTGGACCGCATCCAGCGGCAGATCCTACGTAATGCCTTCGAACCGATCGCCGAAGTGCAGGAAGTGGTGAAAGTGCGTTTCCGTGTCGACCAACTTCGTTTGGGATGAGCTGGTGGCCCTTCGCAAGTCGGGACAAAACGCCACTGGAAGGGCTGCGTTTCGGCGTGCTGGACACCGAGAGCACAGGATTGGATAGTGCGAAGGATCGTCTGCTCTCCATCGCTGCGGTGCGGGTGGAAGATCTGCTGGTGAAGCCTGGAGATGCCTTCACCACGCTGGTGCGCAGTAGCGACCCGGGTGCGGCTGTGGCGATCCATGGCATTACCGCTGCGGCCACGCAGGATGGCTTGGAAGAGGCGGAAGCCTTGCGGCAATTGGATGCGTGGCGCGGTGATAGCATCTGGGTGGGGCACCACATCATGCACGACCTGGCCTTCCTTCGGGCGATCGAGAAACGCGGTGGTCCAGCCTTGAGGGTGGCCCAGCTGCTGGATACACGGGACCTGGCCTTGCGGCTGGAACGTCCCGAACATGTGAAGCCCGATGACTACGGCCTTGATGCGCTGTGTAAGCGTTACCGCATCCCGGTGGAAGAACGGCACACGGCGGCGGGAGATGCCTTGGCCACGGCCTTGTTGTTGGTGGTGTTGTTGCGGGGATTGCAGGAGCGCGGGGTGCGGACGGCGGGGGAATTGTTCGGGCGCTGAAAGCGCTTGCGCCTGACGGCGCGTTTGGATCCATTGAACCACGGATACACACTGATGGACACGGATAGCGCCAGCCTGCGCCTATCCTCTCAGCTTGGCTATGGTTGATCGGAGCGTCGATATTGTTGCTCATTTGATATAGCTTTGCTCAATAGCTATACCTACACCCATGGCATCCCCTACCTCCTGCCCCAAGTGCGACCATGACCAGTTCGTGCGGGCCGGCGTGGTGCAGGAACGCCAGCGGTGGCGATGCAAGCACTGCGGCTACCACTTCACGGTGAACAAGCTTGGCAAGCGTGTGGATCCCTATTACGTGGTGAAGGCCTTGCAGCTGCACTTGGAAGGAATCAGTCTGCGGGAGATCGAGCGGATCCTGGGGGTGAGCCATACGGCCATTGCGGGTTGGATCAAGCAGTACCACATCAAGGCGCCGGAGCAGCGCGACTACCGGCCCACGTACAAGGTGCTGGACCACGCGGAACTGCAGGCCTATGTGGCCGACCGCAGTCATGTGACCGGCGCGGGCATGATGATCACCGAGCTGGGCGACAAGTTCATGGTGATCCGCTGGGAGCGCTTCCGGCAGGACCGATAGCGGAACAACGACCGCATTCTTACAGTTATCTACCCTGATTTTGGGAAGGGTTGGGTGCGTGGGCCTATTTGGCACTCGCTGAACGGCATCAATCACCAACACCCTCGACATGGTCAAACACACCATCCGCACCGCACTGGCGACGCTCGCGCTGATCCCCGTGCTCGCTTTCGCACAAGGGTCCGAGATCTATGGTCCGGGACTGAAGCTGAAACCCAACCCGGAAAAAGACGCCTTCGTGCGCCTGATCTTCTGGAACCAGATCTGGGGCCGCTACATCGAGAACAACCCGGGCACGCTGGTGAACGGCGAAGCGGCCGACCAGACTTTCGACGTTGGCATCCGGCGCTCGCGCATGCTGGCCTTCACACAAGTGCATCCCCGCTACCGCATCGTCTTCCACGTGGGGATCAACAACCAGACCTTCGTCAACGGCGGCGTGCCCAACGGTGGTGTCACTGGCAACGGCGGCACCTATACCAGCGGCAAGAAGCCCGGTCTGTTCGTCCACGATGCATGGAACGAATACGACGTGATCGCGCCGGGCAAGCTGGAGGACGGCAGTGCCAAGCCCTTCAGCCTGACGCTGGGAACCGGCCTGCACTACTTCAACGGCGTATCGCGTATGAGCAGTGCAAGCACGCTCAATTTCCTGGCAGTGGACGCGCCGATCTTCAATTGGTATTCGATCGAGCTGGGCGACCAGTTCGCGCGCCAGTTCGGCTTCTTCGCCAAGGGCAAGGCCGGCAAGGTGGATTACCGCTTCGCCGTGAACAAGCCCTTTGCCACGGGCACCACTCCCCCATTGGCCGCCGAAGCGGTGGCGGTGGACAACAATGGCCGCAGCAACGCCTCCTACGCGGGCTATGTCATGTGGCAATTCCTGGAGCAGGAGAGCAACGTACTGCCCTTCACCGTAGGCACGTATGTAGGCACGAAGAAGGTCTTCAACGTGGGCACGGGCTTTTACAGCCAGGCGCAGGGCACGCGCAGCCGGGTGATCAACAACAACGACACCATCACCCAGAAGCACGACATCAACCTCTTCGGCTTCGACGTGTATGCCGACATCCCCTTCGGCGGTGAGAAGAACATGGCGGTGACCGCCTACAGCGTGTACTACCTGCACGACTGGGGGCCGAACTACTACCGCACGGTGGGCATCATGAACGAAGGCACCAACGACCCCAGCTTCCTGGGCGACCGTTCTTCCGCCGGTGCCGGCAATGCACGTCCGCTGCTGGGTACCGGCAACATCTGGTACACCCAGGCCGGTCTGCTCCTTCCGAAAGGGATCAGCGGGAAGTTCCGGTTGCAGCCCTTCGCTGCCTACACCATGAAGGACCTTGAGGCCTTGGACGAACCGATGGGCTTCATGGATGCCGGCTTCAACATGTTCTTCGACGGTCACCACGCCAAGCTCACCCTGCAATACAGCGATCGTCCCGTGGTGGTCGCTGGCAAAAAGGAAGGTTCACGTGGTGAGGTCATCCTACAAGCACAGATCTACCTCTAACACCAACACCCCATGTCGAACAAGTCACCCCAGCAGTACTGGAAGCGGAACATCCGCTTGGTGCTCATCCTGATGGCCATCTGGGCCCTCGTCTCCTTCGGTTTCGGCATCGTGCTGGCCGAGCCCCTCAACGCGATCAAGATCGGCGGCTTCAAGCTGGGCTTCTGGTTCGCGCAGCAAGGCAGCATCTACGTGTTCGTGCTCATCATCTTCTACTACGTGTGGAAGATGAACCAGCTGGACAAGGAGTTCAACGTCGACGAACAGTAAGCCCAACACCGAACGATCATGGACATCCTGACCTGGACCTACATCCTTGTAGGCATCACCTTCTCGATCTACATCGGCATCGCCATCTGGGCGCGCGCCGGCAGCACCAAGGAATTCTACGTGGCGGGTGGCGGCGTTTCGCCCCTGGCCAACGGCATGGCCACCGCGGCCGATTGGATGAGCGCGGCCAGCTTCATCAGCATGGCGGGCCTCATCGGCTTCATGGGCTACGATGGTAGCGTGTACCTGATGGGCTGGACCGGCGGCTACGTGCTGCTCGCGCTGCTTCTCGCGCCCTACCTGCGGAAGTTCGGCAAGTTCACCGTGCCCGACTTCGTGGGAGATCGTTACTACTCGCAGACGGCACGACTCGTGGCCGTGGTGGCTGCGCTGTTCATCAGTTTCACCTACGTGGCCGGCCAGATGCGCGGCGTGGGCATCGTCTTCAGCCGCTTCCTTGAAGTGGACATCAATACGGGCGTGGTCATCGGTATGATCATCGTGCTGTTCTATGCGGTGCTCGGTGGCATGAAGGGCATCACCTACACCCAGGTGGCGCAGTACTGCGTGCTCATCTTCGCCTACATGGTGCCGGCGATCTTCATATCGCTGCAGCTCACCAGTAATCCCATTCCGCAACTCGGTTTCGGTGGCACCTTGTCCGACGGCACCTACCTCTTGGACAAGCTGGACGGACTGCTACCCGAGCTGGGATTCACGGCATATACCAACGGCAGTAAAGGGCTCCTGGATGTGGCCTTCATCACTGCTGCGCTCATGGTGGGCACCGCCGGATTGCCGCACGTGATCGTGCGCTTCTTCACCGTGCCCCGTGTGAAGGATGCCCGCAAGAGCGCTGGATACGCGCTGGTGTTCATCGCCATCCTCTACACCACGGCGCCTGCGATCGGAGCCTTTGGGATCTACAACATGATCAAGACCCTGAACGAAAAGCCCGTGGCCGAAATGCCGCAGTGGGTGGAGAACTGGGGCAAGACCAAGCTCATCAGCATCGACGACAAGAACGGTGATGGACTGGTACAATACCGCAAGGACGCCGCTGCGAACGAGGTCACCATCGACAAGGACATCATGGTACTGGCCAATCCGGAGATCGCGAACCTACCCAACTGGGTGATCGCACTCGTTGCGGCGGGTGGCTTGGCTGCAGCCCTAAGCACCGCAGCCGGACTGCTCTTGGTCATCAGCACCGCCATCAGCCGCGACCTGTTGAAGAACGCGTTGATGCCGAAGATCACCGAGAAGAAGGAATTGATGAGCGCTCGCATCGCTGCTGCTGTTGCCGTGGTGATCGCTGGTTACTTCGGCATCAATCCTCCGGGCTTTGTGGCACAGGTGGTGGCCTTCGCCTTCGGATTGGCGGCCGCCAGCTTCTTCCCCATCATCATCATGGGCATCTTCAGCAAGCGGATGAACAAGGAAGGTGCGGTGTCGGGCATTATCGTCGGTCTCGCCTTCACGCTGGCCTACATCATTTACTTCAAGTTCGTGAACCCCACGGCCACGGCGGAGGATTGGTGGTTCGGCATCTCGCCCGAAGGCATCGGCACGCTGGGCATGCTGCTGAACTTCGCGGTGAGCTTCGCGGTGAGCCAGTTCACGCCTCCGCCCCCCCAGCACGTGCAGGACCTGGTGGAGGACATCCGGATCCCCCGCGGCGCTGGCGAAGCGACACATCATTGATCATGTGATCAGGGTCAGGGTACCGGGTGCTGAGCGCTCGGTACCTTGGCCGTGATGGAGCGACCACCCGGCATGAAAGGCCTCACCACCCAACGGCTCATCGCGCTCTTCGGCACCTTCGCCTTGGTGCTGCAGTATCCGCTGCTGCGCTTGAGCGACAAGGCCGATCGTGTGGCGGGGATACCGGTACTCTACCTGCATGTGCTGCTGGGCTGGCTGCTGCTGATCGTATTGATGGCCTGGGTGATGCACGACAAACAACGCCGCGAACGCACGGAATGAACACCGCCCTGGTCATCGGCGCCTCCTTCGGCTACCTCGCCCTGCTCTTCGGCATTGCGTGGTGGGCGGAACGGCGCGGGCAGAACAAGCGGAGCCTGGTGGCCAACCCGTGGACCTACGCGCTGAGCCTGGCCGTGTACTGCACCGCGTGGACCTACTACGGCAGCGTGGGCCGCGCGGCGGTGAGCGGCATCGAGTTCGCGGCCATCTACATCGGTCCCACGTTGTTGGCGCCGCTATGGTACATGGTGTTGCGCAAGCTCATCCGCATCAGCAAGATGCAGCGCATCAGCAGCATCGCCGACCTGGTGAGCGCGCGTTACGGCCGCAGCAGTTGGCTCGGTGCGCTGGTCACGGTCTTCTGCATCGTGGGCATCATCCCGTACATCAGCATCCAGCTGAAGGCCGTGGGTACCAGCTTCGACCTGATCACCGCCGGACCGTTGGCGATGCAGGCCACTCCCCTGCTCACCGACACCACCTTCTACCTCACCCTGGGACTGGCCGCGTTCATCATCCTCTTCGGCACACGCACCCTGGATGCCACCGAGCGCCACGAAGGACTGGTGACGGCCATCGCTTTCGAGTCGGTGGTGAAGTTGGTGGCCTTCCTTGCGGTCGGGCTCTTCGTCACCTATGGCCTCTTCAACGGCTTCGGCGATCTCTTCGGAAGAGCTGCGGAAATACCGGAACTGGCGCAGCTCTTCACCTTAAGCGACGAGGGTGGACCCGTGAGTTGGAGCGCGCTGATCCTGCTGAGCATGATGGCCTTCCTCCTCCTCCCGCGCCAGTTCCAGGTGGCCGTGGTGGAGAACCTCAACGAGCGGCACACGCAGAAGGCCATGTGGATCTTCCCGTTGTACTTGCTGTTGATCAACCTCTTCGTACTGCCCATCGCCTTTGCGGGCAAGCTGCTCTTGGACGGCAGCGTGGACGCCGACACCTACGTACTGAGCCTGCCGCTCGCCAACGGCGCGAACGGACTAGCGCTCTTCACTTACCTCGGTGGCTTCAGTGCGGCCACGGGCATGATCATCGTGGCCACCATCGCGCTGAGCACCATGCTGAGCAATAACCTGCTGATGCCCGTGCTGCTGAGCTTGCCCGCGTACAAGGAACGTGGCGTGCAACCCAAGGGCGGGCTGTTGCTGGCGGTGCGTCGCGCGGGGATCGTGCTGATCCTGCTGCTGGCCTACATCTACTTCCGCACGGTGAGCAGCAGCGCTCCGCTCGTTTCCGTGGGCTTGGTGAGCTTCGCGGCCGTGGCGCAATTCGCTCCGGCGGTGTTCGGTGGCACCTATTGGAAACGCGCCAACCGGCACGGCGCCGTCATCGGTATCGTGCTCGGCTTTGTGGTGTGGACCTACACGCTTGTGGTGCCGGGACTGATCCGCTCCGGCGCCCTTTCACCGGAACTTGCCGAGTACGGTCTGTTCGGCATCGAAGCGCTGAAACCCCAGTTGCTCTTCGGTGATCTGGGCTTGGATCCCCTCACCCACTCCGTGTTCTGGAGCCTGCTGCTGAACGGCGCCGGCTTCGTGCTGGGCTCGCTCAGCTTCGTGCAGAGCAGCAAGGAGCGCAACCAGGCGGAGGTCTTCGTGGACGTGTTCAAGTACGCGAAGGCCTACGAGAGCAGCATTGTGTGGAAGGGCACCGCGCAGACCAGCGAACTACGGCGGCTGCTGGCCAACTTCGTGGAACCGGCGCGTGCCGATCGTGCACTGCAACAGTTCGCGAAACGCAACAGCATCGACCTGGCCAGCGAAAGTGCCGACCCACGTTTGGTGACCTACGTGGAACGCGTGCTCAGCGGGATCATCGGGGCTGCATCGGCGCGGATCATGGTGAGCAACGTGGTGAAAGAGGAAGAGATCCAGTTGGAAGAGGTCTTCGACATCCTGCGTGGATCGCAGCAGCTGATGGCGCTGAACAAGGAACTGCGGCGCAAGAGCGAAGAGCTGGATGCCTTGACGCAGGAGCTGCGTCGCGTGAACCAGGATCTGCTGAAGAGCGACGAACTGAAGGACGAGTTCCTGTATACGGTCACCCACGAGCTGCGCACGCCGCTCACCAGCATCCGGGCCTTGAGCGAGATCCTGCACGACACGCCGGACATCGATGAGGAGCAGCGCCAACAGTTCCTGGCCACCATGGTGCGTGAGACCGAACGGCTCACTCGACTGATCGAACAAGTGCTGGACCTGGAGAAACTGGAGAGCGGCAAGCAAAAACTGAACGAGGGAAGCATACTTCTACCCGCCTTGATCGACGAGGCCGTGGACAGCGTGGGCCAGTTGCTGCGGGACAAGGGCATCAGCATCCAGGTGGACGCCCAGCGCAACATGCGGCCCATCCTCGGTGATGCCGACCGCATCGAACAAGTGCTGATCAACCTGCTGAGCAACGCCGTGAAATTCTGCCCCGAACAAGATGGGCACATCACCGTGAGCTGCTACTACGTGGACAACGAAGTGAAGGTCCACGTGACCGACAACGGCCCCGGCGTGGAGCCCGCCAGTCGCAAGCTGATCTTCGACAAATTCTTCCAGGCACGCCAGCACCACCAACGCCGCAACACCAGTGGCAGCGGGCTTGGGCTGGCCATTTGCCGCAACATCGTGGTGCTGCACGGCGGCCGCATCTGGGTGGAAAGCAACACCGATCAGGGTGCGCGCTTCTCCTTCACGCTGCCCGCCATCAGTCCCACCGACAATACCTCGAACGCATGAACAAGGTCCTGATCGTGGACGACGATCCCAGCATCCTGATGTCCATCGAATTCCTCGTGAAGAAGGCCGGGCACCAAGCGTTCATTGCCCGCAGCGGCGAAGAAGCATTGGTGATCTACGAGCGTGAAAGTCCGCGCGTGGTCCTGCTGGACATCATGATGCCCGGCATGGACGGCTACGATGTGTGCGAACGCATCCGCGCTTTCGATCGCGCACCCCGCCCCTACATCGTTTTCCTCAGCGCCAAGAACCGCGAGCTCGACATCAAGAAGGGTTTTACCGTGGGCGGCGACCTCTACGTGACCAAGCCTTTCAGCACCCGGCAACTCGTCGACACCATCAACAAGGCCATTGCGGCACCCTGACCATGGCGACCAACGACCACCGCAGCGAACACGCACACAGCCTGGAACATCCGCAACGGTTCTGGGGCGAACAGGCATCGAAACTGGCGTGGCACGTCACCCCGTCCACCGTGCTCGACACCGCCACTCCGGACCGCACGCGCTGGTTCCATGATGGTGTGCTGAACATGAGCCACCTCTGCCTGGACCACCATGTGGAGAACGGCCGCGCCGAACAAGTGGCACTGATCTACGACAGTCCGGTGACGGGCGTAATGGAGCGCATCACCTACCGCGAACTGCTGGGTCGCGTTGCGCGGCTGGCCGGTGCGATGAAGCGCGCTGGTCTGGCGCAAGGCGACACCGCCGTGATCTACATGCCCATGGTGCCCGAAGCAGTGATCGCCATGCTGGCCTGTGCCCGGTTGGGCGTGGTGCATAGCGTGGTGTTCGGGGGCTTCGCGCCGCATGAACTCGCCATCCGCATCGACGACGCCAAGCCGAAGATCCTCTTCACCGCCGCATGCGGGATCGAGGTGGACAAGGTGATCCCTTACCAACCGCTGATCCGCGCGGCCTTGGAAGAGAGCAGCCATCAGCCCGAGCGCGTGGTGACCTTGCAACGACCACAGCAGCCGGTGGTATTGGGCGAGCGCGAAAGCACCTGGGATGAATTCGTGGGCGGAGCCGCACCTGTGGATGCCACGTTGGTCGGCAGCACACATCCACTGTACATCCTCTACACCAGCGGTACCACGGGCAAGCCGAAGGGCATCGTGCGCGACACGGGCGGCTACGCCACGGCCATGCGTTACAGCATGGACGCGGTGTACGGCGTAAAGCCCGGCGACACCTTCTGGGCAGCGAGCGACGTGGGCTGGGTGGTGGGACACAGCTACATCGTGTACGGTCCGCTGCTGGCGGGTTGCACCACGGTGCTGTTCGAAGGCAAACCTGTGCGCACCCCGGACGCTGGCACCTTCTGGCGGGTGATCCAGCAGCACAAGGTGAACGTGCTTTTCACCGCACCCACGGCCATACGCGCCATCCGCAAAGAAGACCCGGAAGGCACACTGGTTAAGCAGTATGATCGCAGCAGCCTGCGGACCCTCTTCCTGGCCGGTGAACGCTGCGATCCCGCCACGTGGGACTGGAGCGCCGAGCACCTGAACGTGCCTGTGGTGGACCATTGGTGGCAGACCGAGAGCGGCTGGCCGATGGTGGCCACGCTGATGGGCCGCGAGCACCTGCCGAGCAAGGCGGGCAGCGCGGGACATGCCGTGCCGGGATACGACGTTCGCATCCTGAGCGAGGACGGCCGTGAACTGATCGCCGGCCAGGAAGGCTTCATCGCGGTGAAACTGCCGCTGCCGCCCGGCTGTCTGCCAACCCTTTGGAACGACCACGAACGCTACGTGCGCGGCTACCTCACCCACTTCCCCGGCTACTACGTTACCGGCGATGGCGGCTACTACGACGAGGACGGATACCTGTACGTGATGGGCCGCGTGGACGATGTGATCAACGTGGCCGGGCACCGTCTGAGCACCGGCGAGATGGAGGAACTACTGGCCGGGCACGCCGCTGTGGCCGAATGCGCCGTGGTCGGCATCGCCGATGACCTGCGCGGCCAGGTGCCCGTGGGCCTCGTGGTCCGCAAGGACGGTGCGACCTTGGACGACGCCTCACTGGAACGCGAACTGATCGCCTTGATCCGCGACAAGATCGGTGCGGTGGCCGTGTTCCGCCAGGCCGTGGTGGTGAAGCGGTTGCCGAAGACCCGCAGCGGTAAGATCCTGCGCAAGACGATCCGTAACATCGCGGATGGTGAGCATTACGCCGTGCCCAGCACGATCGAGGATCCATCGGCATTGACGGAGATCCATGATGTGTTGAAGGCGCGGGGGATCGGGAAGGCGTTCAGTGAACAGAATGCGTAGGAAATGAAAACCGGAACATCGATAGCAACGGGATCTTGCGTGAGCGGGCGCAGCGGCAGCCCGGCGCGGACGTGGCCTACGGATGCGTGCAACGAGGAGGCGACCGGAGGAAGCCACCGCAGTGCCGCAGCCGTTGGCCACGGCAAGTCCGGCTACAGCGGAGCACGCGACCTCGCCTATCCGCTGGCATCAACCGATGATGGACCACCATGCAACAACGCCAACAATGATCAGGCGATGAACAGGCGAGGGCACGCCCCAAAGAACGAAAAACGCCGGATCGAAGTACCCGTAGCGTCGACCCACAGGGTCGACTTACGCAGTGCAAGAACAGGGATGTCCGCCTTTGAGGAAATGAAAAATGTAGAATGCAGAATGATGAATGTAGAATGGCCCCGGAGTGAGTTCACCAGTCGCCGTTGACCATTCGCCAATCACCAACCAACCACAACCAACCCGCAACGCGAACCACGCCACGCGCCAACACACCGAACACCATGGCACTGAAACGCATCCGCACCCAAGCCGAATACGACGCCAACTACGCCGAGAGCATCAAGGACCCCGTGGGGTTCTGGACCGCGCAGGCCGACACCTTCGAGTGGCACCAGAAGTGGAACACCGCGCTGGAATGGGATTTTGAGACGCCCAACGTGAAGTGGTTCGCGGGCGGCAAGCTGAACATCACGGAGAACTGCCTGGACCGCCACCTGAAGAAGCGCGGCAATAAGCTGGCCATCATCTGGGAGCCGAACGACCCGAAGGAGCGCTTCGTGCGCCTGACCTACCGCGAGCTGCACGAGCGGGTGTGCCAGTACGCCAATGTGCTGAAGCGCAACGGCGCGAGGAAGGGCGACCGCATCTGCATCTACATGCCCATGGTGCCCGAGCTGGTGATCGCCACGCTGGCCTGCGCGCGCATCGGGGCCATCCACAGTGTGGTGTTCTGCGGCTTCAGCGCACAGAGCCTGAGCGACCGCATCCAGGATGCACAGGCGAACATCGTGCTCACCAGCGACGGCCTGAACCGCGGTCACAAGCAGATCCCCGTAAAGCGTGTGGTGGACGAGGCGCTGGAGAATTGCCCCAGCGTGCAGAAGGTGATCGTGACCGAGCGCCTGGGCTGGGCCGTGAACATGGTGGAAGGCCGCGATGTGTGGCTGCACGACGAGTTGACCCACGTGGACAAGCATTGTCCGGCCGAAGTGATGGACGCGGAGGACCCGCTCTTCATCCTCTACACCAGCGGCAGCACGGGCAAACCCAAGGGCGTGGTACACACCTGCGGCGGCTACATGGTGTACACCGACTACACCTTCCGCAACGTGTTCCAGTACGAGGAGAGCGACGTGTACTGGTGTACGGCCGACGTGGGCTGGATCACCGGCCACAGCTACATCATCTACGGTCCGCTGCTGGCGGGCGCAACCACCTTGGTGTTCGAGGGCGTGCCCACCTTCCCCGATGCCGGCCGCTTCTGGCAGGTGATCGACAAGCACGGGGTGAACATCTTCTACACCGCGCCGACCGCGATCCGCAGCTTGATGGCCTGTGGTCTGGACCACGTCCTCGCCTACTCGCTCGACAGTTTGAAGGTGATCGGCACCGTGGGCGAGCCCATCAACGAAGAGGCCTGGAACTGGTACAAGATCCACGTGGGCAAGGACCGCTGTCCGGTGGTGGACACCTGGTGGCAGACCGAGACCGGCGGCATATTGATCAGCACCATGGCGGGCGTGAACGACGAGAAACCCGCGCACGCTGCCTGGCCCCTGCCCGGTGTGCAACCCGTGCTGCTCACACCCGAGGGCAAGGAGATCACCGAGAACGAGGTGGAGGGCTTGCTGTGCATGAAGTTCCCGTGGCCCGGCATCCTGCGCACCACCTGGGGCGATCACGAGCGCTGCCGCCAGACCTACTTCAGCAGCTACAAAGGCTACTACTTCACCGGCGACGGTGCCAAGCGCGATGCCGACGGCCGCTACCGCATCATCGGTCGGGTGGACGATGTGATCAACGTCAGCGGCCACCGCTTCGGCACGGCCGAGATCGAGAACGCCATCAACCAGGCCAAGGGCGTGGTAGAAAGCGCCGTGGTGGGCTACCCGCACGACATCAAGGGCCAGGGCATCTACGCCTATGTGGTCTGCGAAACACCCATCCCCGCCGACGATGCGCAGGCCATGGAGAACATGCGCGGCGAGATCCTGGAAGCCGTTGTGGCCGGCATCGGCCGCATCGCCAAGCCGGACAAGATCCAGTTCGTGAGCGGGTTGCCGAAGACACGCAGCGGCAAGATCATGCGGCGCATCCTGCGGAAGGTGGCGGAGAACGAGTTGGGGAGTTTGGGGGATACCTCTACCCTGCTGGATCCGGCGGTGGTGGAGGAGATCACGGCGGGGAGGGTCTGACAGGCATCTTGCCTGTCAAGCCCGATCGCTGACTTGGTGAGTTGGTTTTTCTTTTGGCCGCCTGGACGGGCTGTACGCTGTGGTGTCCTTGTGCGGGCTTGACGCAGCGGGGCTCCGGGGTCCCCTCCTGCGTCGGGGCCTCCTCTCTCCACGCTGCGCCGGGCCCGCCCTGCGGCCAGCCGCCGCTTCCATCCCGGGCGGTGATCAGATCCTCCCGGCACTATTAACTCGATAAGTTGCACGCAAGATCACCGGGTCGTTCACCGCTCACACTTACCATCCGCGTCCATGAACCGAAGATCCAACTCCGGATGCATAGAGGCCATTGCTTCGAACAGACCGACCAACTGCTCGGACCAGTAGTCCTGCTCCCCTGCCATACTGAAGAGGCCTTGATCTTGTGTGGTGGTCAACAGTCGCAATGACGCCACCGTCCGACCACCTTTAGAGCGTGCTAGGAATTCGATCACATCGCAACTCTGCCTTGGTGGATGCCTTGTTACCACCAATGTCTTTAATACGACCAACAACTCATCCCGCAATTCCTTATCACAGCGAATGATCGGTACGTTGCCAGGCTTCCTGACCTCCACCACGTCTGCGTAAGTGAACGTCTGTACCAATTGCGAGCGTGAATCTTTCCCAAAAGTCCCATAGACCGATAATGATAGCGGCAAGGATCAGAAATACGATGGAAAGTCCTTTGAGTTTTGCCATGTCACTGAAACTGGTTCATTCAGCCCTTAGCCCTTGACCGAAAGTAGTTCTTCAAGCCTATCCCTCACACCTCCCTCACTCATTGTCATCCCGAGCGAAGCGAAGGGACACCTCCCCCTTCAGCTTCCGGAAATGCTTGTCCTGCGTGATGAGTGGGATGTGCCAGTGTGCGGCGGTGGCGGCCACGAAGGCATCGGCGAGTTTCAGCTTGTAGCGGGAGCGCAGGTCGATGGCGATGGTCTTGATGCCTTCGTTGACATCGCTGATGATGAACTCCCTCAGCCAGGCCTTCACCGCATCACGCTCCTCGGCCGTGTATTCGGGAAAGCTCAGCAGTTCCACTTCCGTGATGAACGAGATATGCACCTTCTTCCCTTGCAGAAGCTTCTCGATGGCCTTGTTCCCGTTGATCTGGTGAATGAGCACATTAGTATCCACCAACACCCGTTCATCGGTCATCACGCATATGCTTCAAGTACTCCTTCATGCGTTCGGCGATGCCGGGGATCATGCCGGTGTAGCGCCGTGCATCGTAGCCCTTCTGTCGCTGGGCCGCGGACTTGGCACGCTGTGGCGCCTTGGGCAGGTAGGGAGTTTGCGGCTCGCCCACCAAGCTCTCGGTGTCCTTGGCGCTGGTCTTGCGCTTGCTGGCTTTTCGTGGGGTCTTGGCCATGAACCAAAGTTAAGTTCCGAGGAATTTCAACTGTCCGATTTTATCGGACAGTTCACTGCCCTCCCGCATGAGCTTGGTCTTCAGGTCGTTCCAATACTTGTGGGGGCGGTCATTTCCCGTAAGCGCGCCGATGACGTCGATGATGGAGAAGTACCACTTCTCCTGCCTGCCTGCCGGTAGGCAGGCTCGGCGTCCCATACGCTACGTACTTGATTTTCGTCAAAGACCTGGATGGCGTTGTTGACGGGCATTTTGTCGGGGTTGAATGCACAAGGTAGTGGTGACACAACGTTCAGTGGTCAGAGGTAAGGCCGAAGCCCCCCTCAGCTTTCGGATCTGCTTGATCTGCGGGATGAGCGGTGATACGTCGATGGGCGGCGGAGATCATCCCGCGGGGCTGTGCAGCGCATTACTTTTGTTTGCATGAAAGCAGCCAGCCCCATCAAAGGCGTGAAGCTCATCACGGACGAGACCGAGAACCGGCGTTACGTGCAGATCGACCTTGTCACGTTGGCAAAGGAACCTGAGGCGGTGGAAGAGTATCTTGATGGGCTTGTGGCGCTTTCACGGCGTAATGAACCGAGCATCCCGCACGAGGAAGTGATGAAGGCCGTGTACAAACGCGCCAAGCGCAAGTGAGCTACACCATCGAGTGGCTCCGGAGTGCCCGGAAAGAGATCGACGCCATACCGGCGCGCACAGCGGTCCGCATCGTGGAGACGGTCGGGCGATTGGCGGAGAACCCGCGACCCGTCGGATGCAAGAAGCTGAAAGGCCATGACGATCTATGGCGCATCCGGATAGGCAGCTACCGCGTCATTTATTTCATAGGCGATACCATCAGGCTGGTGCGGATCGAGAAGGTTTCGGATCGAAAGGACGCTTACCGGTAAGACACATGGTCACACGGAAGTCGAGGTAGCTGAAGTAGATCCAATACAGTGCCTCTTTGAAGACCTTGGGGCGAACCTTGCACCCAACCGCGTGTTCCTCGCATCAGCGAACGATAGCTCAGGATACCGAACTTCATCCTGACAGCCCCCCCATGAAGATCCTCCTCACCGGTGCCAACGGCTATATCGGCAAGCGACTGTTGCCGGCCTTGTTGGCTGAAGGCCACCACGTGGTGTGTGCGGTGCGCGACCGCAGCCGCTTCCAAGTTCCGGAGGGCACGGCGGACCGGGTTCAGGTGGTGGAGCTGGACCTGCTGGACCCCGCCTCCTTGCAGAACGTCCCGGCCGACATCGATGGGGCGTACTACCTCGTCCATTCCATGTCGTCCTCCACGGACTACGGGACCTTGGAGCAGCGCTCGGCCGTGAATTTCCGGGAGGCCATGCGCCGGACGCAGGTGAAGCATGTGGTGTACCTCAGTGGCATCATCAACGAGACGGCGCTATCCGAACACCTCGCCTCGCGCAAGGTGGTGGAGGAAGAACTGGGCAAGGGCAGCTATCATTTCACCACGTTGCGGGCCAGCATCATCATCGGCTCGGGCAGTGCGTCGTTCGAGATCATCCGCGACCTGGTGGAGAAGCTTCCGGTGATGGTCGCGCCCAAATGGCTGAACACCCGCTCGCAGCCCATTGGCGTCGCGGATGTGATCACCTTCCTCACCCGCACACTTTTCCACGAAGGCACCTACGACCGCAGCTTCGACATCGGCGGGCCGGACGTGCTCACCTACAAGGAGATCCTGCAGGGCTTCGCGCGGGTCCGGGGCCTCAAACGCTGGATCGGCGTGGTGCCGGTGATGACACCAAAGCTCTCCTCCTACTGGCTCTACTTCATCACTTCGACCTCCTACAAGCTCGCCACGGCCCTGGTACACAGCATGAAGGTGGAAGTGGTGTGCCGCAACAACGACCTGGCCGAGCTGCTGCACGTCACCCCGATGCCCTACGAAGAGGCCCTGCGCCGCACCTTCTCGGCCATTGGCGATGCGCGCATCCCCTCCAGTTGGACGGATTCCCTGGTCAGTGGGCGTTTTGAAGGCAACCTCACACCCTTCCTGGAGGTGCCCACGTTCGGGTGCCTGTCCGATAAGCGCACGGTGAAAGTGAAGGACCGCAGCACCAGCATCGACCGCATCTGGGCCATTGGGGGCAAGACCGGCTGGTACCATGCCAACTGGCTTTGGAAGATCCGGGGCTTCATGGACAAGCTGGTGGGCGGTGTGGGCCTGCGTCGCGGTCGCACCCACCCAACGCGCATTGCGGCCGGAGATTCCATTGACTTCTGGCGCGTGCTGCACGTCGACCACACGGAAGGCCGCCTGCTGCTCTTTGCGGAGATGACCTTGCCCGGTGAGGCGTGGCTGGAGTTCAAGATGGTTGGCGACACCCTGCACCAGACCGCCACCTTCAGGCCTAAGGGGCTGTGGGGACGGATCTATTGGTACAGCGTGGCACCGTTGCACGAATTGGTCTTTGGAGGAATGGCGAAGAGGATCGCGGCCTGACCACCGACGCCTGCGTTCCTGCCGCCTTTCGTGCATTGCGCAGCGGGCGGGTGAACGTCATAGGGCCGCTTTTCATTGAACCGGTCACACAAGGCGAGCGACCGATTGATCGTTACCCGGGGCGCAATGGAGAACCCGAAGAGGTCGAAGCCTGGATCCATATACATCTGCAGCCGACAAGCCGAACAGAAATGGTCCACCGGTTTGGAAGAACATCTGTGGCCGCCAGCGCCAACGATCGCCTCCTCCAAGCAACCGAACCGAACTTGGTCCGTCCTATTCTTAAATGATGCAACCGCGTTGAACATGCGCCTTTTCACCTCCGTGACCGGTCTGATCATGCTATCCTTAAGCAGCATGGCCTTTCCCATACCCGACGCCAATTTCAGGGCGTGGATCAATGCGAATTGTCCGGGGGCAATGACCGGCAACGACCTGGATACCGAACACCCTGCGGTACTGGGCTTGACGGTCATGGATGTGAGCAACAGTGGCATCCAGAACCTGTCTGGAGCCTGGGCCTTCAGCAATGTGACCAACTTCAATGCAAGCAACAATCCGCTGACCCTTGCAGGACTGCAGATCCCTCCGGCCACCATCAGCGCATTCATCTCCGACTGTCTGCTTGCCGGCAACCTGGTGCTCGACAACTTCGTCGGCGAAAACCTGGGAACCCTGCACCTGCCGAACAACCAGCTCACATCGGTTACCTGGTGTACCAACGGTTGCACACTTCAGGGGCTCTACGTTCAGAACAATGCGATCACGTCGTTCAGCGGGCAGGTCCCGTTCACGCTGCAAGCCCTCGATATTTCCTACAACCAGCTCAGCGCGCCACCAGCCATCCCGGTGATGCGCTACCTGGACCTCTCGCATAACCAGCTCACTACTCCGCCGAACACCGCCGCTGGCGTCTTTTTGGCGAGCATGCTGAATCTGAGCAACAACCTGCTGACCACCCTCCCAAGCCAGCTCTGCACCTACGCTTCGGTGGACCTGAGCGGGAACCAGATCGGCTCCATCGGCAACTTGTTCACCTGCAACACAACCACCCTTTACCTCGCAGACAATCCACTGGCACAAGGTATCGTGCAACTGCCACGCAGCCTGGTGTATGCCGACCTGCGCAACACCCAACTGACCTGCCTGCCGTACCTACCCTGGACCTTGACCACCCTGCTCAGCACTGGGAACAGCTTAACCTGCCTGCCGAACCTTCCGAACGGGCTGAACACCGCCATTGCGCAACTGGGCATCGCGCCCACCGTGTGTGCCTTGAACACCCCCTGTTACATACCGCCTCCCCAACTACGGCTGCGCATGGGCCTGCAAGGCGCGTGGGATGTGAACGCCGGGCTGATGCGCGACAACCTCCGCACGCAGGGTCTATTGCCGACCACCGAACCCTATACCGCGCTCGGCTATACGTACCTGAACAACACCGCGCCGCTGAGCGTGGACCCTGCGCTCTTCGCCACCACAGGCCCCAGGGCCATCGTCGATTGGGTCATCGTCGAGTTCCGGCAATCGAACCAGATGCCCGGTCCCCTTCGCGCCAGCATGCCCGCCTTGGTGCGCCGCGACGGATGGTTGGTGAGCACCACCGGCGACACCTTGCTTACACTGAACCTGGACCGCACCAACTATCGCGTTGCCGTAAAGCACCGCAACCACCTGGGGGGCATCACGTTCCAAACACCGAGCTTCATGAACGGACCCACGGTGTGTGACATGCTCACCAATTCAGCCCTGACGAACCAATTCGCCTTTGTCGTGGTGCCAGGTACCGGCATCCTGCTGGTACAAGGGGACGTGAACTGGGACAAGACCGTGAGCTACACCGGACAGGATAACGATAGGGACGTGATCCTGCAGGCTATTGGTGGCACGGTCCCTACAGCGACCTTGAGCGGTGTATACCGGAGTGAGGACATCAACCTGGATGGGGTCGTGAAGTACTCCGGCCAGGGCAATGACCGCGACCTGGTCCTGCAAGCGGTGGGTGGATCCGTGCCTACGAACACCCGCACACAGTTGCCCGTGTATTGACCAAGGGCTCCTCTGCGTATACTTTCAGCGCGCCGTGTTGTGCGACGCGACCTGTACGTGTACCCTTCCAGGCACGTTGATCTATACGGTGGAAAGAGCGCTTCACCCCTACTCCCGACCCAACACGAACTCCTGGCGCCTGCCTGTATCATCCAGCAGGGCGATATAAGCACGGAGCGAATTCCCTTCCACGCGGTAGCCGATGCGTTGCGGGAAGTCATGTTCCCGGTTCTCGAAGATCCATGCGCCGTCCATGACCGCCACACGCACGAAGCTGTTGATGCGTTGGCCACCGGTGGAGGCGATGAAGAGCCATTCACCGGCGAAGAAGTTGAGCCCGCACACCGTGGGCTGCGTTCTTCCGGCGGAAGGACACTGACCCCGGACTGGCCCAGCTGTCTGCAGACCACGAACGAAGAGCGGGCGCCGGGGCATCCACCCCAACGCCCGCTCCCACCCTCACCCTTGGCACTTGCCAAGGTGGGTCCTCTGTTCGTGTTAACGCTGTTTGCGCAGCACCACCTTCGCCTCTGCCAGGTTGTAAGCGCCGTCGGCGACCTCCACGAACGCGGGCCATTCCTCCTTAGGCGCCGTGGCCTTTGCGTAGACCCGGGAGACCTCGAAGACGATGACACCATCCTTCACCGAGGCGCTGGATGTCAACGAACCGAACGAATTGGAGATGGAGCGCTTGAGGGCATCAAGGCCCTCAACCGTATACCCGGTTGGCACCTTCACCTCGATGCGCGATTGCACGGTGATCGGGTAGGACAGGTCCACACGGCTTTGACGGTCCTTGCGCTCCTCCTCCTCAAAAGTGGTCTGCTCACCCATCAACTTACCGATCTCGAGCAAATAATTGGGGCCGGCTTTGTTCACCAGGTCCTTCACCACATAGCTGTCCTTGAAGGTGAGCACGGGGATCTCACGGGTCCGACCGGCCGATACCAGCTCGAAATTCCCATAGTCCACGAGCCTGTATGAATCCTCCAAAGCCTGTTTGAGGGCCGTGTCACGATCGGCACGGAACGCTTCCAACTGGCTTTCATAGCGGCGCTGCTCTTCCTCCAGGCGAGCCTTGTTCCCCCGTTCGGTGGCCTCCGCGCCACGGCGGTCATACTCCAAGCGCTCATCCTGGATGTACTTCGATCCGCGAAGGGCGATGGCGTAGTTGAAACGGGTACCGCCCGACATGCTCTTCTGACGGGCCACTTTCAGGTCGGTCATGTCATCGTTCAATTCCACGTTCAACACATTCTCCACACGGTTCATGTCCGCCGTTTGGCTCGGGATGGTGATGGTCTCCACGTTGATCGCCGCCTTGTCCGACGGTGTGTAGATGAACGCATAGGCTTCCGTGCCCTGGTAGTCCGGGTTGATGTCGTTCATGTGCGACATGTTGTTGAAGGGGAAGATCACCTGCCCTTCCGCCATCACCGCCAGGTCGATCTCCGAGGCCAGCAGCACATCCTTGATGTGGCCCCGATTGCGAGGAACCGCCACCACGATGCGCACAGGGATCTTCCTTGCCTCAAGCACTTCCTTCATGGCCATGGCGAAAAGGTTGTCCCTGATCTCCGCCAGATCATCCCGATCATCGTTCGTCCCTTCCTTGTTGCCATAGTACCGGGTGATGAACTGATAGCGCAGGTGACCGTATGCCTCCTGGGTCACGGTCAGTGGGTCCTTCTCATTCGGAAGGTTCTTTCGCAGATAAGCGATGGTGTTCTGGGATAGTTCAGCGGACGTATAGCTGCCCAGTTGCATGAACTTCTTGGCCAATGCGCAGACCTCCTCGGGAGTGGCCTCCTTCTTGGCGATGCTGGTCTCTCCCAAAAGCATGGGCACGGTACTGCTAGCTGCCTGGTAGGAGACCTGGAACTTCACCGAGGGGAATTGGGCCCGGGCATAGCTCCAACGCTCCTCCTTCACCGACCCACGGTCCAGATCCTCCAGATAATAGGTCTTGATGGTGGTCCGGGTGCGGCCTGCAGCATCCACCCCTGGGCCGCCCTCCAAGATCTGCGGGGCACCGTGGTACGAGTTGAAGTTGATGAAGAATCCACGGTCCACGATGAAATCGAAGCGCTGAAGGAAGATGGGATAGGTCGGTGACAGCGTGAAGTGGAAGGCCGGGAACGAGTACGAGTAGGCACTCATCTTGCTATCCTTGGTGGAATAGAAGTAGTCGATGATGTCCCCCACTTCCAGGTTGGGGATCGCCAGCTTCTTGTAGCTGCTGGAGAAGTAATAGGAGCGGAAGATGGAGGGGATCTCCTCCTTGGAGCTCACCGCATCAGAGGTCTTCACCGTGGTCTCCGTACCGTCCGGCTTGATGATCTTGATCCCGATCGAGTTCGAACTCGCTTCCACGAAGTAGAACGTCGAGAACTCCTCCACCGAGGCCTTGTCCTGCAGAAGAATGCGTCGACGGAACAGTTCTTCCACGATGATATCCTTCCCGTCACGCAGGTAGGAGTACTTCATTTTCTGGCAAAGCACCACCGCCGATTCACCCTTCCATTTGTCCGGAGCATCGGTCTTGTCGAAGTCCGGATCATTGGCGCCATACACCTTGACCTGTTGCTCCTTCTGAATGGCTTCAGCACGGGCGGTGTTGCGCCCTTGGGCGATGACATCGGGGGTGCTCAACAGCACGGAGGTGGTCACCAGCACGGCAGCACAGCGTGCATCGAAATGGCCGAAAAAGCTCATGGGGTGGTAATGATCAGTTGATCCTTGTAAAACTCCTTCAATCGGTCCAGGGTCTGGTTCCAATCCTCCTTGACCGCCAGCGGCACGTAAGCGTTCGGGACCTCCACCAGCTTGGAATAATACACTTCAGAGCCCTTCACCTCGTAGGCCATCTTCACCCTGAAATGCTCATTGGACACCTCCACCGGAGCGGGCAGGTGATCGATCCGGCTGCCTTTGGGAAGTGTCACCACCACATTGGCTCGACGATACACCTTGGCACTGAACTCGATGTCGTTCTGCCGGTCCTTGTCCATTTTCAGCTTGGCCAGGTCGGCATCGTGCTCCACGTTGATGTACATCTCCTTGTCCAATCGGGTCACCTGGTTCTTGTACACCAGATCGTGGGTGATCCGCAGGTCAGCCCGCCGGTCATCGACATCGGAAATGGTCTCGTTGCTCACCACGAAATTGCTGTCTCCCTGACGCAGGAAGTTGCGCAGGGCCTCACCGCGCTGTTCGGAACGCACCCCTGACAAGGCATACAGGATATTGGTCTTCCCTTCGCCATGGAAGGTCCGTTCAGATGTACCCACCAGTGCATCGCCTTCTACCGTCAACCTGTCCTTGCGCTCCACAAGGTTCCGTGTATGGTCCAGATCAGGCACGGTCATCAGTTTGTAGCTCTCACCGTCCTCGATCATGACCGGCCGCCCTTGGATGCGGTGCGCGTAATCATCCAGGGCGATGTATTTCTCCGTGGCGTCCAGGAAGTACACCTTGTCTCCCAGGAACACGCTGCAGATCATGTGATTATCCACCGCCAGTGAAGGAATGCTGTAGTCATAAGGTATATCGCGGGTTCCGATCCACGTCAACCGGGCATCATAGCCGGCCACCTTCAGCATCGCCTTGGTCAGATTGGCCATCCCCTTGCAATCACCAAAGCGGTTGGAGAAGACCTTCTGGCAGTCCTCCGGTTTGAAACCCATGATCCCCTCTTCGAACGCGATGTAGCGGATGTTGTCCTGCACCCAGTAGAAGATCGCTTCGATCTTCTCCACGTCGGTGGTCTTTCCTTGGGTCAGTTTGTTCACCACGGCCTTGACCTCGGTGTCGTCGTTCTTCATGTCGTCAACCAGGCTCTTATACCAGCCATAGAGGTCGTCCGTGGTGGCGAACAGCACCTTGTCCCCCTTGGGGTCCTTCACCTTTTTGGCCAGGATCACCAAGTGCGGATCCTTCTTGGAGCGCTGTGGGGACATCGGGTCGCGCTTGTAGGCAGGCACATCCTTCCACGTATAACGGATGACATCTCCGTTCTTCGCGGTGTTCCTCACCGTGGAGCGTTCGATGGGCTTGCCCTCGAAGTTCATCTCCAACAACTCCAACTCCAACCAGTCCGGCACTTGGAATTCCAGGTCCCGTTCCAGAATGGGTGAATCGTTCCGGAAAAAAGCCGTGCACAGGTACTTCACGTCCTTGTACTCCTTGTTGTAGTCCACGTGAAGCAAGCGACCTTCCGTGCCGAAATCCAGTTCAAAACTGAACACTTTGGCATCGGAGTGGAAGATACCATCCACCTCATAACTACCCCGGTAGGGATAGACCTCAACAGGCTTGCGTTTCTCGTCGCGCACAGTGAAGAAGGGCACCTCGCTCTGTTCGTCGTATCCTGTACCATCCTGATACTCCACACCGTGCTTGAGCGACACCAGTGATTCCTGCACCCTCTCCTTGGCGGTCACCAATGCAGCACCCGGTTTGCCCTTGCCGAAGCTGTACTCTGTGGTGGAGGTCATGCGCACCACTTCCGCATCGGGCCAGGCCGCCTTCAAGGTCTTGGATCGCTCCAGTTCCACCTTGTTGGTGAAACCAGGCGGTTGAGCCATGACCAGTGTGGACACAGCAAGCAGTGCAATGCTCAGAACAGTGATACGCGACCCGGCCACACTCTTTGTGCGAGGGGGCAATTGGACGAACATGAGCGGAGAGATATTCAGTAGTTCAGAATGAAGACCCAGGCAAAACGGATCGCCCAGGCCCGCTTTTCCACGGGAACGGAATTATTACCATCCGTGGGAGCCAGTCCGGAGGGTCCGCTGGCATACTTCAGGTTCAGCTCGCGCATGCGGTTCTTGCGGTTGTAGTAACGCAAGCCCGTTTGTAGGGACAGGGCGCCCCATGACCGTTTGATATCCACGTTGGTCTCTTCAAAGCCGAACAAGGGAGCATTGGTATACTCCCAACCAGCCCGGATGAAGGTACCCATGGATTTGGCGGAATTGTAGGTTGAACCCGCACCATACTCCCAACCCAAGGCGATGGGCAGGTTGATGTGCCCGACACCCGATGCGTCGGAGGAAACGTCCGTGTAGAGACCGATCGCGGGGGTGGCGCTCAACGAGATCACCGCGTCATCGCTCAACTCCTTCACATTGTAGCGGAAGTTGTACAGGAAAGTGAACAGGGAAACCCCCGATTGTTGGCTATAACCGGTCACCGTGTTCCCGTCAAAGTCTTCGTAGGTGTATGTATTGGGAGCACCTTTGATGTAATCAAGGTATACCGTCCATCCAACGGAGTGGAACACGGCGTCATTCTGCGCGCTGGCGGCTGTGGTCAGAAGAGCCAAGGACAAAGTGGCAAGAAACTTCATTCGGTGAGGTTTTGTGGGTTGCGTGGGGAAAGATAGAAAAGCTCTCCCCTACCCATTGTTGATGAAAGAAGATCAATCGGCTATCACACCCCGTCCAAGTTGACCCGCCCGGCCATCGGGTCGACGTGCTACAGGCCCGCTGCCTTCAGCGTGTTCAGCAGCAGGCTGGTGATCGTCATGGGGCCTACACCACCCGGCACCGGGCTGATCCAACTGCACAGGGGGGCCACCTCGTCGAACTTCACATCACCCACCAGGCGGAAACCCTGTTTGCGCGAGGCGTCCGGCATGCGGTGGATGCCCACATCCACGATCACGGCTCCCGGCTTCACCATGTCCGCCGTGATAAATTCCGGGCGCCCGATGGCGGGGATCAGGATATCCGCCTGCCGCGTGATGGAGGCCAGGTCCTTGGTCCGGCTGTGCGCCAGGGTCACGGTGCAGTTGCCCGGGTAGGCATTGCGGCTCATGAGGATGCTCATGGGCGTGCCCACGATGTTGCTGCGGCCCACCACCACACAGTGCCTGCCCACCGTTTCAATGTTGTAGAACCGGAGCAGTTCCACGATGCCGGCAGGCGTGGCAGGCAGGAAACCGGGCAGCCCCAGCACCATGTTGCCCAGGTTCACGGGATGAAATCCGTCGACATCCTTGTGGGGGGCGATGGCCAGGGTGATGCGGTCGGCGTTGATGTGGCTGGGCAACGGCAGCTGCACGATGAAGCCGTCCAGTTCGGGGTCCTGGTTCAATCCTTCCACCAAGTGCAGCAGCTCATCCTCGGCGGTGGTGGCCGGGCGCCTGATCAGCGAACTGCGGAAGCCCACGCTCTGGCAGGCCTTCACCTTGCTTTCCACATAAGTGCGGCTGGCGCCATCCTCACCCACCAGCACGGCGGCCAGGTGGGGCGCCCGCCCTCGTCGGGCCTTGATCTCAGCAGCTTCCTGCGCGACCCGTTCCCGGATGGCGTTGGAGGCGCGTTTACCATCGAGTAACTGGTGTTGGACCGCTTCCATCATGGGCGATGAAGGTAGCGATCCACCGCTTTCCTGCACACCCCAACGATCCTTTCCGACCCAGACCCTGGGCTTGGCAGCTTCATGGTCCCGTCACCTTCTCTTCACCGCATGCTTCAGCAGGAAGTCCTCCGCATCCATCACCGGGATATCCGCAAAGTGGAAGTCCTTGCGATCGTAGGTGACGATGAAACCGCACTTCGCATCCAAGGCAGAATGGTACTGCAGGCCGTCCTCGATATCCATAATGCGCGGGTCGGCCAGGGTGCGTTGCATGGCGTTCTGGCCCATGCTGGTCATGCGCAGCTTCTCACCCAAGAGGGTGATCTTCTTACGGGCGAGCTTCTTCCCGTTCTTCTTCCCGGCATGGTAAGCTCCGATGGCCATGCACAGCGGGGACGTATACACCTCGAAGCGCGGATCATCCACCAAGCTCAACACACGCGCACAGGGCCCGAAGCGCGGGTACTCGTTGCAGAGCACCGTCACCAGGATGTTGGCGTCGAGGAAGATGCGGGTCATTTACGGCCACGTGTGGCGAGGTAATCCTTCTTCACGCTCCGGGATGCATTCTTCCGCACATACTCCACTTCGCCTTCGGCAACGGCATTGACCCAATCGCTTACCGGAAGCTCATCGATGCTGCGGTAGCGCTTATCTGTAACCTTGCTGAGCATGAACTCCACCAAGCGCGACAGGCTGATGTTGTTGGCCTCGGCGAATGCTTTGGCCTTGTCGGCCACAGCTGAATCGAAGCTGAGGGTAATCTTGGCGTCCATGGCGAAGCAGTTTGTACGGCAAATATATCAGACATATACGTACAAACAAAGATTGCGGTCGAGGATCTGTTCAGATCCTCTCATAGACCAATACGTTCCCATCGCCGAATACAGAACCGAACCTGCCATAGTCGGCATCCATGTCCATGGATCCGCAAGGGCACTGCCAATTCTCGCTCAGAACGGAAGGCATCATCGTTCCACACTTGATGCATCTGAAGAACAACCTTTCGCTTCGATGCCAACCACCACCGCGCCCGGTGGCATCAGGACCCCGACCGATGTATCGATAGCCGGGCAGGTCGATATCGAATGCTGGCTGGATCTCCGGTGTGTTCATTGAACCATCCATTGACTTCGCATTGCGGGCGACATCTATGTCGCCCCTACCGGCCACCCAATTCCTGCGCCTAGCGGCGCATGCCTTGAGCGGCCTGCATCTGGCGCATCATGTTCTGCATCTTGGTCTTGTCGCCCATCATCTTCATCATCTTCCGGGTCTCGTCGAACTGCTTCAGCAGCTTGTTCACCTCGGGGATGTCGCGACCGCTGCCCTTGGCGATGCGTTGGCGGCGGGTGCCGTTGATCAGTGCGGGGTTCTGGCGCTCCTCGGGCGTCATGCTGCGGATGATGGCCTCGATGTGCTTGAATGCATCGTCCGGAATGTCGAGGTTCTTCATGGCCTTGCCCACACCAGGGATCATGCCCATGAGGTCCTTCATGTTGCCCATCTTCTTGATCTGCTGGATCTGGTCCAGGAAATCATCGAAGCCGAACTGGTCCTTGGCGATCTTCTTCTGCAGCTCGCGGGCGGCCTTCTCATCGAACTGCTCCTGGGCCTTCTCCACCAGCGACACCACGTCGCCCATGCCCAGGATGCGGCCGGCCATCCGGTCGGGATGGAACTCGTCCAGCGCCTCCATCTTCTCGCCCGTGCCGATGAACTTGATCGGCTTGTCCACCACCGCGCGGATGGTGAGGGCGGCTCCACCACGGGCATCGCCGTCCAGCTTGGTCAGCACCACGCCGTCGATGTTCAGCCGCTCATTGAAGGCCTTGGCGGTGTTCACCGCATCCTGGCCGGTCATGGCGTCCACCACGAACAGGGTCTCCTGGGGCTGGATGGCCTTCTTCACCCGGGCGATCTCGTCCATCATCGCCTCATCGATCGCCAGGCGACCGGCGGTATCGATGATCACGGCCGTGAAGCCGTGGATCTTGGCGTGCTCGATGCCCTTTTGCGCAATGCTCACCGGGTCCTTGTTCTCCCGGTCGCTGAACACCACCACATCCAACTGCTTGCCCAGCGTTTCCAACTGGTCGATGGCGGCGGGTCGGTACACGTCGCAGGCCACCAGCAAAGGCTTCTTGCCCTTCTTGCGCAGGTAACCCGCCAGCTTGCCGCTGAAGGTGGTCTTACCCGAGCCCTGCAGGCCGCTCATCAGGATCACGGTGGGGTTGCCGCTCAGGTTGATGCCCGCATTGCGCCCGCCCATCAGCTCGGCCAGCTCGTCGTGGGCGATCTTGATCAGCAACTGCCCGGGGCTCACTGCGGTGAGCACGTTGCTGCCCAGTGCCTTCTCCTTCACCCGGTCGGTGAAGTCCTTGGCGGTCTTGAAGTTCACGTCGGCGTCCAGCAGGGCGCGGCGCACCTCCTTCATGGTCTCGGCCACGTTGATCTCCGTGATCTGGCCCTGGCCTTTAAGGACTTTGAAGGCTCTTTCGAGCTTATCGCTGAGGTTCTCGAACATGTCTTGGCTTCGCTACAGGACCGCGAAGTTAGCAGGGAGGGGTCAGAAGAACGGATGATCAGAAGAGACTGTTCAGTAAAGGGTAGTCCGAAGAACCGGTTTTGCCGAAGTTGGTCATCGGGGTTGAGTTGGACCATGGTTCTTGGGGTGGCCTTGGGGGCTGTTGACAGGCCATTTCCGGCCCGACAGGTCACACGATCCCCACGGATGATGTGGG
>JBGTAJ010000013.1:0-62348 GCA_041749915.1 Flavobacteriales bacterium
CGGTGGCCGTGCCGGTCGATCCTCCGAAGCAGTTATTCCCGCTCACACTGATGATCGAGGGTTGAAGCGCATCTGGCGATGTCATGGTGCGCTCGCCGGTTACACTGCATCCATTGGCATCCGTCACGATCACCGTGTACGAGCCGGCAAGGAGGCCGTTGATGTTCGCGGTGTTGGCGGTGAACCCGTTCGGGCCGCTCCACGATACGGCATAGGGCGCCGTACCTCCATTGATAGCAAGTCCGATGGAGCCCGTATTGCCGCCGGAACAGGCGATGTTCTGTCCGAACACCAGAATGCTGGGTGAAGTCGTGATGCTGAGCGCTGAAGGAGCCGATACATTGAAGCTCTGGACCGCGCTGCAGGCCGCACCATCACTGACCGTCACGGTATACGTGCCGGCCGCGATGCCGACGAGGTCCTCCGCGCTCGAGGTATAGCCATCCGGGCCGCTCCAGGAATAACTGTAGGGCGCGATCCCGCCCGTGACCGAGAGGTTGATCGCGGCGTTCGTGTTTCCCTGGCAGAGCGGCCGGGTCACGTTGGCATCAAGCAGCATGTTGCTCACGGTAACGGTCGTGCTCAACGCGGCTTCGCAGGTACCGGCTGTCACCTGCACAGTGTACGTGGTGGTCGTTCCGGGTTCCGCGGTCGGGCTGGCCGAGTTCGGGTCGCTCAGGTCGAGCGCTGGTGTCCAGACATAGCTGAGGCCACCACTGGCATTGAGGGTGATGGAGCTCCCCGAGCAAATGGAGGTGGAACTGTTCACCGACGCAAGGAGCGTATCGCGCAAAGGCAGTTCCAGGCTGTCGATATAGGACCCTGGACATACCGAGTTGCCGAGGTACACACGCAGCAGTTCCAGCGGCTCGTTGATACCATCGGCGATGGGGTCGATGGTGACCGAGGCTGATGCCGATCCGCCAGGGATCGTCACAAGCTTGGCTACGAGCGGGTCGGCATCACCGATCAAGGGATAGTCCGCGCCGTTCGTGGTGGTTCCGGCAAGGAAGTAGGGGACCACCAAAGGCGTGGCGGTGACGTTCTGCCGGGTGAACGTCAGCAGTCCGGCATTGCAGCCCTCCACCATTTCCGATGTTCCATTGGCCGTGGTGGCGGTCATGCTCACCGCGTTGCTTTGGATGCGCTCAATGAACACACCGCTATCGAATTTCCGGTCCGACGCGTCCGCGACAATGAGCTTCAGTCTGTAGGTCTGGCAGGGCTGTACCGCGGAAACGGCGCTAAGGCCGTTGGTGATGCCGTCATATTGTATGTGTGAGCCCCCCGTGTTGTCCGTGTGGTAGGCCTCGTTCGAAGCATTGTTGACCGTGTTGATCGTCACGGCCTGCGTGGTGCCCGGTATCAAGGCGATGTTCCTGTCGTTGCCGATCCCCGGGTCGCCCACGATGCCCGGGCCGCTGATGAAGAAGCCGAACACATCGTTGTACTGTGATCCCACCCATTCGTTGTATTCCTCACTGGCGAAGGCGAAGTTGAACTCGAGCGTATCTCCACTGGGAATGATGTCGAACTCGAAACGGCAGGCGTCAAAGGTGGTACGTCCCGTGACGGTGTTCAGAATGGCGTTTCCCGGGCGGTTCTGTTCAAAGGTCCTGTTGCTGACCAGGTTCGGGCCCACGGCGTTCAGGATGGTCCCCGTGGTGAGCAGCACGCCCTCGTTCACATCGAGGGATGTGCCCGAGTAGGTGAATTCACCGAACCCCTGAGCGTGGCAGTCGATCGTGGGGTTGGTGATCCGTACTCCCGGTCCGGAAATGGCCTCGGCGAGCTGTTGCAGATCGGTCTGGCTGCTCACCGAGAGTTGAGCCCATGCAGGGCATCCTGCGAATAGGAACGATGCGATGACCAGGTTCCGGGTCATGCTGCCGATCACGCGTGGGCAGGAGAGGTGTGGCGTTCTCATGAGTTCAGCGGACTTGGGCGCAGCGGTCCTCCGCCTGCTGGATCGTGATGGTGAGCTCGGTCGATCGCCCTTCAGGTACGTGACGGCGGATGATGGGGGTGACCTGTGCGCGTAGATCACCGCCCGAGCGGCCGGGAACGGGTTCCAGGATGAGGATGCCGGCCGGCACGCAGGCGTAGCGCATGCGGAGATCGCCCTGGGTCTCAATCTCCTGCTTGATCAGGTCCCGCTTGGATGCGGTGAGACCCTCCACATGGAGGATCACGGGCGCCTGTGCCTGGATGGAACTTTGGGCACTGGCCGTTTGCATGGTGGCAAAGGCCAACGCCGCGATCGACAGTGCGCGCCGCAGAAGGTCTTCCGTATTCATGGTCCTGTTCCTTAAGGGACCGACCGGTGAGTAGCCGGACGGACCCGCGTTGATCCGGACCGTTTCTACCCGGAATGACCACAGAAGGTTGCGGCCGGTCACCGATGGACCTGGCCACTACCGCGGCAAGCTGCCGCAACGTTCGGAAGGGGAGGGCCTATTTCTTCGCCGACCGCTGCCTCAGGACTGCGTGGAGCGCAATGCCGGTGGCCACGCTCACGTTCAGCGAGCCGATCTGGCCGGCCATGGGGATGCGTACCAGGTCATCGGCCAGCCGAAGTACAGCATCCGAGATGCCTTCATCCTCGCTGCCCATCACCAGCACCAACGGACCGGTGAGGTCGGCATCGTCCAGCAGTGTGGTGCCTTTTTCGGTGCAGGCCACGATGCGGGCGCCATGGTCCTGGGCCCGTTTCAGGCCATCGGTCAAGCGGGTGACCCGGCAGACGGGGTTCCGCACCAATGCCCCGGCGGAGCTCTTCACCGCATCGGGTCCAAGGCGGGCGGTACCCATCTTGGGAACCAGTAGGGCGTGCGCACCGAAGCACTCTGCGCTACGGGCGATGGCACCCATGTTGCGCACATCGGTCACGCTGTCCAAGGCGACGATCAAGGGCGTGTCGCCCCGCTCATAGGCCATGGTGATCACCTCGTCCATGTCCTGTTCATCCACCTGGCTCAGGAACGCGATGACGCCCTGGTGTTCCGTGCGGGTCAATCGGTCCAGCTTTTCTGCCGGCACGGGCTGCCAGGGGATCTGGCGGTCCAGTGCCATTTGCCTGATCTCGCGGATGCCATCACCGCCGGCTTCGCGCCGGATCAGCAGCTTCTCCACGTTCTTACCCGCCTTCAAGGCTTCGATCACCGGCCAGATGCCACATACCAGGTCCTTGTCAGCCATTTGTTCAGACGGTGTGCTTGGAACGCCACACCGCCACAAAGGTCAGTGCTAATGAAGTACCGAACGTGCGATCTGGGCGAATTGATCCACGCTGGGTCCCTTCGGCCGCTCAGTTCTGGTAGATCCGGCCATTGCGCCAGCTCTCCACATTGCGGTACCAGGCGCCTTTGAGCGCCGGGTCCCGCTCAAGCACCAGCTGATTGTCCGTATAAGGGCTCTGGCGTTTCACGAAGGTGAAGACCAGGCTCATCAGGTTGTTCTCCTCGCCATAGATCCAGGTCTCGCTGAGGTCGCTTTTCTGGATGGACGTGGGCTGGCCGAAGATGATGTGCACCATGCCGCGGTCCGTTCGCCAGCCTTCCACATCGCTGGTGAAGTGGCGGTTGGCGGTCTCCACCCGTTCAAAATAGATGCGTATGGCGTCGCGAGCACGCTCACGATCGCCCGCTGCATCGATCCAGAAACGCTCCACGGCCTGCCGAACGTTATCCGCCTTGGACATCCGGTCGTACTCCTGGACCGATGTAATGTACCGCATGGGGCGAAGCATGTCCGTAGCCGTGCCGATGATCGGGTGGCTTTGGTCCATGGCAAGCAGGGTGTAGCCGAAAGTGGACGCACTGTCCGGCCGGAAATGGTAGACCCCTGTGGTGAAAGGTTCGAAGGAGAACGTCCCCGAACTATCCACCGCCACGCTGAACAGGCTATCGGTGGAGTTGCTGCTCTTGCTGCCCGAACTGCTACTGAAGACCGGGGCGGGCAGGGCGTTGTCTGACTTCAGATGACCGACCCACAGGGTGCGGCCGGCATAGGCCTCACAGCGGACCTTCACCGGATGTCCGGGATGAACCTGGTCCTGGAACAGTGGAAGGGCGGTCCGTTCATCCAAAGGCAGGAAGTACTGGCGTACGTCCTCTCCGCTCCGTATCACACGGAAATACAGCACCCCCTCGTTGTCGCGGTTCATGTCGGTCGCGGTGAGTTTCAGTATGAACGTGCTCTGGCCGTTGCTCCGCATGGGGAAGGTGCCGATGAGCTCCTTGTCGAGCGAGGGGTCATCGGATGAGTCTTTGATCAGGGTGCTTGCACTGTCGAGCAGGGCCTTGCTGCCCCAATCCGGATAGGACTCATAGCGTAATTGGACCGCCGCATGGAACGGCCCTCCTTCACCGCTGCTTTTATACAGGAGGTCGCGGGTCCTGAGCTTGAAATAGACCGTGGAGCTGGTGGCATCGGTATGGTAGACCCGCGCCAGCACCTGCAGTCCGGACCCTCCCTTGCCGTACATGGAGGAAAGGTTTTCCCGCTTGGCCACAGGCGCCGAACTGGAGCAGCCCCAGAACAGGACGATCAGAAGGGTATGGATGAGCGTGTTGCGCATGAAGGTCCTCATTCGTCCAACGATCGTTGGAGGAGTTTATCGTGCAGCCCCTTATTGGTCCGGGCTCCCAGTTCCTTCAACATCTCCACCTGTCGCACCAGGTTGCCGGGCCCTTCGCTGAGCTTGGAGAGCGCTTTCTCATAGTTGTCCTTCGCATCATTCACGTTCTTGCCGATGCGCCCCAGGTCTTCGGTGAAGCCCACGAACTTCTCATACAGGGCGCCGGCGCGGTCCGCAATGGCCAGGTGGTTCCGGGCGATGCGTTCATGTTTCCAGATTCCGTGCACGGTGCGCAGGGTGGCCATCAGGGTGCTGTGGGTCACCATCACCACCTGCCGGTCATAGGCCTCCTGGAAGACCTCGGGCCGTTCGCGCAATGCCAGCAGAAAGGCGGGCTCGATGGGTACGAACATGAGCACGAAGTCCACGCTCTTCACCCCGTACAGTTTCGTGTAGTCCTTCTCGCCGAGGCCCTTGGCGTGCGCCCGGATGCTCTCCACATGCAGCTTCAGGAGCCGTGCGCGCTCCACCTCGTCCGTGGCAGCGGCCCAACGCTCATAGTGCAGCAGCGACACCTTGCTGTCGATGACCAGGTGCTTGTCCTCGGGCAGCATCACCACGGCATCGGGGCGCAGGCGTGAACCATCGGAAAGGGTGGTGCTTTCCTGCATGCTGTATTCCTGTCCCTTGACCAGGCCCGCGCCTTCCAGGATCCGTTCCAATATCATCTCGCCCCATGCACCCTGTGCCTGGCTGTCGCCCTTCAGGGCCTTGGTCAGGTCGCTGGCGTCCTGGCTCAGCTTCTGGTTCTGCTCCACCAGTCGGATGATCTCACCCTTCAACGCGAAGCGTTCGCGGCCCTCCTTGTCATACGCATCGCGAACCTGCTGCTGGAATTCCACGATGCGCTCCTGCAGGGGTTTCAGGATCACGCCCAGTTTCTCCTGCTGTTGGTCCTGCAACTCCTTCCCGCGTTGGCTCAGCAAGCGCCCCGCGATGTTCTCGAACTCCGTGGTCATGCGGGTCTGGAGTTGTTCCAGTTCACCCTTCTGCTCCACCAGCCGTTGGTTCAGCCCGCGCCCCCGCTCTTGTTCGGTGGCCACCAGCCCGCTCAGTCGCACCACTTCGCGCATCCGCTCTTCGGCGAGCGCACGGTGTTCGTTCAGCTGCCGGTCCCATTCGGACCGTTCCGTGGCCTGTTCGCGTTGCAGGACATCCAGTGCTTCATGGCCCTGGGTGCGCTTCCAGAAATGTGCGACCAACGCGCCGCCGATCAGCCCTGCCAGGAGTCCGAGGAAGAGGGAGGTGAGTTCCATGATACCGGTTACGAAGGTACGCCGCAGCGGAAGGCTCAGTTGTCCAGGATCACCACCAGCGCCCCGACCGGCACGGCATCATAGAGCTTGATCACATCGGCGTTGCACATGCGGATACAACCCATCGAACTGGGCTTTCCCACGGAGCGTTCGTTCGCGGTCCCGTGGATATAGATGAAGCGATTGTGACTGTCCACTGAGCCACCCTTGTTCAAGCCGGGCTCCAGGCCATCAAGCCAAAGGATGCGGGAGGTGATCCAGTCCTTGTCCACCCCGGCGAAGTCCACATCGGCCAGTTCGCCAGTGAACACCCTGTCCTTCAGGATGCCCAAGGGAGGGACCTCATCGCCGACCTTGTCGCTGATGCGGTGCAGGCCTTCCGGGGTACGGTACGAGTCGGTCTCCGCTCCGAGACCTCGGCCGGAGGTTGCGACGGGATAGACGTTCAAGAGGCGCCTCCGCCGCAGATGGAAGAGAGATTGACGCTGCACGGACACATAGAGGATATCACCCATGAGGTCCGTTCCGGAATAGCGGACCTCGAGGTATTCCAGCAGCAGGTCTGCCAGACCCTGCCTGGGGTGCTCCGGACCTTGCTGTGCCACGATCGCATGACCGGCGCACACCAGTCCAGCGATGATCAGGGCCTTGCGCATGATGCAAATATCATCCGGGCTAAAAGAGACTGGTGAATCCGAAGTGCACTTTGCCGTTCCGAAGCTCCACGGGGTTCGCGAACTGTTTGCCCAATGCATAGGTCAGGCTGAAGAGCCCGGCCTTGGTCTCAAAGGTGGTGCCCAGTCCGAATCCCAAGGGCGTATCCGTCACCGGGATGTCCTTGGATGTATCCTCCCACCAGGCCTGGTCGAAGAACACGAAGAAGTTGGCGTTCTCCTCGTACACGAAGCGGTACTCTGCCGTGGCGATCCCGTAGGCGCTGCATAGGATGGACGCCTCATCCACTCCCCGCAGGCTTTTCAGGCCACCCATCCGGTACAGTTCATTGTCGTAGAGGTAATCGTTCAACATGGCCCCGCCCTGAGCCACGAGCCGGAACGTGCTGCGGCGTTTTAATGGAATGTGCAGGATGGCCCGTCCGTTCACCTCGTACTGCACGGAGGCGATATCCGGCGTGGGTTCCGTCTCGCCCAGCACCGCTGTGGTGGTCCGCTTCCGTCCCACCGAGCCCTCGGCCTGCAAGGCGTGTCCGCGCCGTGGGTTGAAGCGGTAATCGAACCGTTCACGTTCGGCGCCCACCCCGTATGTCGTCAGGCGCACATCGGCCAGGCCCGGAGTGGCCACCAGGTTGTTGCCCAGCCGGTCGCTGCTGCGGCTGTTCACGAAGAGGCTGAGCTTGTCTCCTTGGGGCAGGAGGTAGGTGAGCGCTGCCCGTGCGTTCAACTCAAGGAAGGTACTGTCCCGTTTGAACAGCTTGAGGCTGAGGTCCGTGCCGAAGGGCGTGTTGAAGGCGAACGGAAGGTCGAAGCGCACCCGCAGGTCCTGTGTGGCATCTTGGAGCGATCGCCAGTTCAGTTCGATGGCCTCCCCTCTTCGCAAGGCATTGCGCAGCCGCAGGTCGAGGTCGCCCGTGACGCCCACTTTCCCTGTCGTTGAATTGGGCTGCACGCCGATGATGCCGTTGATGGAGCTCGCCTTCTTGGCATCCAGGAAAAGGTACAACTTGGTCCGCTCCGGGGTGAACTGTACGTAGGGCCGTTGACGCTGCGTGACGAAGGGCAGTTCACGCAGTCGTCGTTCGGTGGCCCGGATGAGCGTTTCATTGTACGGGTCTCCGGGGCGGACACCGATGTGGGTCTGCAGGTAGCGCAGGTTCGTCCGGGCCGTACCCCGAACGATGACACTGTCCACCACGACGGGTCGGCCGATCTCCAGTCGGATGATCGCGCTCAATCCATCGGACATCTCCTGGATGCTGTCCAACCGGACCTGGGCGAAGGGATGGCCATGGTCCTCGCTGTACCTCAGGAGGTCCTCGAACAGCCGGGCCACCTCCTTGGGCGCGATGGGTCTCCCACTGTAGAGTTTTTCGCGGAAGCGCGATCCGCTGGCGATCTCCAAGGGGATCCCCGAGCCTTTCAGTGTGGCCCAGCGGTATTGCCGACCAATATGGACGGGGCATTCACTGGCCGCAGCCGAGGTGATGCAGCTGTCCACATGCGCTTCCAGGTAGCCGAGCTCGAACAATCGGGCCAACTGCGCACTCACCACGGCCGGGGTCTGCTCAGCGGTGGTGACATCCACCGGGCGAAGCCATTTGGCCGGGATGTCCGCATCGGGGATGAAGGTCACACGGTGGTCCTGGCTTTGCCCCGGCAGGGCGAGCAGGACCATGGTCAGAAGCAACAAAGCCTGATATGGTGCCCCGGGCTTCATGCAAGGGACCAGTCGATGGGCGGTGTTCCTTGTGCAACGAGGATCTCGTTGACCTTGGAGAAGTGCCCGCACCCAAGGAACCCGCGGTGGGCGCTAAGGGGTGAGGGATGCGGCGCTTTGAGCACCGTGTGGCGCTGCCCGTCGATCAAGTTCTCCTTGTCCTGGGCAAAGCGACCCCAGAGCAGGAACACCAGGCCGCTGCGCCGTTCGGATAGCCGCTGGATCACGCGGTCCGTGAACCGTTCCCAGCCACGACCTTGGTGTGAACCGGCCTGTTCAGCGCGGACCGTTAGGCTTGCGTTCAGGAGCAGGACACCTTGGTCGGCCCAAGGGCTCAGATCACCCGAGGCAGGGATGGGATGCCCCAGGTCGCGCCTTATCTCCTTGAAGATGTTCCGTAACGAAGGCGGATGGGGTACGCCCTTGGGTACGGAGAACGAAAGCCCGTGAGCCTGTCCGGGACCATGGTAAGGGTCCTGCCCGAGTATCACCACGCGCACGGAAGTGAACGGACAGCGATCGAAGGCCTTGAAAATATCCTGCCCTTGGGGATAGACAGCATGGAGGCTGCGCTCGTCGACCAGAAAGGCGCGCAGCTCTTGGAACCACGGTGCGTCAAAGGCCTCCCGCAGTTCCGGATACCAGTCCTCACCGATCCTTGGTCGACGGCTGTTCGCATCGACTGAGCTCATGACAGGGCGGCTTTCAGGTTCATCGACACAGGCGCTGTTGAAACATTTTCAGCGAGGCTTCGTTCTGAAGGATAACTTTGGGGGTGTGCTTCGCGTAAGAGGGTCAACCCAACGGGACACAAACGATAGAACGATGAAAAAGGTACTTCTGATCTTGGCCGCAGTGGTGCTCGTGAGCGTAACGATGACCTCGTGCTCCAACTCGCATTCCTGCCCTGCATATGGCAAGGTCACCAAGGTCCAGCCTGACAAAAGGGCTTGATCGCTCCATATTGTGTTCTGCTACGCCCGGGCCAACAGGTCCGGGCTTTCCTATGAGATCCCCTTTGGGTTAAATGAAGGTGAGGTGAAGGTCCTGTACCACATCGGGTGACAGACTTTGGGCAACTGGGCAGGTTCGTGCCGTGTGTTCCATGATGCTGCGTTGACGCTCATCGAGCCGGTCACCGCCCATCTCCATGTGGATCTCGATCCGGGCGATCCGTCGCGGCGCAGAGGCCATATGCTTTACCACGCGGGCCTTGAGCCCTTCCAAGGGAATATCCTTGTCACGCGCCACGATGCCCATGGTGGTGATCATGCAGGCCGCCAGGGAGGTGGCCATCAGGTCAGTGGGGGAGAACGCCCCGCCCTGGCCCTGGTTGTCCACCGGGGCATCGGTGGTCAGCCGCTGACCGCTGCGGATGTGCAACAATTCCGTCTGAAGTTCGCCGAGGTAGTGTACTGTGGAAGTATCCATCTGGAGGTTCGCTTATGTACCAAGAGCCGCAAGGTAACGTTGGCATGTTGTAGCTTTGTTCTGGTCCATTTCAGCGCCCATGCGCCGCTCAATCCTCCTCTCCCTTCTAATGCTGCCCTGGTGCGCCATCATGGCCCAGCAGACCATCTATGAGGAAACGCGTGTGCCGTTCAAGAAGGAATTTTCTGGTGGTGTGCTGATACACGGGGATGGTTGGGGCCTGAATTTCTTCCATGGCACCTACCGCACCGCCCGTTACCGACGTGTGCTGGGGCTGGAACTGGTAGGTATGAAGCATCCCAAGGAGATCAAGAGCTTCAACCCCTATTACGAGGACTCCCGCGGGTATTTCTATGGCAAGGCGAATTCCCTGCTCATTCTGCGACCAACTTTCGGGGGCAAGCATCAGATCACGGACAAGATCCGGCGCCGCGGGGTGGAGGTGAACGTTGTCTGGGGTGTTGGGCCTTCCCTGGGTTTCGCAAAGCCGGTCTATCTGCAGATCGGCAAGCCGGACCAGATACCCTACCAGACCATCGTGGTCGAACGCTATGACCCGGTCGTTCATGACGTGCAGAACATCTATGGCCGAGCGTCGTGGTTCACGGGTTTTGGGGAGATGAAGCTCTATCCCGGTGGCTTCGGCAGGTTCGGATTCAATTTCGAGCACTCCAGCCAGACCTACGGTATCAAGGCACTGGAGGTCGGTGTCACCATGGATGCCTATCCCGTTGTAGTACCTATCATGGCCGAGGTGGAAGGGGTGGAGAACAAACAGTTCTTCTTTGAGTTCTACCTGTCCATTCAATTCGGCAAGAAAACCGTTCAATGAGCGAGACCGTCATTACCGTGGAGAACGAGCCCAGGCAGCGGAGGCCTGATTGGTTGCGCGTGAAACTGCCCACCGGAGAGAGTTACCGTAAGGTGCGGGAGATCGTCAGCGAACACAAGCTGCACACCATCTGCCAAAGCGGCAACTGCCCGAACATGGGCGAATGCTGGGGCGCCGGTACCGCCACGTTCATGATACTGGGCAACGTGTGCACCCGTAGCTGTGGGTTCTGTTCCGTGGCCACTGGTCGCCCCGAGGCCGTGGACCCCTTCGAGCCGGCCCGTGTGGCCCGCAGCGTGGAGTTGATGGGTGTGAAGCATTGCGTCATCACCAGCGTGGACCGCGATGACCTGAAGGACGGCGGCAGCGACATCTGGGCCAAGACGATCCGCGCCATCCGTCGCCGCAGTCCCGGTACCACCATGGAGACGCTCATCCCTGATTTCCAAGGGAAATGGGAGAACCTGGCCTTGGTGCTGGAGGCCGCTCCCGAGATCCTGAGCCATAACCTGGAGACCGTGCGCCGCCTCACCAAACAAGTGCGCATCCAGGCCAAGTATGACCGAAGCCTGGAGGTCCTCATGCGTTCCAAACGGGCGGGACTACGGACCAAAAGCGGTGTCATGCTCGGGTTGGGAGAGACGGAGCAGGAGGTTCTCGAGACCATGGACGACCTGCTCAGCGTGGGCGTGGATATCCTGACCCTGGGCCAATACCTGCAGCCTACCAAGGAGCACCTGGCGGTGGCTGAATTCGTTCATCCCGATGTCTTCGCCCGCTACAAGGCCATCGGTTTGGAGAAAGGCTTCCGCTATGTGGAAAGTGGTCCGCTGGTACGGAGCAGTTATCACGCGGAGAAGCACATGTTCTGAACGATGGTCGTGGGTTGAAGGTTGGATCGCCTGTCTGGTTGACCCGGTAACCATGCTCATCAACCCCCAACTTTCCCAACCTACAACTAGCCCAAGGTACTCCCCATGCGCATAGCCATCAACGGATTCGGTCGCATCGGTCGCGTCACCGCCCGCATCTTACAGGATCGCCAGGACGTCGAGCTCGTGGCCGTGAACGACCTCACGGATAACAAGACCTTGGCGCACCTGTTCAAGTACGACTCCGTGCATGGCGTGTTCCAAGGCGAGGTAGGTTATGATGATCAACACCTGATCCTCGGTGGGAAGAAGGTTCAGGCATTCTCTGAGAAGGACCCGGCGGCGCTGCCATGGGCGAAGCTCAACATCGATGTGGTCATCGAGTGCACGGGCCATTTCCTTACACGTGAGACGGCGATTGCCCACATCACCGCCGGGGCCAGGAAGGTGGTGCTCTCCGCGCCTGCAAAGGATGCAGGCATCAGGACCGTGGTGCTCGGTGTGAACGATCACCTGCTGGACCCTGCGGATGTGATCATCTCCAACGCCAGCTGCACCACCAACTGCGCCGCCCCGATGATCATGGGCATCCGCGACCTCTGCGGTATTGAGGACGGGTTCATCACCACCGTGCACAGCTACACCGGTGATCAGCGCCTGCACGACGCTCCGCACAAGGACTTGCGCCGGGCCCGTGCTGCGGCCGTGAGCATGGTGCCCACCACCACTGGCGCGGCGAAAGCCATCACCCGCATCTTCCCCGAACTCGAAGGTCGTCTCGGCGGCGGCGGGATCCGTGTGCCCGTGCCTGATGGGTCGATCACCGACATCACCGTCCGCGTCAGGGATCTCAGATCCGCCGAAGAGATCAATGCGTACTTCAAGCAACTCGCCGAAGGAAAGTTGAAAGGCATCCTGCGTTACACCGAGGATCCCATCGTGAGCGTGGACATCGTGGGCGACCCGCACAGCTGCATCTTCGACGCACAGCTCACCAGCGTGGTCGGCAACATGGTGAAGATCATGGGCTGGTACGACAATGAGTACGGCTACAGCAGCCGTTTGGTGGACCTGGTGGGAAGGTTGGGCAAGTAGGGGAGACCCTGAGCTTACTCCATGTGTGGTCGCGAGACCGTCAGACGGCCGGCCCCCCGGTGATCCGATGGTCCCCGCTCAAGGGACCGTCGCTCATGCGTTTCATCAGCTTCAGTTCCTTCCCGTCGAAACTGGCGTAGGTGTAGTAACTGATCCAGTCGCCGAGGTTGACGTAACGGCTGCCGGGCTTCACTTCCATATCGATGGGCAGGTGGCGATGCCCGAATATCATGTGGTCGTAGTGCTGCTTCTGTAGCTCGTCCTTGCAGTACTGCACGAGCCATTCCTTGTCGGCCCCTGACCACTTGCGGTCGTTCTCGTAGTTCTTCTTTCTGCTCCTGCCGCTGAGCACATCGCCCAGCCAAAGCCCGAAGTTGGGATGGAGCCGTGCAAAGAGCCACTGGCAGACCGGGTTACGGAACACCTTCTTGATGAACTTGTAGCCATGGTCACCCGGCCCCAGGCCATCGCCATGTCCGATCAGGAAACGCTTCCCGGCGATCTCCCGCACGATGGGCTCGCGGTGCACGATGACCCCTGTCTCCTGCGGCACATAGTCGAAGATCCACATGTCGTGGTTGCCGATGAACAGGTGCACCGGTATGCCCCGGTCGGTGAGTTCGGCGAGCTTGCCTAACAGCCGCACGTGGCCCCTTGGTACGGCACGCTTGTATTCGAACCAGAAGTCGAACAGGTCGCCCAGCAACATGATCTCCGCAGCGTCCTTGGCGGCTTCGTCGAGGAAGGCGCAGATGCGTTTCTCCCGGGCCAGGCTGCTGGCCGCATCTGGCACCCCCAGGTGGAAGTCGCTCAGGAAATGGATCTGCTGTCCGGGCCGCATGGTTTTGCGAAGATCGCGCTTCAGGGCTTCAGCTTGCGCAGCAATTTTGTGGGGTCCATCTGTTCCAGCGCGATCACGAAGCGGATGCGATCGCCGATGCTGCGGTCCAGGAACTCCTCCTCATCGGTGATGCGCTGGGAAACGATCAGGGGGAACCAGATCTCCAGCACATCCTTCACCACCTGCAGGCCGATCCCCGCTTCCATGTAAGTTGCCGTGCTGGTGGACCGCCCCTCCTGTGTGATGGTGGTCAGCGGAGCGAAACCGGCGCTTGCAAAGAGCGAGAGGGGCAGGCCGGTGGGCAGGTCGAGCTCCGCGTTCAGGGAAGCGATCCACGTATCACTGCCACCCTGCAGGAACGGTGTCTTGAAGCCTCCCTGTTGTTTGTTGAACTGTCGCCCGGTGAAGCCATCCGTTGCCCCCCGTTCCAGGTAGGCGTGGTCGAACAGGAGGTCCTCCGCCCCCCAGGTCAAGCCCCATGACTGCAGTCCATCGCTCAGGCCCGCTGCGTTCTTGGACAGGAAGGTGCCTGCAAAGGCCCGAAGGCGCAGCTGGTCCTTCTTCGCGTTGTAGGTGAATCCTTGTCGGAGCTCCAGGGACGCCCGCACGAAGTCCTCATGGATGGTGATGACCGGTGCCACCAGGGCAGGGAACATCGCCTCGCGGTTCTGTGCCCGGTAGGACAATTCACCGTACGTCGCTTCGCTCGATGCCGTCACGCGTTCAGCCCCAGGCTGCTCCTCCACACTGCCGAAGTTCAGGTACACGCCACGCAGGTTCACACTGTGCTCCCACGCACGGGTGAGGGGCTCACGCTTCAGGTCGAAACGGATGGAGGGTTGCAGCTTGGTATACCAGCTGTTCTCGTAATGGTCGTGCAGGGTGGAGGCGCTGCGAGCACTGAGCCCCACGTGGATGTTCTGGAACAGGCGGCTCTGCAGGCGGTCGAAGTGGTGCTCGATGCGGGCCGCACCGCCCCAGCGTTCGCTCCCCAAGGCATAGAGCGGGGCGAACACCCATTCGGTGCGCTGGCTGGGGAACACGGTGTTGTAAGCGGCCATGCCCACTTGGAATCCGTCATGTCCGTTCCAAGCGGCCAGAGGCGTCCAGTACACGCTCCGGCGATCGTTCTTTTCAATGCCCAGCAGGTACTTCAGCTCCGGCTTGGCAGCGCGGCGGAAAAGGCCGTGGCTGCGCACTTCGTTGTTCCGACGGTCGATGTCGAGGGTGCGGTTGCCGGCGTCGATCCGAACGCGGTCTGCATCTGGCCAAGGAAGGGTCTCAGTCTGGATCCATGTAGTGTGCGATGGATGTGCTACTATAGTGATAGACTTAGATCCTATCGTGCTGGCATCGAATTGCACTTTGGCGGGTTCGATCCAAACGGTCCCCAATGAATCCATCCTTTTCCATGCCGTGACCGGTAATGGCGCTGAATACCTAAGTCCCCGTGACCTTATTGTGATATTCGGACCAATCAGAGATAGGGCGTAGGCATCGAGCTTTTGGTCGGAACTGAGGAATTCATGAAACACCCACGCGAGGTCCTTTCCGCTAATCTTCTCGAACATATCCTGCACATTCTCAGGACTCGGATGCTTGAACTTCCACTCCTCGAAATAGGCGTGCATGCAGCGGTCGAAGTCCTCATCGCCGAGGTAGGCGAACAGGTGGTCGAAGATCATGGCCGTCTTGTTGTAGACCATGCCACCATAGTTGATCAAGGTGAAGTCCGCCGAGGTCGATGAGAGCGCCTGGTCCAGGTTGCGTCGCGCATTCAGTCGGTAGGTGGCTTCGCCCAGGAAACGATGAGCATCCGTGACCTGCGACAGCGCCTTACCCAGTCCGGGAATGTCGATCTCCGGCTTGGCGTCCGGGTAGCGCTTGCGCATGTACCGAAGCTCCACGAAGCTGTTCATGCCTTCATCCATCCAGGCATGGTCACGCTCATTACTGCCCAGGATCCCATAGAACCAGTTGTGTCCCACTTCGTGTGCGATCACATTGTCCAGGCTCTGTGCATCGCCCATGTCGCCGATGATCGTGATCATCGGGTATTCCATGCCGCCACCGGCGCTGATGGTGCCATCGATAGCGGTGCAGGCCTCGTAGGGGTACTCGCCCACCCATTGGCTGTACAGGCGTACACTTTCATTGAGGGCGGTGATGCCGGTCTCTTCCCAGAGCCTGGCGTTCTTGGGCGTGTGGAGCGCCCAGGTGGTGACCGTCCGTCCACTACGGGGCAGGGTCACGCTTCCCTTGCGCACCATGAAGCGTTTGTCCGCGAACCACGCGAAATCGTGCACATTGTCCTGCGCGTAGCGTAGGGTCTTCATCCGGGACGCAGAGGCTGGGAACATGTCGAGCAGCGGCTTGCCCGTGGCGATGTCCTGGAGCGGCGTTGGAGAGGTCCATTCTCCGCTGGCCATGCGGTCCATCAATTGCCGCTCTTCTTCATTCTGCAGTACCCCGGTCGCTCCCACGATGTAGTTCGCCGGCAGGGTGACGGAAACATCATAGCTCCCGAACTCGCTATAGAACTCACCGGCGGTGAGGTAGGGCATGGCGTGCCAGCCCTGGGCATCGTATACCGCTGGCTTGGGGAACCACTGGGTGATGTAGTACGCCTGCCCGGTGTGTCCCAGGCGCGAGAATTTCCCGTCGGGGATCTTCACCCGGAACGGTGTGTCGATGGTGATGGAGGATGCCGGAGCCAACGGAATCGAGAGTTTGATCCAGCCGATGTCGGGATGCTCATCGTGATATCCCCAGGTCAGCGCGATGCCCTCCGCTGTGAACTGGAGACTGTCGATGCTTCCGCGCTCCGCATCGCTGGCGAAGTGCAGGTCCAGTTCCCCCATGGACATCAACTGGCGGTCCAACGCGGTGTTCTTTTGCCGGTAGGCATTGGGCCACAGGTGGATCCACAGGGTGTCCAGCTTCTGCGGCGACTGATTTGTGTAGGTGAACGATTGTTGACCGTGCAGCTCGTGCGCCACATCATCGAGGCGCACGGAGATGACATGGTCCACCCGCTGCTGGAAATAGGCCTGCGCGAAGAGCAATGCCGGGCACAAGGCGATCGCAAGGGCGAGCGAACGGCTGGAACGCATGATGGCGAGGGGGGGAAACAGAACGGACCGGAATGCGCTCCGGTCCGTTCTATTGAACCGGTGTTCGGTCACTTGTCGAAAAGTTCGGAGAGCACACTTTCCAACTGCTGCGCACGCAGGCCCTTCTGGAGGATCTTTCCATCGCGGTCCACGAGCACGGTGTAAGGGATGCTGCTGACCCCATATTCCTGGGCGGCGGCATTGTTCCAGAAACCGAGGTCGCTCACGTGTTTCCACGGCAGTCCATCATCCTGGATGGCCTTCACCCAGGCACCGTGGTCGCGGTCCAGGGAGACCCCGAGGATCTCGAATCCCTTCCGGGCATACTTGTCGTACACGCGCTTCACGTTGGGGTTCTCCATCCGGCAGGGCCGGCACCAGCTGGCCCAGAAGTCGATGAGCACGTACTTGCCGCGCAGCTCGCTGAGAGCGAATGTGCCCCCGTCCGGTGTCTGCTGTCGGATCTCCGGAGCATCACCGCCAACCGGGAGCAGGTTGCTCAGGCGCTTCATCTCCTCCTCCTGCATTTTCAGGGCCACCTCCTGCTGTTCCATACGGTCCACCTGGTCACGGAACTGGGCGAAGTAGCCCGAGCGGGGCATGGTCTTGCGCATATCGTCCCGCACCTGCTTGAACAGGGCCATTTCCTGCTGCATGTTCAGCATGTTCACAGCGGCCAGTGCAGCGGGAGAACTGCTGTGCTCCTGGGTGAAGGCCTTGCAACGGTCGTAGAAGCCGGTGTTCAAGGCGTTCAGGGCATTGACCGCTCCGCTGTTGGCAGGGTCGGCACTGATCAGGGTGCGGATCGAATCGCGCTTGGTCTCGTAGTCCCTGATCTCACCATAGAAGCTGTGCAGGGCCTCGCTGTGCACCGATCCGCTGATGCTGGTCGGAGTGGCCAATGCCCCGGCCTTCGCCTCAATGCTCAGCTCTTCCGCGCTGTCAAGGGCAACGATCAACTGTTCCTGGTCCACCACGATGCGGTAGAAGTCCAGTGGCAGCGCCTTCACACGCAGGGTCCCCCTGCCCGATCCATCCAGGGTCACCGAATCCACGTGGTAGGGCTGGTTGTTCTCGAAGCGGTCGAAGTATGCCGTCTTTCCGCCGGCACCTTCAACGCTCAGTTCTATGGCACGGCCACCGCCACCGGCGCAGGCCGCGAAAAGGAGGGAGGCCAGGGGGATAAGGGTCAACGAACGATGCATGGTCTTGTCGGTTGGGTCTAGTTCTCGAGGGTCCGGCGCACCACTTCATTGGCGCGTTTGGGATCGGCTTTGCCTTTGGTGCCTTTCATCACTTCACCCATGAAGAGGCCCAGCAGGCCCTTGTTGCCACCGCGGTAGGCCTCCACTTTCTCCGGGTAGGTGGCCATCGCCTGGCGGACGATGGCGATGATCTCGTCCTCATTGGTGCTCTGCACCAGGTCGTGCTTCAGGGCGAGCTGTTCGGCGGTGGCGCTGAGGTCCTCCAGCATCAGGGGGAAGAGCTTCTGGCTGGCGATGGTGTGGCTCACCTGGCCGGCATCGATCAGGTGCACCAGTCCGGCCAGTCGTTCGGCACTGATGGGGAACTGTTCCATGGTCAATCCCCGTTCGTTCATCCAACTGCGCACATCGCCCATCACCCAGTTCGCGGCACCCTTGAAGTTGGGCGTCAGCGCGATGACGGCCTCGAAGTAGAGCGCGGTGGCCTTGTCCTCCGTGAGGATCCCGGCGTCATAGTCGCTCAGGCCCAGTTCCTTGGTGTACTTCTCCCGTAACTCGCGGGGAAGGGGCGGCATCGCACGTCGGATGGCCTCCTTGGAAGCTTCGCTCACGGTGATGGGCTGCAGGTCCGGCTCGGGGAAGTAGCGGTAATCATGCGCCAGTTCCTTGCTGCGCATGCCCACCGTGGTGCCCTTGCCGGCGTCGAAGGTGCGCGTCTCCATGTGGATCACACCACCGGCATCCAGGATCTCGCTCTGGCGCTGTGCTTCGAACTCGATGGCCCGCATCACGTTGCGGAAACTGTTCATGTTCTTCACCTCACAACGCGTCCCGAAGGCCTCCACGCCCTTCGGTCGCAGGCTGATGTTGGCATCGCACCGCAGGCTGCCCTCCTCCATGTTGCCATCGCAGATGTCCAGGTAGCGGACAAGTCGACGGATCTCCACGAGATAGTCGTAGGCCTCCTGTCCGCTGCGGATGTCCGGCTCGCTCACGATCTCCACCAAGGGGACACCGGCGCGGTTCAGGTCCACCAGGGTGTTGAACGGGTCCACGTCATGGATGCTCTTGCCGGCATCCTCCTCCATGTGGATGCGGGTGATGCCGATCCTCTTCTCACCGCCTTCCACAGGGATGAGCACGTAGCCTTTGGTGCAGATCGGCGTATGGTCCTGCGTGATCTGGTAGCCCTTGGGCAGGTCAGGGTAGAAGTAGTTCTTGCGGGCGTAGTGCATCCACGGGGCGATGCTGCAATGCGTGGCCAGCCCGATCCGGATGGCATGTTCCACCACCTTCCTGTTGGCCACCGGCAACGTCCCCGGATGCCCCAGCGTGAGCACGCTCACATTGGTGTTCGGGTGGTCACCATATGCGTTGGGGTCGGTGCTGTATGCCTTGCTGAGGGTGTTGAGCTGGGCATGCACCTCCAGTCCCACCACCAGGTCCCAACGTTCACTCCAATGGATCATGGCCTGCCGGTGATTACGATGCGTTGCGTGTGAGCCGATCTTCCTGAGGTGACACGCACGATGTACATGCCGTCGCGCAGGTCGTTCAAGTCCAGTTGATGGGATGCGTCATGGATGACGGCGTCCATGACCCGTGATCCGGAGGCATCGAAAACGTCGATCTGCGACGGTCCCGACCCGGATAAGTTCGTCACCGTAACCGGGCCCTCTGTAAGCGTGGGCGAGACCCGAAAGGCCGGGGCAGGGGCCGCGCTTTCCGCATTGGTCGCCTGATCGATGTTCAGCACCCACAGGCCGGTCTGCATGTCGCTAACCAGAACGTGGCCGCTCGGCAGGAAGGGATAGGTCCCCCAGGCGCCCCTGTAGCTGTTGGTGTTCGCTTCGGTGCTCGTGTCATAATAGCCGATCAGGATTGGTTGCGAGGGGTCGCTCAGGTTCCAAAGCCAGTATCCATCATAGTAATAGGCCACGTGCACCAGGTCTCCGGTGAAGAAGGGGTTGTGCAGGATGGAGGTTGGATGCACTGCCGAGGTCACCGTGGAGATCACCTCCAGGTCGTCCAGTTGGGTGGCGTCCACGAATTTGAGCGGTGATCCATGGGTTTCATCCGCCATGGTGTACAAGGTGCCCTGGTCGTTCATCCAACCACTATGGTTGTAGCCCTGCCCGGCATAGCTGGTGAGCGAGCCCAGGATCACCGGGTTCTCGGCATCCGTGAAGTCGATCACATGCATGCCATCGCCATCGTTGCACCAAACGATGTTTTCCCGCACGAAACAATCGTGTACATAACCCACCACCTCACCCCACCACGGGATGTCAGCTTCACAATTGCTCAACAGCGAGGGGCTCGAAGGGTCGCTGATGTCGTAGACGCTGAACTGGGTGCTGCCGCCACAGGTGTACAACCGCTCACCGATGGTATCGATCTGGATGTTGTGGGCTCGGACCAGCAGTGAATCACTGTCGTACACCACATGCAGCGAGTCCGGCAGGTACTGAAGGTCCATGACCTGTAGTGAACTCGCTCCCTGGTCGCATGTGGCGAACAGGTGATGCCCGAAGACCTTGTAATCGCGGTGGGTGACCCCCACACCGCTGAAACGGCCCGGTACCTGGTCGATGAGCACCGTGTTCACGGGGTCGGTCACATCGAAGACGTGCACCCCGAGCGAACTTCCCAGGAAGGCGTATTCGCGTCCATCGGCCGCATAACCCCACACTTCGTTATACTGATTTTGGAAGTCCGTGGTCCCTGCTGGAATGGTGGGGTCATCCCAATGAAAGAGCTTGCTCACGTTCAGGCTGTCCTGTGCGGAGACAGTGACGGAAAGGACCAGGGGGAGGAACAGGTAAATGCGCATATCAACAGCTGGCGATGAGTTCCTTCATGATCAGGGTGAGCTTCGGCTCGGCCTTCTCGGCAACCCGCTGCACCATTTCATGGGTGGTCTTTTCGATGCGGCCCTCCACACCCATGTCGGTGATCACGCTCATGGCGAAACAGGGGATGCCCATCTGGCGTGCCGCGATGACCTCCGGCACGGTGCTCATGCCCACCGCATCGCCACCGATGATGCGCACATAGCGGTATTCGGCGGGCGTTTCCAGCGTGGGACCGGTGAGCCCCACATAGCAGCCCTGTTGCACTGGGATGCCATTGCGGGCGGCGATCTCCTTGGCGGTGGCGATCAAGGCCCGGTCATACGGCTCGCTCATGTCCGGGAAACGCGGACCCAGCTCATCGATGTTCTTGCCGATCAGGGGGTTCGGGAAGAGGCAGATGTGGTCGTCCAGGATCATCAGGTCGCCGGTCTCGAAGGCGGGGTTCACGCCTCCGCAGGCATTGCTCACGAAGAGCCGCTGGATCCCGAGGAATTTCATCACACGCACGGGCAGCACCACTTCGCCCATCGTCCACCCTTCATAATAGTGGAAGCGCCCCTGCATGGCCACCACCGGCTTCCCGCCCAGCATCCCGAAGAGCAGTTTGCCGGGATGCCCCTGCACAGTGCTCACCGGGAAATCGGGGATCTCGCTGTACGGGATGGAGAACTTGACGTCGATCTCCTTGCCGAGCGCGCTCAGGCCGGTACCCAGGATGATCCCGGTCTCGGGTGCAAAACCACCGGTGGCGGTCTTCAGGTGGTCAGCGATGCGCTGGATGCGGTTCAACATGTCGGCGGATGAGGTCGGAGAATCGTTCCGGTTCGTTCAGGATCACGGCCTGCATGCCGATCACCGCCAATGGCAACCCTTCGAGAGGGCTGCCGGCAATGGAGGAGGAGAGCCGCGCGGCGTCCTTCTCCGTGGTGACCAGCATTTTCGGACCGGCCGCGAAATTAGCGTATCGCTCGGCGAGGCGCTGAAGGTCGGCGCGGGTGAATGCGTGGTGGTCCGGGAAGGCCAGGTGTTCGACGGTGGTGGCCAGGGTCCTCACATGGGCCAGCAGGGGTGCCGGATCGGCGATGCCCGTGACGAGCAGCGCGCCCATCGGTCCATCGCCCGCTTGGATCTCCGTTCCATCGAAGGCACTTGGTGGTCCATACCGGATCCCGGAGAAGAACAAAGGTTGTTCTACCGCCAACTCAAGCTTGGCACGCCAACGCTGTTGTTCCTGGGAGGAAGGTAGTGCCGGGCATTTGGTGACCACCACCACCTGCGCTGCCTTGGCCCGCAGGGGGAGGTCCCGCAAGCGTCCGGCAGGTACCAAGGCATCATCGCACCAAGGGCGCTGCCAAGTGGTGAGCAGGATGTTCAGCCCGGCATCCAGCGCCCGGTGTTGCAAGGCGTCGTCCAGGACCACGGCACGCAATCCGGCGACCTGCTGCCCGATGTGCGCGATGGCCTTCACACGGTCGGCCCCCACAAATACCCTTGCCGCGGGGAACTTCCGCTTGACCTGAAGGGGTTCGTCACCGCTGTATTGTGCGTTGTCCCCCGCATGCACCTCATGGATGTCCGTTCCATCGCGGCCATATCCCCGGCTCAGTGTGGCAATGGGGCCCACGCCCTCGAGCACCCGAATCACCAGTTCCAGCATGGGGGTCTTCCCCGTACCGCCCAGGGCCAAGTTGCCGATGGCGATGGTGGGCACTTCCGGCCGAGTGCGCTTCAGCACGCCACGGTCGTACAGGGCATGCCGGATGCGCAGCACACCGCCATAAACGGCCGTGAACGGTAAAAGCACCAACCTTCGGAACAGCATCGCGTAATTTGCGGGAACGATCATTCAAGGCGAAAGATGCGCATCAAAGACGTGACGACGGCGCTGGAGGCTTGGGCGCCCCGCTCCCTGCAGGAGGATTACGACAATTCGGGGCTTCAGGTGGGCGATCCGCAAACGGAGGTCACGTCTGCCTTGGTCTGCCTGGATTGCACCGAGGCAGTGGTGGAGGAGGCTGCCGCGCGTAGCTGCAACCTGATCATCACGCACCACCCGGTGATCTTCAAGGGCCTGAAGAGCCTGGTGGCCAGTGGATATGTGGAGCGAACCGTACTTGCGGCCCTGAGGCACAACATCGCCATCTACGCCATCCATACCAACCTGGACAATGTGCTGGACGGGGTCAACGCGGAGATCGCAGCTGCCTTGGGGCTCAAGCCATTGCAGGTGCTCGACCCCAAGCCCGGCCAGCTCCGCAAATTGGTGGTGTTCGTACCCCTGGCCCATGCAGAGGTCCTCAGGCAGGCCTTGTTCGGTGCGGGTGCCGGGCATGTCGGCGCCTATGATGAGTGCAGTTTCAATGTGGCCGGCACCGGTACGTTCCGGGCTGGGGAAGGCACCGACCCGCATGTGGGGGAGCGAGGGGTGCAGCATCATGAGCCTGAAGTGCGGGTGGAGGTGATCTACAGCCTGGCCAGGGAGCGGTCCGTTCTGGCGGCCATGCGTTCCGTGCATCCTTACGAGGAGATCGCCTACGACCTGATCCCCCTCGCGAACACACACCAAGGGATAGGCAGTGGGCTGGTGGGTGAATGGGCGGAGGCCCTGGACGAGGAGGCTTTTCTGGCCCGGCTAAAGGCGGTATTCGGCCTGAAAGCCATCAGGCACACCAAGCTTCTGGGCAGGCCCGTCCGCCGGGTCGCCCTGTGCGGTGGTTCCGGGGCCTTCCTGCTGGGCAAGGCCGTGGCCTCAGGGGCGGATGCCTACATCACGGGCGATGTGAAATACCACGAGTTCTTCGATGTGGATGGGAGGCTGTTGCTGGCCGATATCGGGCACTATGGCAGCGAGCAATTCACCATGCGGCTGATCCAGCGCCGGTTAGGGGAACTTTTCCCTACCTTTGCCGTCCGTTTGACGGAGATCGTCACGGATCCCATATACCATTTTTGACCCATGGCGAAGACCGACGTGAAGGCTCCTGCAACCAAGACCGCATCGGATAACGGCAAGGCGAAGACCGCCGCTCTGAAGGCCGACATCTCTGTTGCCGAGAAGCTCGTCGAACTGTACCGCCTCCAGCATGTCGACTCCCAGGTGGACCGTATCAAGGTCCAGCGTGGTGAGCTTCCCCTGGAGGTCCAGGACCTGGAAGATGAGGTGGCCGGTCTGGAGACGCGCTTGAACAAGCTGCAGGACGAACTGGCCGAGGTGGAAGGTCAGGTGAACGACCGCCAGAACATGATCAAGGAGGCGAAGGCCCAGATCAAGAAGTACGAAGGCCAGCAGGCCAAAGTGCGCAACAACCGCGAGTATGATTCCCTGACCAAGGAGATCGAGTTCCAGAACCTCGAGATCCAACTGGCCGAGAAGCGCATCAAGGAGGCCAAGGCCCAGATCGACGGCAAGAAGTCCGTGGTGGAGGATAGCCGCCTGAAGCACGATGAGCGCAAGAAGGACCTCGAGCTGAAGAAGAAGGAACTGGACGATATCATCGCCGAGACCGAGAAGGAGGAGAAGGACCTGCAGAAGAAGAGCGATTCGGCCTCGAAGCACATCGAAGAGCGTCTCTTGAGCGCCTATCACCGCATCCGTACCAATGCCCGCAACGGCCTGGCCGTGGTGGCGGTGGAGCGGGGAAGCTGCGGTGGTTGCTTCAACAGCATCCCGCCCCAGCGTCAGCTGGACATCAGCAGCCACAAGAAGATCATCGTCTGCGAGCATTGCGGTCGCATCCTCGTCGATGATTATGTGGTGGAGCGCGTGATGGGGGAGAAGTGAACCCTGGTCGATGAAATTTGAAAGGCCCCGGCATCGCCGGGGCCTTTTTCGTTGAGGTGGCCCAAGGAGCTCAGGGCCTCAGGCTCACCGTGAGGATGAAGCGGGTGCTTCGTCGGTCCTCCACAGTGGCCTCCACCAGGTCGGGGTAGTACGGGTAGGTGCTGCTTTGCTGAAGGGCATGGTTCAGGCCAAGGTCCACCGCCAGGTGGTCGGTGCGATACCCGATGCCCGCTGCATAGTTCTTCAAGGCATCTCCGCGCCGGCTGTCAGTGGTCTTGTAAGGGTTGGTGACTATGCCCCACCCCAGACGATAATACCAGTTGCTGAACCGCCATTCCGTTCCGGCGCGTACCGTGTGAACGGGGGTGAAGGATGCCACGATGGCCGTGTTCTCCGACTGGAAATCATAGCTATTGACGAATTCATCACCTGGTCGGAGCCGGGCATTGCTGGGGTCGTGGTATTCGTAATCCACGCTCACCAGACCGTGGTCACCGGCGACATAGGCCGCGCTTCCCACCAGGCGCCACGGCGTGTTCACTTGGTAACCGAAGATGGACTCCGGTGAATCGGCGATATACCGTGATGTGCCGAAGGCGTCGGGTGTGCGGAACTGGGTGGCCATGGACGTCACGTAGGCATCGGTCAGTTGCATCCATTGCGGGCTGTGATAGGCCAGGCCCATGCGGAACCGATCGGTGATGCGTCCGATCACCCCGACCTTCACGTTCACCCCGTTCCCGGTGGTGCTCAGGTCCTCTGTCCAAGTGGCGTTCTCCAGGTCCAGTGACCCGTCCTCGGAGGTCTCACTGTGCGTGGTGGTGCGAGAAAGACGGTGTGATGCCAGCCCCAGGGACAGGCCCAGATACAAGCGGTCCATGTAGTTGCCGGAATAAAAGAAGGTGGTGTTGGCCGATGCCCCCTTGGACTGGACGGTATGCACCTGTGTTGTCGGTGAGCCGAATGGTATCGCGGGGTAGTAGGTGGTGCCCAAGGTATCGTTGGGGTCGGCAAGGTTGATCGCATAGGTGTCCCAGGCAAGTCCGGCCGTAAAGGGAAGGGCGTCAAAGAGCTCATCGCTCCTGATCCCGTCGGCGTCCAGTGCCATTCCTTCCAGGAAGGTGCTCGCAACGTTCTCTGCATTTGAAGTGGTGCGCCAGTTGTTGCTCTGCTGCCGGTCATAGACCACACCGAAGGTCCCGCTGCGCCAACTACCTCCCTTCGAAGGATTGTTCAGGATCAACGCCAAGTTGTTCATCACGAACGTGGTCTTGCTGTCCACTGCCTGTGTCCCATAGGCCGTGGAGGTGACTCCGTTCACCTCAACCATCGGGGTGACCGATAGCTCGCTTGTGCGATAGAGACCGAAGCCGGCAGGGTTGATACCCGCCGCGACCGGGTCGGCGCCCAAGGCGCCGAAAGCGTTGGCCATGCCCGTGCTCCGGCCTGTTCCTCCTGGACCCAATGTGCTTATGCGAAGGGCATCCAATTCGTTCTGCGCATGCAGAACAGATGCGCACAGGAACCCTGAAAGCGCGATGGCGAGGCGCCGAAAGTGGTCGTTCATGGCTGGAAATTCGTTCACCGGGGCCGGGTACCTCCTCCTGAGCGCGACCCCCCTGAACTTCCTCCGCTGGAGCGGCTGCCTCCGGAGTCACCACCCGAACGTGTTGGAGCGGCCGTACCTCTGTCGGATCCGCTACTACGGGTCGGATTTTCCCGCTGTTGGACGGCCGGCCGGCCGCCTTCCCTGCTTGGCGAACTTACGTTCGGCCGGGTTCCGGGGCGGGTGGTTGGCTGTCTGACCTGGTCTTGACCGGGACGCACCTCACGGAGACCGTTCCCCGCGGTCGAGCGGTTGTTGTAGCGCGTGGAGGGTGCCGGATTGAGCGCAGGGCGCAGTCCTGCGGGGTCCCGGGCCACCATGCGTGTCTGCCCTGCCGGCGTGCGACCGGTCACTGAGCCCGAACCGCCACCGTTCAAGCCGGTCCGATGTCGGGAGATCACTTGGTTCCCTCCTCCGTATATCACAGGGGAGTAGCAACACTGACAGCTCCCCCAAGGGCCGTAGTACGGTCCACCTCCGTAAGGATTGTATCCATAGCCATAGTAGCCGTAGGGAGCGTACATGCCATAGGGTGAATAGGGTGAGCCATAGTATGGGCTGCCCCATCCATAGTTCATGCTCATCCAAGGGTCATTCCAACCGTAACCACTGTTCCAACCGGCACCCATTCCCATTCCCCATCCCGGGCCACCCCAGCCGGACTGGTATCCCAGGGTCGTTCCAAACCCGAATCGCCCATAGTTGTAGTAGTAGGGGTCATTGTAGGCAACATCGTAGAACCCCTGGTCACTGACCTGCGCGGCGGCATTGGGGTCATAGTAGTCGTCCGTGAATTGGGAAAGGTCATCGGGCTTGTCCGGTACGCTGCTGGTGACCGGAGCTGGTGCCGGAGCCATCGAAGGGAGGTAGTAGACATCGTCACGCACCAAGGTGCCAGCGGTGTTGTGCACACTGCCGCAACTGGATAGGAACAGAGCGGACAGCAGTAGTATGGGAAACGTGGGTAACCGCATGTTCATCGTTCTTCTGAGTTGAACCCTTCACGCCTAGTGGCGTGCCGGGTTGTGTACTTTAGCCGCCCTCGGATAGGAACAAAAATAATACCACGTTCAAGGCCATGGCCGATATGCTTACAAAGCGCAGCGAAGACTACGCCAAATGGTACAACGATCTGGTGCTCAAGGCCGATCTTGCAGAGCACAGCGATGTGCGCGGCTGCATGGTGATCAAGCCGCATGGATACGCCATCTGGGAGAAAATGCAGCAGGCCCTGGACGGCATGTTCAAGGAGACCGGGCATGTGAACGCCTATTTTCCCCTGTTCATCCCCAAGAGCTACCTGGCCAAGGAGGCCAGCCACGTGGAAGGCTTCGCCAAGGAATGTGCGGTCGTCACCCACTACCGATTAAAGAGCGATCCTGTCCACGGCATCATTGTGGACCCTGATGCAAAGCTTGAGGAGGAGCTCATTGTGCGCCCCACCAGCGAGACCATCATCTGGAACACCTACCGGGGCTGGATCAAGAGCTACCGTGATCTGCCCTTGTTGATCAACCAGTGGGCCAACGTGGTGCGCTGGGAGATGCGTACGCGCCTGTTCCTGCGCACGGCCGAGTTCCTTTGGCAGGAGGGGCACACCGCCCATGCCACCAAAGCCGAAGCCATTGAGGAGACCGAGCGCATGCTGGAGGTCTACCGCATCTTTGCCGAGGAGTGGTTGGCCATGCCCGTGATCAAGGGTATCAAGACCGCCAGTGAGCGTTTCGCCGGGGCGGAGGAGACCTACTGCATCGAAGCGATGATGCAGGATGGAAAGGCCCTGCAGGCCGGAACCTCCCACTTCCTGGGCCAGAACTTCGCCAAGGCCTTCGATGTGCTGTTCACCACCAAGGAGAACAAACAGGAGCATGTGTGGGCCACCAGTTGGGGAGTGAGCACCCGCTTGATGGGAGCCCTGATCATGACGCACAGCGACGATCACGGCCTGGTGCTTCCTCCCAGGATGGCCCCCATCCAGGTGGCCATCGTGCCCATCGCCAAGAGCGGCGAGCAGTTGGATGCCATCCGCGCCTACGTGGAGCCGACCTTGAAGGCGCTTCGTGCCAAGGGCATCACCGTCAAGTTCGATGATGACGACACCAAGAAACCGGGGTGGAAGTTCGCCGAGTACGAGTTCAAGGGCTGTCCCGTGCGCATGGCCATCGGACCACGCGATATGGAGAACGGCACCGTGGAGGTGGCCCGACGGGATACCATGGAGAAGCAGGTGATGCAGATGACGGATATCGCCGACAAGGTGGAGCACCTGCTGCAGGCCATCCAGGAGAACCTCTACCAGAAGGCGTTGGCCATGCGTGAGCGTAGCACCCGTGCGGTCAATACCTACGATGAGTTCAAGGTGGCGATCGAGGAGGGCGGCTTCATCCTGGCCCACTGGGACGGTACGGCGGAGACCGAGGAGCGGGTGAAGGACGAGACCAAAGCGACCATCCGGTGCATCCCCTTGGATGGCGATACGACACCGGGCCAATGTATGGTGACCGGCAAGCCGAGTGCACGACGTGTGATCTTTGCCCGGGCCTACTGATGAGCGAGAAGACCGTACCTCCCGCTCCACGCGAGCTGATCGTTGCTGCTCTCCGCACCAAGTCGTGCATGAAGCAGGACGTGTATCAAGCCACCCTGCAGCTCTTCGAACAGCTGAAGGAGGTGCTCCAGGAGATAGCGGTCGACCTGGAGAAGGAAGTGGTCAGGCATGATAAGCGCTTGGCGATCAGCTTTTTGGACAAGGGGGCGATGGCCTGTGAGGCGCGCGTTGCTGGAGATGTCATCATCTTCCATATGCACACCAACGTGTTCAAGCTGGACCAGAGCCACAGCTTCTGGAAGACCAATTACCTGACCGAGGATGAGATGCGCGGCTACTTCGGTGTGGTCAACGTCTACAACTTTCTGAGCGATTCATTCAAATACAACCGTGAACGGGACCTGGGGTATCTGGTGGCCCGCATCTTCCTGAACAAGGAGGGGCACTTTTTCGTGCAAGGCAAGCGGCAGTTGGGCTTCCTGTACAATGACCTCGCGGGTAGCATGATGGGTCGCGACCGTCTCCGGGAGATCCTCTACAGCATCATCCTCTACGTGCTCGATTTCGACCTTCTGGCGCCCCCCTATGACCAAGTGAACCAGGTGACGGTCAGCGAGATGAATGAGCTCAGCGCGAGTCCCCTCAGCACCGGCAAGCGGCTTGGTTTCCGCTTTCAGGCTGATATGGAGCACGTTTTGTGATGGTGCTTGCACGGTTCCATCACGAGTGTTTACATTTGCCGTCCCTTACCGGGAACCCTTGTTCGCAAGGGTGTCATGATGGCCCGTTCGTCTAGGGGTTAGGACGCGTCCCTTTCACGGATGAAACAGGGGTTCGATTCCCCTACGGGCTACGGAAGAGAGAAGCCTCTCCGCTTTTGCGGGGGGGCTTTTTCTTGCGGCGTAACCCGGGCTGAGGGTCGAACGTATATTTGGCCTTGACCGCTTGTGTCTTGAACGTTCGCCGAGCGATCGGCCTACTGTAGTGTACCCCAACAGGTTCTGACCCGAAGATGAGGAAAGTGATCTCCCGTAATGCCTGGATGGTGATCCCGGCAGTGTTGTTATTGACCGGTTGCATGGGCAAACGCAACATCAATTACCTGGAGGACGCTTCCCTGAGCAAGGGTTCGAGCAAGTTGTTCGAGAACCGCAAGTTCGAGTACCGCATCCAGGTGAACGATGTGCTATCCATCCGCGTGATGGGGCTTGACGAGCAGACGCACCGCTTCTTCAACGTGGAGGGGCAGAACGCGTTCCAAGGACTGAACGACGCAGCGCTTTACGTGAACGGCTTCTCCATCGACAAGAACGGACACGTCCAACTGCCCACGGTGGGCAAGATCAAGGTGCAGGGCCTCACGGTGGGCGAGGCCCAGGAACTGGTGCAGCGCAAGATCAACGAATATTTCACCAATGCTACGGTCATCCTCAAGCTCGTCAGTTTCCGGGTGAGTGTGCTGGGTGATGTGCAGCGCCCCGGTTCCTACTTCGTATACAACAACCAGATCACGGTACTGGAAGCGTTGGCCATGGCCGGTGGTCCGAACGAGTTCGCGGACAAGACCCACGTTCAGTTGATGCGGCAGAGCGATCGGGGTGTGCAAGCCTTGTATTTGGATATGTCGGGCACCGATGTGCTCAGTTCCGAGTACTACTACCTGCTGCCGAATGACGTGATCTACGTACCTACGTTGCGCGCCCGTGCGGGACGTTTGAACCTTGAACTGCTGACCATCCTCCTGGCCACCCTGAGCACGGCCGCTGTCGTGATCTCCGTTATCCAGAACTCTCAGAACTGATGAGCGCCGCGCCGATCAACGACACCATCGACCTCCGGGTCATCTTCCGGAAGCTCGTCGCCAAGTGGTGGTTGTTCCTGCTCACCACCACACTTGCGCTGGTGGTCGCGGTGGCCTATCTGAAGACCACGCCGAAGCAGTACGGTGTGCAGGCCGTGATGTTGATGAGCGAAAAGAGCCGCAGTTCCTTCGGAGGGGGGCAGGATGAGTTCCTCAAGGGTGTCTCTTATCTCCAGAGCAACACGGACATCGAGGACCAGATCTCGGTGCTCACCTCGCGGAACAACATCACCAAGACCCTCAAGCGGGTGGATCTCGGTATCAGCTATTACGAGACCTACAACTTCCTTACGGTGGAACGGTTCGAGTATCCACCGTTTTACGTCAAGCTGGACACGGTTGCCTTACAGGTCACCGGGGTGCCCATTTATGTATCGGTGGATAGGACAGCCGGCACCTATCGGGTGAAGGCCAAGGGCAGCAACGTGCAGCTGTACAATGTGCAGAAACAGGAGGTGATGGATGAGTTCATCGAGGACTATTCGGTGGATCAGACCGTGGCGATCGGTGAGCCATTCGTGGCGAAGAACCTGGGCTTCACGATCGAGTTCCCGGCGGACCGAAAGTACGGTGCGGGCAGGGAGCACTTCTTCTACATCAACAGCTTGGAGGGCCTGGTCACGGAGTATCGCGGCAAGGTGCTGGCTGAGCCGTTGAGCGACAAGAGCAACATTGTTGTACTTCGCAGCAAAGGCGAGGTGGTGCTGAAGGAAAGCACCTTCCTCAACAAGTTGATGGAGACCTATATCGAAGGTGAACTGTACAAGCAACAGAAGAAGGGGCTGAAGACGATCAACTTCATCGATGAACAGATCGGCACCGTTTCCGATTCACTGAAGTTGGTGGAGACCTCCATGGAGGGCTTCCGCGGTACCAGCGGAGGCATGATGAGCGCCACGGGAACCTCCGACCAACTGTTCCAGGAGCGCAGCCGCCTGGAGGATGAGCGCTCCACGCTGGTGCGCCGACGCAGCTATTGCCAGTCCGTGTTGGAGAAGATCCGTTCCTCCTCCGACCTTCGGAACGTTCCTGCTCCATCGTCCTCGGGGATCGACGACCCCATCCTGAACAACCTGGTGATCGAGATCACGAAGCTGTCCGCTGATCTCGCTGCCCTGAACCTGACCACGGTGAAGAGCAACCCCACAGTTATCGCCATGGAGCGGAAGATGAAGAGCCTCTCCGGTTCACTGGCCCAGACGGCTGAAAGCCTTGTTCAGCAAGCCGATATCAGTTTGGTCGAGGTGAACCGCCGCCTGGGTCGCATCGGCTATGAGTTCAACCAATTGCCTGAGAATGAGCGCAAACTGGGGAACATCGAACGGAAGTTCAAGCTGAGCGAGAGCCTTTACAATTACCTGATGGAGAAGCGTGCCGAAGCCGGCATCGCCATCGCCTCCGACCAGGTGGACAAGGTGGTGATCGACGAGGCACGGCTTGCCGGCCTGGGACCTGTGGCTCCCGACAAGAAGGTGGTCCTCGGCGGTGCACTCCTTCTGGGCCTGTTGCTGCCCATGGCGTTCATCCTTGTCCGTGACTTCTTCAATGACCGGATCGTGGACGCGGATGAGCTCAAGCGCTTGAGCCCCTTGCCGATCCTGGCGTTGATCCCTACGAGCAAGCGGAAGCGCATCCTGCCCGATGAGCCGAAGTCCATGTTGGCCGAGTCCTTCCGAACGGCAAGGATCAACCTGCAGTACCTGAACGTGAGCACACAGCGACAGATCATCGGGTTCACCTCGTCATCCAGTGGCGAAGGGAAGACCTTCTGTGCGCTGAACCTGGCGACGGTCATGGCCATCAGTGGAAAACGTACCCTGTTGATCGATGCGGACATGCGCCGACCGCGCGTGGCCTCGGTGCTGGAGATGCCGGAAGGACCTGGTCTTTCCACTTATCTCATCGGTGAAGCATCCCTGGATACGATCATCAAGAAGACCGATATCGCCGGACTCGATGTGATCATGGCCGGACCGATCCCACCGAATCCACTGGAACTGGTGGAGCATGAGCGCATCACCGAGCTGTTCGCCCAATTGCGGGGCAGGTATGATCAGATCATCGTGGATGCTTCGCCCATGGGCCTGGTCAGTGAGTACGTGATCATCATGCGACATGTGGACGTGACCCTCTACGTGGTCCGTCAAGGCTTCACGCGTCGCAGTGCGCTGCGTCTGATCAGCGAGATGTACCAGGAGAAGAAGATCGCCAACGTCGACCTCCTTCTCAATGACGTAAAGCCGGGCCAGGGTTACGGGGAAGGCTATGGCTACTACACCAAGTAGTCCACCGCTCCATCCATGATCCGATCGGAGGGCTTTCGCAGGTATTTCGCCAATACCTCGTGGCTCCTGGTGGAGCGGATCGTTCGCTTGGTGGTCGTTCTGGGTACGGGCATCCTCGTTGCGCGCTACCTGGGGCCTTCGCTGTTCGGACAGCTCAACTACGCCACAGGCTTCGTGGGCATCTTTTTCGCCCTCACCACCATGGGCCTCGATGAGATCGTGGTCCGCGACCTGGTGAAACATCCGGAGCGCAGGGATGCCTTGCTGGGCACCGCGGCCGTCATCAAGTTCCTGGGGTCCTTGCTGCTCGTGGTCCTGGTGCTGTTGTCCAGCCTGTTCAAGGACATGGACGGCCTTACCGCGTCCCTTGTCGTGATCATTGCGGCAGCTGAACTGCTCCGCCCCTTCGGTGTGGTGGATTGGTATTTCATGGCCGAGGTCCGCTCCAAGCAGACGGTGGTGGTGCAGATGGTGCAGGTCGTTGTCAGTGCCTTGTTCAAGATCGGCCTTGTCTATTTCGGCGCACCGTTGCTCTGGTTCGCATGGGTCTACGTGCTGGAGACCTTGACGCTTTCCATCGGCTATGTATTTGCGTATGGGCGGGCGGGCAACAGTTGGCGTTCGTGGAAGTATGATCGCAAGGAGGCAGGTTACCTGATGCGGCAATCCTGGCCTTTGATCATCTTCGGAATGGCACTTTACGTGCAGGCCAAGATCGATCAGGTCATGATCGGCGACATGCTACGGACGCGACTGGGTGCCGAAGCGGCCAATGCCGAAGTGGGGCAGTACTCCAATGCCTTGAAGATGATCGAGGCACTGGGGTTTCTTCCGGTCATCGTGCAGAAGTCCCTGGCCCCGGCCATCACCCGGGCGAAGGCCCTGGGCACCGGACAGTATGAGGACCGTCTGCTGAACCAGTACCGCCTGATGTTCCTGATGTTCCTGGTCACGGCCATCCCCTTGTACTTCCTGGCTGAACCCCTGATGGTGCTCCTCTTTGGTGAGGCCTTCCGGCCATCCGGCGTGCTGCTGTCGCTGTTCGCCATTCGCTTGTTCTTCACCAACATGGGGGTGGGCAAGTCCAGCTTCATCACCAATGAGAGCCTCTTCAAATACTCGCTCCTCACCGGGGTCGTGGGTGCGGCGGTCAATATTGCGATGAACTATTTTCTGATCCCTCCGTTCAAGTCGGTCGGCGCGATATGGGCCACCATCGGCTCGTTCACGATCAGCATCTTCCTGATGGACCTGCTGTTCAAGAACACCCGCGCGAATCTGAAATGGATGTGCACAGGGATCATTTCGTTCTGGAAGTTCCATCGCGCCGTTTGACCATGGTGAAGGACCCCCATCTTGTTCCCCTTCTGCCGGAGCCGTTCGCCGACTTCGGCTGCCCTTCGTGTGGTGGGCGGGAGTTGGATCACCTGGGTTCCGTATGGCCTGGAGTTCATGTTTTGGGACGCCACCGTTGCAGGGGATGTGGGTATGCCTTTCTGCGCGATCTGCCCGTGGGCTTTTCCGTGGACCACCCCATGGCCATCGGTACGGCCGATGGCAGGTTGCACAACCCGACGAACGGAGAAGCATGGATCCATGAGCCGCTCATGAACGGCTATCAGGCACCTTCGGACCAGGAGGTGAAGGTGGAGCGTATCGTCCATCGCGCCTGTGAGCGGGTGGTCATACTCAACACGCTGGATTTCCTCTACGGCCACGTATTGTTGAAGCTTTATAACGCCCAGCATTACATCGACAAGCATCCGGACCTGGGGCTGGTGATCGTGCTGCCCCGCATGTTCCAATGGCTGGTCCCCGAAGGCGTGGCTGAAGTATGGTTGGTGGACCAGCGATTGGGTGAGGCCCATGGCTGGTATACGGCCATCGACCGCTTCGTGCAGCAGCAACTGCCCAACTACAAGGAGGTGTACGTGGGGCGCGGTTACGCGCACCCCGAGTTCGCGGACATCGATATCGAGCGCTTCACGGGAGTGCGGCCTTTTCCGATGGAGGAGTTCCTGCAGCGCCCGCCGCACGTCACTTTCGTAGCCCGCCAGGATCGTTTGTGGTTCGCCACCCCGGCCGCCAAATTCCTCTACCGGGTCCTCAACAAGTTCGGCCTGAAGAAGAGCCTGGGGCGCTGGTATGTCCATGCCCAGGATCGGCTCATCCGCGGCAGTATGGACCGCATCTCCGCCCGGCTGCCCGGTGTCCGGTTCACTGTGGTAGGACTTGGCGACAAAGGTGGATTCGGCCCCGATGTGGATGACCTGAGGACACAGCGCATGGACAAGGCCACCGAACTGGCGTGGTGCGCGGCGTATGCACAAAGCCAGGTCGTGATCGGTGTGCACGGCAGCAACATGTTGCTGCCCACGGCCCATGCGGCCGGATGTATTGAGGTGCTGCCGTATGATCGTTATGGTAACATCGTCCAGGACGTTTCCGTTAGATACAGCGACCGCATGCAACTGTTCCTCTACCGCTTCGTGGATGAGTTCGCTTCTCCATCGACCATCGCGAGACACACCATTTCCATGTTCAAGGATTTTGCGGTCTATCATCGGGATAACCGCGAGAACATCTTCTGATCGTCATGAGCTCCTTTACGCCGACCGCTCCGCTCCGTACGCCGGTCCTGTTCATTGCATTCAATCGCTACGACAGCGCCCGCCAGGTCATGGAGGCCATCCGCGAGGCACGCCCACCGAGGCTCTATTTCGCCTGCGACGGACCGCGGAACGAAGGCGAGCGCCAGCGCTGCGAGCGGGTGCGTTCCCTGGTGGAACTGGTGGATTGGGAGTGTGAACTGCACACCAAGTTCAGTGATGTGAACCTGGGGGTGATGATGGGCGAAAGCACCGCCATGGACTGGTTCTGGGAGAAGGAGGAGGAAGGCATCGTGCTGGAGGATGACACATACCCTTCACAAAGCTTCTTCTGGTACTGTGAAGCGCTGCTCGAACGTTACCGCCACGATGAACGTGTGTGGTGCATCATGGGCAACAACCTGATGACCGAATGGCCGGTGAAGGAGCCGGACTCCTACTACTTCTCGGCGCACGGTTACGGCGCCTATTGGGGCTGGGCCGGCTGGCGCAGGGTGTGGAAGAAGTACGACGTGCAGATGAAGGCCTGGCCAGCTGCCCGTGACTCCGGCCTGCTCACAGGCCAGTTCCTGTCGAAGGCGGAGATGAAGGAGGCTTACAAGTTGTTCCAGGCCCAGTACGAGGGCACCATCCGCTCCTGGGACTATCAGATGGACCTCGCGCGGATCCTGAACCACGGCGTGACGTGCATCCCGAACACGAACATGATCCGGAACATCGGCTTCGGCGCCGAGGGAACGCACACCGTGAGCGAGAAGGACCGCCGGAACAAGGACGATCTGTACGAGACCGCCTTCCCCCTGGTGCACCCCTGGCACATGATGGTGGATGCGGAACGGGACATGGCCTACTTCGAGCGGTACATCGAGCCCACCTCGTTCCGGAAGTTCAAGAACGTCATCAAGAACCTGCTTCCCTCCTCCGTGGATGAGGCGGTGACCCCGTTCTTCTCGAAGATCCAGAAACAGTTGGGCATCAACTAGCGGTTAACTTGGCCCTCGGCTTTCCTAGGCGCCCGGTCCGGTGATCTCCAAGATCAAGCTCGTCAACACCCTCTTCCTGCTCGGCTTCCCGTTCTACGGGCTGGGCACCTATGTGACGTTCAAGACCAATTTCAGTGCGGGCGTCATCCTGTCCGTGCTGCCGTTCATCCTGATCCTGCTGATCTACGCGATCGACCTGCTTTACCGGGGACGCGTGACCCCGATGGTGAACAGGGTCTATGCCGTGGGCATGCTCTTCATCACCTCGCTGGTCGCCAGCATGTGGGTGGCCTACGGCAAGAACTTCCCCGGCCTCAATCCGGTGAACACCACGTCCATGAGCGTCATGTTCCTGGTGCCCTTCAATGCAGCGGTGGTGGTGCAGGTGTACAACCGGGCCAATGACCGCTTCGATTTTGCCTGGTTGCTGTTCAAGGGTCTCGCATTCTTCATCCTATTGAACTTGGTGGGCTATGCTGCGGGCCTGCGCAATCTCGTGCACGGCTTTGAGGGGCGCATCAACCTGCCGTTCATGCGCGGCATCTATGACGCATCGCACGTTATGTCGGTGGTCAACCTGATGCTCATCTTTTACCTGCGCGACTTCACGCGCAAGCCGCTCCAATTCCTGCTCGTGGGCGCGCTGTTCCTGGTGAACATGGCGGTGATGATGAACATCAACAGCCGGCTGTCCTTCATGATCTTCGTGGTACTGCTGGCCCTGTTCGTCTTCAAGTTCATGAAGGTGATCCGGGGCCTCTACACCATCTCCCTGTTCACCATGCCCCTGATGATGAGCTTCGCGCTGCTCATCTACCAGATCCTCTCACTTCCCTTCTTCGTGGCCATTCTGCAGCGGGTTGACAAGGAGGATGTCACCACCTTCAATGGCCGCACATACATCTGGAACTCCATGGCCGATTGGGCGATGCACGACCGCACAGGATGGCTGTTCGGGCTGGGTTACCGGGGCCAGTATGAGCTGCGTATGCTCGACTTCCTGGCCGTGCTTTGGGGCGAGGAACACTCCTTCAATTTTCACCTGCACAGCTCCTTTCTGGAGATCACCATGGACCAGGGCGTGGTCGGGCTCGTGCTGTTCTACCTGTGTGTGTGGTACGGCTTCAGCTACTACCGCAAGCATTATCTGGCCACCACCCTCGAGGCACCGTTGTTCGCGGGTATCGTCTACATGATGTTCATCTGGCAGATCGACATCTTCTGCTACGGCATCGACCTCGGTAATCCCATCTTCTTCACCATGCTCTCGATGGCGGCCATCGACCCCAAGTACATCACCCGCCGGAAGCGGTCGTTGAGCGGTGAATTCCTGTCCTGAGGACGGTGCCGCGGACAGTCCGGGTGTCGGACGCGAATGTGGACATGATGCGCAGGAGGCTGATCTCGATCACAAGGCTGGGACGGACGTGACGGTCTATTGGGTCACGATCAGACGGGCGTTGTGCACTACGTCGCCATTCCGCTCCAAGGCCAGGGTGTACATGCCGCTGGCGAGGGATGCGGGAAGTTGCAGGATCTCCATACCGGCGGGGATGCGTTCCTCTAGGACCTGGCGGCCGTTCAGGTCAAGCATACGGACCGCGACCGAAGCTCCGTTCAGTTGGCCGAGGTTCAGGTGCGCTCCGGCCTGGGCAGGGTTGGGGAACACGCTCCACGATGAGGCCGCAACATCGTTGATGCCGGTGGTCATGGAACATGTCGCATCATCTTCCTTGGTGAGCACCACCGAGCCGTACGCAGCAAGGTCAATGCTTCCGCTATGGAGCGTGCCATGCACATCGCGCCAACAACCTGTCAGCGACAGGGTCTGCGATGAGGCCTCCTCATTGATCAGCAGGATGTGGCGGTCATGCGGGTCCAGTGCAAGTACGGTCACCCGCTTCAGCTCCACGTTGTCCAGCCAGTAAGTGCTTTCGGTGTAGTGGTTGGTGAATCGGCACACGGCCTGGTCGGTGAGGTCGCTCTGGAAGATCATGGAGACCTCGCGTCGCTCGCTGCTGAAGGGCACGTTCCTCTTGTACACGACGTTTGGCCCGGACATCTGGGTCTGGCCTTTCAGTTCCACCTTCAAGGTGCCCGGTATGGTGGATTGTGTGCTGAAGCTCAGTTGGTAGTACGATCCGCTTTGGATGCCGGTCATGGCATCGTGCCTCAGGATGAATTCCGGGTACGAGGCGTTGTTGTTGAACAGGACCTTCAGCGCACCGTTGTCGAGAAGGGTGGCGTCGCGCGTCAATTGACCTTGGGTGGGCCAGCCACCCCAGCCGGCCACGTTCGAGCTGAACGTTCCGTTGTCGATGAGGTTCGCGCTCAGTTCATCCATCACTTCGAAGGCCTCCAGGCGTAGCGGGCTTCGGGTGGAGTTCGGGTCCTCTGTCCGTTCGGTTCGCCATTGCTCCAGTGTGTAGCGTTTCTGCGTCCCCGAGTTCGTATTGTGCACGAAGATGCTCAGCTCGTTGTAGGGGTTGAAGTAGCGGTTGTTGTTGAACACCCCGAAGTCAACGACGTTCGGCGAATGAACGTTGTACTGCTTCATGCACAACTGATCACGGGTCATGCAGTACATGGTGTTCCCGGTGTAGATCCCGTTGAAGGATGGCACATGGTAGGGTGGTGTGGCGCCCGGACCGTTGTAGTTCGAATAATCGGAGACGCTGAGCTGGATCTGGTTGTTGAAAAGCACGTTGTCCGTGATCTGGTTCCCCATGGAGACCATCGTGTGGTCCACATGGATGCCACTTCCCATGCAGTGGGCCACAGTGTTGCGCCGCACGATGGTGTTGCGGATGGTGGTGTTCCCGAAATAGATGCCGTGCGAGATCAGTTCGTAGTTCTCGAAGTCCGGTGCGGAGCTCTCCAGGTCGCCGATGATGTCCACGACGATGTTGTCCTGGATGATCATGCCATCAGCATTGTCAAAGGCTATGCCCCCACCATCGTTCAGCAGGGCCGTGGCGTTGCGCACCACGTTCCGTTCCACCAGGCAGTTCTGGTCCATACCGATGCCGATGTACCCGATGTCCTCCAGTCGATTGGAGCGGATCACATTGCCGGTGCCGTTCAGCCGCAGTCCGAAATAGCCCCAGTTGCTTTCTCCCATGCCTGCTTTCATGGCGATGCGTTCCATGATGTTGTTCTCGAACGTACTGTTGTTGTCGATCAGGTGCGCGCCGGTGGCGAAGGTGTCCTCGAAGCGGTTGTTCGCGTAGAGATTGTTGTTTCCGTAGCTGCTGATGCCCTGATACAGTTCCCGGAAGGTGCATCCGGTGATGTCCACATATGCTGCGCCGTCGTTCCGCACGCCGCATACCCTTTGGTGCTGGAATACCAGGTCGCTGATCTGCACGTGCTGCCGCTGCCAGAAAACGGTGATACCCTTTTCGCGCACCGCGGCCTCCACGCTCAGCGTGTTCGGGTCTGCATTGTTCGGTGCCCAGAGGTACAGGTGTCCGTTGGCCGCATCGTGATACCACTCGCCCGGGCTGTCCAGTTCGCTGAGCTTGTTGCAGAGGAAGTAGCCCCATTCGTAATTGGACAGGTTGAAGTAGATGTTGGGGAAGGTGATGCTGCCGTTGGCATGGTTGGAGACCGTGACGGCGTCGTAGCTCCAGTTCGAACTTCGGATCACTGCGGTGGCTCCGTTCCAATACCCGTTCGTCTGGGTCAGCTCACTGTCCTGGATCTGGGTGCCACTGCCTTGGTCGTTGCGCAACCAACCGGTGCTGGGGAACCGGGCCAGGGTCATCAGCTCGCCGTTCACGAACACGTACTTCACCGTGCCCGCCACGTTGGCCCGCCAGATGTTGCCGTTCTGCTGGGTCCAGCCGCTGACGGCATCACTGCCACTGATCACAGGCAACGGTCCCGATCCATAGGCGCCCACTTGGATCTTCTGGCTGCTGGTGCCCGAGCTCGGAATGATGAACTCGCCCCGGTAGGTGCCGCCGCGCTCAAAGCGGATGGCGTCACCGGCCTGCAGCGAATAGATGCTCTGCATCAGGCGACCGATGGTCTGCCAGGCCTGGGCCTGTGAGGTCCCACTATTGGCATCGCTGCCCGTGGGCGAGATGTAGTAGGTGGTGGCAAGGGCCGAAATGGTGGACCAGGTGAAAAGCACCGCGAATCCCAAGTGTAGTTTCCTGCTCATTTTCAATGGCATTGGATGCGGTTCAACTCGCTTCTGGCTGCCACGGTTCCATTTTTCCGACGAATGCACCGATCCTTTCGACGGATCTTCGGCCGCTTGGCGCAGACGATGCACGCTCCACTGTTGATGCGTGTGGCGGGCATCGCGCATCCCGCCTGATCGCCGGGATACTTTTGCCGCGTGCAGAACCCTTCTCCTCATCGCATTCTGGTGGTCGGTCAAACGCCGCCGCCCCACGGAGGCCAGGCCGTGATGATCGCCATGCTGCTGGAGCTGAGGTCTGAGCGTGTGCGCCTGTTCCATGTACGCATGGCCTTTTCGGAGGACATGGAGAGCGTGGGCAAATTCGCGCTGCGCAAGGTCTGGGTGCTCTTCACCACCATCCTGCGCATCTGGTGGGCCCGGTTCCGGTACAACACACCGGTGCTCTATTATCCTCCCAGCGGACCCAACAAGGTCCCTGTACTGCGCGATATCGTCCTGCTCTGCTCCACCCGCTGGTTGTTCAGGAAGACGGTCTTTCACTTCCATGCCGGTGGTGTTTCATCCTATGCTGCACAGTTACCTGCGCCGTTGCGACCGCTGTTCCGCTATGCCTATGGTCGTCCGGCACTGGCGATCCGCACCGCGCCCCAGAACCCGGAGGACGGACGGGTGCTCGGTGCCCGGCGCGATGTGGTGGTTCCCAACGGAATTCCTGATATGCGGGGCCGGGTGGAGGAACGGATCGCACGGCCCGGGGAGCCCCTGGTCATCCTCTTCACCGGTGTGCTCATTCCTTCCAAAGGTGTCCGGGACCTGTTGGATGCTTTCGCGTTGTTATGCGGTCAGGGCGTCGAAGCCCGGCTGGAGCTGATGGGTAAATGGGGCGATGCGTCCTTCGAGACGGAATGCAAGGAACGTGTGGTCCGGCAGGGGCTTGCCGATCGGGTCTCCTTCCTGGGTGTCAAGCAGGACCTGGAGAAATTCAGGCATTTCGCAGCCTGCGACATCTTTTGTTTCCCGTCCTACTTCGAGGCGGAGAGCTTCGGGCTCGTGTTGGTCGAGGCCATGCAGTTCGCCAAACCCGTGGTCAGCACCCAGTGGAGGGGCATTCCATCCGTGGTGACCGATGGCGTCAATGGATTCCTGGTCCCGATCCAAGACCCCCAAGCTGTGGCCGGCAAGCTCCATGCCTTGGCCACGGACGCTTCCTTGCGTCGGCGGATGGGGGAGGAGGGGCGGCGCATCTTTGTGCGGGATTTTACGTTGGAAGCGTTCCATCGATCCATGGAGCGCGAGCTCGTGGGCATATCTGAAGAGCTTTGAGCACGATGCGTGTACTGGTCACTGGCGGTTCCGGGTTCATCGGGACCAACTTCATGGAGCACATGGCTGCCAAAGGCGTGGAGCTGATCAATCTGGATTGGAACCCTCCCCTGGATCCGGGGCAGCGCAAGTGGTGGAAAGAGGTGGACATCATGGACGGACCGGCAATGCAAAAGGTCTTCGATGAATTCAAGCCCACGCACGTGGTGCACCTCGCTGCACGGACGGATACCGACGAACCGGTGGATGTGGACGCCTACCGACAGAACCACGAGGGTACCCGGATCCTGTTGGAAGTGGTGAAGAACAGTCCCGGAGTGGAGCGCATCGTGGTCACCAGCACCCAGTTCGTTTGCGAAGCGGGATACCAGCCCAAGCACGACCTGGACTTCAAGCCGTTCACTGTCTACGGCGAATCCAAGCGCCGCACGGAGATGGTCACGCGTGAGGCCGGATTGCAGTGCAGCTGGACGATCATCCGGCCCACCACCATCTGGGGCCCCTGGTCACTGCGCTACCGCGACGTGCTGTTCAAGGTGATGCGCAAGGGCCTGTATTTTCATCCTGGAAAGGGGCGTGTGGTCCGCTCCTACGGCTATGTGGGCAATGTGGTCTGGCAGATCGAACGCATGTTGGAGGTTCCCCGCAGTGTGGTGGACGGCAAGGTCTTTTATGTGGGCGACCGTCCGTTCGACCTGAAGGTGTGGGTGGAGGCGGTCTCCAAGGAGCTCACCGGTAGGGCCGTGCGTTACATTCCCACCACGCTCATCCGTGCGGTGGCCCTGGCCGGCGATGTGCTCAAGGCGGTCGGCATCCCGTTCCCCATCACCAGTGGCCGTTTCCGCAGCATGACCAGCGATTACATCACGCCGATGGATGGCACCATCGCCGCATTGGGCGAAGCGCCCTGGTCCATCGAGGCCGGTGTGAAGGCGATGGTCAAGTGGTACGACAGTGGCAGCGAGCGGATCGTGGCGCCGACGCGCATTGATGTCCGTCTCCCCAAGAAGGTCGGCTCATGAGCAGCTCGGTCGGCCTGTTGCCCAAGCGCAGGGTGCTCACTGTGGACATCAGCGTAGGTTCCTTCACGGAACATGTGGAAGCGATCGCGCGGGCAGCACAGGCCCACCGTTCCAGCTACGTCTGTTGCGTGAACGCCCACATGACCGTGGAATGCCGGGATCCCGGGTTCGCAGCGGTGGTGAACGCGGCCGACCTGGCCACAGCGGATGGCATGCCCGTGCTGAAAGTCCTTCAATGGTTCCATGCCGTGAAGCAGGACCGTGTGGCCGGTAACGACCTCCTGCCCGCCCTGCTCGAACGCGCGGCATCCCAAGGTTTGAGCGTGTTCCTCTACGGCGGTTCTGAGGATACCCTGCAGAAGATCAGGGACCGGGCGGCACGCGAGTGGCCGACCCTCCACTTCGCGGGCTCCCATGCACCTCCCTTCGGCCCGCTGTCCGGTCTGGACATGGATGCCGAGGCCGCGCGGATCAATGCCACGGGCGCACAGATCGTCATGGTCTCCCTGGGCTGCCCCAAGCAGGAGCGCTGGATGGCGGCCATGAAGGGACGCGTGAACGGGGTGATGCTCGGTTTGGGAGGCGCGTTCCTGCTCTATGCCGGGGTGGATACCCGGGCGCCCCGATGGATGCGCGACCTGTCCTTGGAATGGCTTTACCGTTTCATGCTCGAGCCTCGTCGCCTTTGGAAGCGCTACCTGGTAACGAACACGCAGTTCCTCTTTCTCCTGGTGGCCGAGATTTTCCGCCGACTGTTCGCCGATCGTCAAGCTGATGTGAAGTGAGCATTTCGTCGGATCATCGTCGATCATCAGCAGGTGACCGCTGGGTGAAATGCCTAACAGTCTGAAAATGAATGGATAATGTCGATGTTCCCTCCTCGCCATGACCTGCTCGATAGGCAGGCCAAGGTGGTATAATGTCGACGGAACATGATTATTTATCGACGAGCTTGACAATGGAGGGTGGTCGGGGGTACATTTGACCCTCTTCGAAAAGGAGGTCATTTGAAACCAACCGTACCCTTCACCATGGACAGGACGATCATCGCAGAACCCGGAGTGGGGATGCCGAGCAAGGCGGCGGTCGGTGCGGAACTCAATGCGGAACTGTCTACCTTGCTCCGCTCGGGGCGAATGTCCTTCCAGAACGTGCAGACCGGATTGAACAAAGTATTGACATTGGAGCCGTTGACCTCGGTCAAGGACCTCATCATCGTGGGTGATGGTCCTGCCGCGGAGGAGATCTTCCAGTATTGTGAGGACCAGACCGTGCGTGGTTACCGTTTCTGCGGTGTGTTCAACGACACCCCCATCGATGGTCCACTGAACGCACGCCGCATCGGTGATGTGGAAGCGGCCAAGACCTATGCCATCCAGAACCGTATCGATATTGTGTACTGCGCTCTTCCCGGAACGCGAAGGAGCGACATCACCGAACTGATGGAGTTCTGCGAGCGCAACACCATCCGCTTCCGGGTCATTCCCAGTGCCGACAGCTTCATTCCGGTGGTCAAGACCTCCGGCCTCGAGTTCCACGGCGCGGTCCCGGTCAGCATGATCCGTCAGGAGCCCTTGGACAGCGCCTCCAGCCGTCGGATCAAGCGCGCCTTTGATGTGGCCTTCTCCCTGGGGGTCATCCTGTTCATCTTCACCTGGCTGTTCCCCATTCTGGCCTTGCTGGTCAAGCTTTCCAGCCGTGGGCCGGTGTTCTTCAAGCAGGTCCGTTTGGGCAAGGACAACGAGCAGTTCGTCTGCTGGAAGTTCCGCAGCATGCGCATGAACAAGGAGGCCGATTCCAAGCAGGCCACCAAGAACGACCCGCGCGTCACTGCAGTGGGCCGCTTCCTTCGCAAGAGCAACCTGGACGAGATGCCGCAGTTCTTCAATGTGCTGTTCGGGCACATGAGCATCGTGGGTCCCCGTCCGCACCCACTTCGCCTCAACGAGCAGTACCGGGACATTATCGACAAGTACATGGTCCGCCACTTCGTCCGGCCCGGTATCACCGGCTGGGCCCAGGTGAACGGCCTGCGTGGTGAGACCCAGACCCCCGAGCTGATGGAGCGCCGGGTGGAACTGGATGTGTGGTACCTGGAGAACTGGTCGTTCTGGCTTGACCTCAAGATCGTGGTGAAGACCGTGACCAACATGTTCGGCAAGGACGAGAAGGCCTATTGAGGTCCGGATGCCCATCGCCGCACGCTCTCAACGCCATTTCTTTTCCCGGGAGCGTGGTTCACAATAAAGAGTTCTATATTTGCCGTCCCTTTCCGGGGAAGGAACACAAGAAGACATGGCCAACCACAAGTCAGCCCTGAAGCGCGTCCGCCAGACCGAGACCCGCAATGATCGCAACCGCTATCAGCACAAGACCACGCGTAACGCGGTCCGTGCCCTGCGCGCCACCACCGACAAGAAGGAGGCTGAGAAGTTGCTACCCGAGGTGACCTCCATGTTGGACAAGCTGGCCAAGCGGAACATCATCCACAAGAACAAGGCGGCCAACTTGAAGTCATCCGCTAAGTTGCACGTCAACGGCCTGAAGTAAGCCGTTCGATCGACTATCTTGGACAGGTCCTCTCGGGGACCTGTTCTTTTTGGCACCCCATGGATCGGCCCTTGGAAACTGGAACGAATGACGGGACGGGATCGTCCAAACGCAGCATGCGGGAGTGGTCAGAGGATGACCGCCCCCGTGAGAAGCTCATGCGCCTGGGTGCCGGGGCATTGTCCAACGCGGAGCTCCTTGCCATCCTGATCCGCTCAGGAAGTGCGAAGCAAAGCGCCCTCGACCTTTCCCGTGATATCCTGCTGCGGGCCGGGGATGACCTCCACAAGCTCGGGCGCCTGAGCCTGGGCGATCTCACCCGCTTCAACGGGATGGGCGAGGCAAAGGCCATCGGTATCGTGGCGGCCCTGGAGCTTGGTCGGCGCAGGAAGGAATCCGAGCCCGCCGAGCGGCCATCGGTCGTGTCCAGCGCATCGGCCTTTGATCTGGTGCGTCACCTCTTCGCCGACCTTTCTCATGAGGAGTTCTGGATCATCGCGCTGGACCGTGGCAACCGGATGCTGGACCGATGCCACGTGAGCCGGGGAGGCATGCATGGTACCGTGGCCGACCCCAAGATCATCTTCAAAGAAGCGCTGGACCGCCGGGCATCGTCCATTGTACTCTGTCACAATCACCCCAGTGGTCAGCTGCGGCCCAGCGAGGAGGACATCCGGCTGACCCGGAAGCTGGTGGAGGGGGGGCGTCTGCTGGACATCCAAGTGCATGACCACCTGATCGTCACGGACCAGGGTTATTACAGTTTTGCTGATAACGGCATGCTTCACTGATCATGGACCGTCCGCTTCGCCTCCTCACCATCATCGGCGCCCGTCCGCAGATCATCAAGGCTGCGGCCCTGAGCCGAGCCGTCCGTGGTCCGTACAAGGGGCAGATCGAGGAGACCCTGCTGCACACCGGCCAGCACTACGATGCCAACATGAGCCAGGTGTTCTTCGACGAGCTGGGAATCCCTGCAGCGGACATCAACCTGCACACGGGGAGCGGCCATCATGGGGCCACCACGGCACGGATGATCGAAGGCATCGAGCAGGTGCTGCTGCGCAGGGAACATGATGTGGTGGTGCTTTACGGCGATACCAACAGCACACTGGCCGGTGCCCTTGCGGCCTCCAAGCTGCAGGTCCCCGTGGCCCACATCGAGGCTGGGCTCCGGTCCTTCAACAAACGGATGCCGGAGGAGCTGAACAGGATCGTCTGCGATCACTGCAGCACCTGGCTGTTCTGTCCGACCGACACCGCAGTGAACAACCTTCACCGGGAAGGCTTCGGCACCGATGTGTCCCTGCCACCTACCATGGATCATCCCCACGTGGTGAAGTGCGGTGATGTGATGTTCGATAATACGCTCCACTTCGCGGCACGGGCGGCCGAGCGCTCCACCCTGCTGGCGCACTTGGGGCTGGAGGGGAAGGAATACGTGTTGGCCACCATACACCGGGATGCCAACACGGACGACGGTGAGCACTTGAACGCCATCTTCACTGCGCTCCTCGAATTGCACCGGACGCATGGACTGGCCGTGGTGCTGCCCCTGCACCCGCGTACCCGGAAGATGATGGACAGCCTTTTGTCACCCGAGGTACGCCAGGCATTGTTGCAAACCCCGGGACTGCATCTCATCCCACCTGCCGGATTCCTCGACATGATCGCCTTGGAGAGCAATGCGCGCCTGGTGCTGACGGATAGCGGAGGGGTGCAGAAGGAAGCCTATTTCGTTGGGCGCCCCTGTGTGATCCTGCGACCTGAGACCGAGTGGGTCGAACTGGTGGAGCGTGGACAGGCCGTGTTGGCCGATGCTGAACCGGAGCGGATCAGGGACGCCGCGGACCGTTTCCTGCGCGATGGTGCGCCCCCCTGTCCTCCGCTCTTCGGCGATGGCCGTGCTGCTGAACACATCTGCGCTCAACTCCTTCGATTCCGGTGATCCGTTCAGCATTGGAATATGCCTCTTCCTTCGCGGTCGCTCTTTCCACCGCACCGTCCCGTGCCTTGGTCCTGGCGCATGGTGCCGGTCTCCAGCCTCGTCCACTGCAGGAAGTACGTCGATCGCTCAGTGATGTGATCGATCACTTGTGCCGCTGTCAGGACCACGGTCCCGATGCCGGGTTCGGTAGTTTTCATCTGGTGAAGGGCCATGGTGCGTCCTATCCGGAGACCACGGGTTATATCATCCCCACGTTCATCCTGGCCGCCGAGGTCCTGGCGAGGCCTGAACTGAACGAGCGTGCGCGCCGCGCAGCGGACTGGTTGTGCTCCATCCAACGTCCCGATGGTGGCTGGCAGGGCGGACGGGTCGGAGAGGACCGGCCGTCGATCGTGTTCAACACGGCCCAGGTGATCCGGGGGATGTTGGCGGTATCCGCACAGGGGAATGCGCCAGCGCACCTGGCCTCGGCCCGGAAGGCCGGTGATTGGATCGTGTCGGTGCAGGAGCAGGACGGATCCTGGGCGAGGCATAATTTTCTTGGTGCCTCACGGGTCTATGACAGTTATGTGGACGCCCCACTGCTCCATTTGAGCGAGATCACGGGTGACCTGGGCTATCGCCGAGCTGCCGTGCTCAATCTGGAATGGGTGCTCAGCTGCCAGCAACCCAATGGCTGGTTCGCGAATGCGGACAATACGATCAAGCACAACGACCGACCGATCACCCATACGATCGCCTATACGCTGGACGGCCTGCTGGAGGCGCACGGATCCACGAAGGATGAACGCTATCTGCTGGCCGCGAAGAAGGCTTCTGATGCCCTGCTGGTCCGCTTCCTGAAGGAGGGGCGTACGGCAGGTCGGTATGATGGTCGTTGGCGGGGAAGTGAAGCTTCCATCACCACGGGCTGTGCGCAACTGGCCATCGTATGGTCGCGTCTGGCCCGGATCACAGGCGAGGAGCGCTATTCCCAAGGTGCCTCCGCGATGGTGCAGTGGTTGATGGCTGTACAGCGCCTTTCAGACGTGGGTCCGTCCGGAGCACTGGGCGGGGTCACTGGTTCGTATCCGCTATGGGGCCGCTATGAGAAATTCGCTTTCCCCAACTGGGCACAGAAGTACTTCGCCGATGCGTTGCTTTGTGTGGAAGGCCACCTGCCCCGGTTCTGATCGTGAGCACCTTTGCACCATTCGACCCATGGGCCGTCTTTGAACGGGCCTCTGTCCGCTGGCCGGACCGTCCTGCTCTGCGCGTGGATGGTCGCACCTGGAGCTACGCCGAACTGCATGCCGAAGCCTTGAAAATTGCCAACTGGTGTGACTCTGCGCTTCCCCCGGCTTCGCGTGTGGGTCTGCTGGGCATACGTTCCGTCACGAGCTATGCCGGCGTGCTCGGCATACTGTACAGTGGTCGTTCCTATGTGCCCCTGCACCCCGACCACCCGCCCGAGCGCTGGCAGCAATGCCTGCAACAGGCTGCGGTATCGGGCCTGGTCGCCCCGGCCGAGCAGCATGAACGCCTGCGCTCACTGTTCGACCTGCCCCTCAACGAACATTCGGGTCCGGCACCTGGTGGCCCGGTGCCTGGCCAGGAGGCCTATCTCATGTTCACCTCCGGTAGCACAGGCGGCCCCAAGGGTGTGCCCGTGGGTCGTTCGCACGTTTCGGCCTACCTGGAGCACGCCCTGACGACCTGGGACATCCAAGTGGAGGACCGCTGCACACAGTTGTTCAGCCTGGGTTTCGACCTGAGCGTTCATGACCTGTTCGTGTGTTGGGGCAGTGGCGCCTGCCTGTGCGTTCCCGCGGATGACAACGCCCTGCGCCTGTCCGCGTACGTTCAGGAGGAAGGGGTCACCGTGTGGTTCTCGGTGCCATCTGTCATCGCGCTCCTGCATCGTATGCGTGCACTGAAAGGCGGAGCGTTCCCCACCATCCGGCGCTCCTTCTTCTGTGGGGAGGCCCTGCGTTGGCCCGATGTGAAGGCCTGGTCGATCGCGGCGCCGAACAGTGCGATCACCAACCTCTATGGTCCCACGGAGGCCACCATCGCCATTCTGGAGCACCCCATCACCGCACCCTTCGAAGAGGAAGGGATCGTCCCCATCGGGCGGCCTTTCCCCGCGGCATCGACCCGGGTGGAGCCCACGGAAGGGGATGTGCAGATCGGCGAGCTCTGGCTTGCAGGTCCACAGGTCACGGCCGGATATGTGGGGCGGCCGGAGGAAACGAAGAAGGCCTACGTGGCGTCAGGGCAGAGCGGCCCGGCCTGGTACCGCACAGGCGATCGGGTGCGGAAGGATGCGGCGGGCGTGTACCACTATCTCGGCCGCATCGATGAGCAGGTGAAGATCGCCGGACATCGTGTGGAACCTGGCGAGGTGGATGCCTGCCTTGCGGGCAAGCTGAGCGGTGGCCGCGCAGTGACCGTGTCCGTCGAGCGGAATGGGATGCAGCGTCTGGTTACCTTTATCGACGTGCCCATGGATACCGCCGAGGTCGCTCGTTATGCTGCAGCCCATCTACCGGCATACATGGTGCCCGAACAGGTGTTGGTGTTGAACACCTTCCCGATGAACAGCAACGGCAAGGTGGATAAAGCAGCGCTGAAGGAGCGCGCCCGGCATGCTTGAAACGGAGGTAAGAGGCACCCTCATCAGGGCGATCGGCCCACGTCTCGGGCGATTGGGTCTGACCGAGGCCGATGTGACGGACGACCTGGACCTGCTGCGTTCGGGTCTTCTGGATTCCCTGGGCTTCGTGGACCTCGTGGTGGCGGTGGAGGAGGAGGTCGGTCACCAGGTAGACCTGGTCTCGGCCATGGACAGCCCGGGAGGGACCACGGTCGGTGGGCTTATCCGTCTATTCGCACAGCGCAAATGAACGCACCCGCTATCCACATCGTCCTTGATGCTCAGGACCCGCTCCTGGAGCAGGTGGCCGATCAGTTCGAAGCACTGCACGCGTCCATGGGCGGTCACGGCATGCAGGCCACCCTGGCGCCGAACGGTGCCCGCCTCTGGGTGGACGGTACGCGCCGCGGACTGGAACGCTTCGGGCGCATGGTGCTGGCGGTGCAGGACGGTCGTGTGGTGGGCTTCACCTACGGGGTCATCAAGCTGGCGCCCGAATACCTCGGTGGCGAACTCCTCGGCCACTGGACACACCTTTACGTGGATCCCGAGCATCGTCGTTCCGGCGTGGCCAATGCCCTGACGGCCTGCCTGCACCAATGGTTCGCAGAGAAGGCGGTGAAGGCCACGGAGTGCGAGGTGGTGCACGACAATACGCTTTCGCAGGCCTTCGTCCGTTCATTGGGTTACCGTCCCGAGCTGTTCCGCTTCCGTCGCCCCTCATGAACACCCTTTCCGGCCTGCAGGAATGGCCGCACCGCATGGGTGTGGTACCGGGTGGGACGGTGATGCTGATGGCCGATGTGACGCGGATGGCATGGATGCTTCGGCGCCAGGGCATCCCTTTCACCCCGGCCCTGCTCCTTGATCAATTCCTGAACGCACTCGGTCCTTCGGGCACCCTATTGGTACCCACCTTCAATCACGACCTCGTCTCCGGTGACTCCTTTGATGTGCGGCGCAGTCCCACGATCACCGGGGCCCTGGGGCAGGCGGCCTTGGGGCACCCGGCTTTCCGGCGTACGGGGAATGCCTTGCACTCCTTCGCAGTGGCCGGTGCCGGTGCGGAGGAGATCCTGGCAGCCAGGGAGACCAGCAGCTTCGGGCCGCGTTCACCCTTCGTATTCATGCGGAGCCATGAGGCCACCATCTTGTCCATCGATCTGCACGTCACCTATGCGTTGACCTACATCCACCATGTGGAGGAGGTAGAGGCGGTGCCTTATCGCAAGTGGCGTGAGCTGTCGATCCGATACACCGACCACGAAGGCCGGACCAACGATCGCATCTTCCGGCTCTATGCCAAACAGCCCGGCCATACGAACAGCACTGCCCGGTTGGAGGTGCTGCTGAGCGAGGCCGGTGCATTGCGCACGGGTCAGCTGGACGGCCTGTCCTACACGCTGGTCGATGTACGTGCGCTGCATGCCGTGCTGGAACGCGACATCCGCTTGAACAAGGCCCGTTCGATCCACGATTTCAGTTGGGAACGTTGGTTCCGCGACCGCCTGCGCCCGATCTTGCGGGGGAAGGAACGTACACGCTCGGACCGTGCCCTGGATGACCATGCTGCTCGTACACCTCGATGAACCCGGACCGCGGCAGCGGTACATCATCTCCCACCTGTTGGAGAGGATGCTGGGTTGGCCTGTGCGCTTCTCGTCCGGTATGGCGGAGTTCAGTGGCCATGTCGGTCCCCGCTTGCGTTATGGGGCACCGGTGGCGGGTGATGAAGCGTTCACGGTCGTTCCGGCGTTGAAGCTCTCCGAAGTGCGCGCCGGTATGCGCCTGCCCGTGCCCCGGTTGCTGGCGGACATGCCGGTCCTGTTCCCGACGGAACACGGTCACGATCCCTTCGCTGGCGCCTTTGTCCTGCTCGCTCTGGTGGATGAGATGGGTGAACACGCGCGCGACCAACATGGTCGGGTGAAGAGCGAAGACCTCTATCTGGTCCGATATGGATCGGCGCAGCAACCACTGGTCGATCGTTGGGCGTTGGAGTTGGCTGGACGATTGCGGGAGCGCTTCCCGGAACTTCCGCCGCCCACGCGCCAGTTCCGCCATGTGGTCACGGTGGATGTGGATAATGGTCTCCGCTATGTTGGGCATCCCCTGCATCGTCAATGGGCGGCCGGTCTGCGTGATCTGGCGCTCGGTCGCGTCGGCTCGGCGTGGGACCGTGCACAAGTGCTGTTGGGAGATCGTCCCGATCCCTTCGATCGCTACGATGAACTCGGGGATATCCTTCATTCGGACAGGGCCGACAGGGTCATTGCCTTCCTGCTGATGCGCGGACAGGGCCCCCAGGACCATGCCTGCTCCCATCTGCATCCACGCTATCAGGCGCGGGTCCGGTCCATGCATCGGGCGATCGAAGTGGGCCTCCATCCTTCCTACACGAGCAGCACCGATCCGAAGGTGGCCGCTGAGGACAGGGCACGTCTGGAGAGCATCATCGAGGGACCGGTCAGCCTTTCGCGCCAGCATTTCCTGCGTTGGCGCCTGCCCGATACGCTGCGTGAACTGGAGTCTGCCGGTTTCCGTGAGGACCATACGCTTGGCTTCTCCGATCGCACGGGCTTCCGGGCCGGGACCTGCACGCCGTTCCCCTATTATGATCTGGAGCAGGATCGGGCCACCACACTGATGTTATGGCCCTTTGCCACCATGGACAGTGCCTTGCACGATCGGATGGGGCTGGCGCCCGCTGCTGCCCAGGAACAGATCGATGCGGTGATCGACACGGTCCGGGCGGTACAGGGCACCTTCGTGAGCGTCTGGCACGACCGCTTCCTGAGCGATCACGGACCTTGGAAGGGGTGGCGGGCCGTGCTGTTGAACACCTTGTCACACGCGCGCCGATGATCCGCCACCTCGACCATCACGCTGTGCAACAGTTCGCCTGGGATGAGCACCTGATGCGCTGTACCAACAGGCTCTGGTACATCCAACGCTGGGTCCTCGACGTGGCCTCGCCGGGCTGGGAGGCCCTGGTGGATGAGGAACGTGGTGCCCTGATGCCCCTTACCTGGCGCTCCCGTCTGGGCTTCGACTACCTCTTTCAGCCCTACGCGATCCAACAATTGGGCGTGTTCTCGAGGGACCACGATGCGGCACTTGATCAGGCCTTCATCGATGCGGTCCCCGAGCGTTTCCGGTATTGGGATATCCACGTGAACGAGGACATGCAGGAGCTTCGTTTCGACAAGGTGGGGCGGAGCAACGAGCAGAAGATCACCCTCCTTGGGGACATCGAACGGCAGCGGGCAGCTTACTCACAGGGGCATCGGCGGAACCTCCGCAAGGCCGAGGCGCATCGTGCACGGTTGAGCTGGGCCATCGAACCGGATGCCTTCATGGCGCTCTTCCAGCGGACCACCGCCCTGCGCTTCGGGAAGACCAAGGAGCGTGATCTGGACGTTCTGCGTGCGCTGGTCCAGGGTCTCATCACGCGCGGACAAGGCCGGATCCTCGGACTGCTGGACGGTGGTGAACTGCTGGCTGCCGTGGTGTTCGTGGAATGGGAGGGCCGCTCCATTCTCCTGAAGTCGGCTGTGGATGAGCGTGCGCGGGAGATGTCGGCCCTGTTCCTGATCGTGGATGAATACATGGCCAGTGGTGCGGGTGGATCGCAGGTGCTGGACCTGGCGGGGTCGAACACACCGTCGGTGGCGCGCTTCAATGCGGGCTTTGGCGCGAGCGCATCGGTATATTTACACCTGATCAGGAACAGACTTCCACAACCACTGCGCTGGTACAAACAACGAAGGGATGGTATTTGAGCTGGTGAGCCGACCGAGTGTGGCGGACCATTTCATCGCGGAGCTCCGCGATGTTCAGGTCCAGAAGGATCCGATGCGTTTCCGACGCAACCTGGAAAGGGTGGGTGAGGTCCTGGCCTACGAGCTGAGCCGGACGCTGGCCTACGATGAGCAGGAGGTGACCACGCCCCTGGCGGTGGCGCGTGGGAGGCGCCTTGCCGAGCAGCCTGTCCTGGCCACCATCCTGCGCGCCGGCCTGCCCATGCACCAGGGGATGTTGAACTACTTTGACCGTGCGGACAACGCCTTCATCAGTGCGTACCGCAAGCACCGCAAGGGAACGGATTCGTTCGATATCGAAGTGGAGTACCTCTCGAGCCCATCGCTTGAAGGACGTGTGCTGGTGCTCTGCGATCCGATGCTGGCCACCGGTCAGAGCATGGTCCTGGTGCACCGCGCATTGCAGCGTTTGGGCAAGCCGCACTCGCTGCATGTGGTATCGGCCATCGCCAGTGCCGAGGGGCTGGAGTACGCCAAGCTTCACCTTCCTGCAGGCACCCGTTTCTGGGTCGGTGCCATCGATGAGGAGATGACCGCACAGGCCTACATAGTCCCCGGCTTGGGCGACGCCGGTGATCTGGCCTACGGCGAGAAGATGTGATCCTGTGAGCCCCCTTGGCGAGATACTGACCGTTGTGGCGTGGGGCATGTTGAAGATGCTCGTGGCCGCAGGTCTCGGTGCCGGCTTCGGCTTCACCTTCCTCCAGAATTTCCTCTACACCAGCCTTGGCGGCTGCCTGGGCGTGCTCCTGTTCTATGGTCTCAGCGAAAGGCTCACGGAGCGCTCGCGGGTCCGGTGGCTGCGCAAACGGGCGCAGGCGCTGGCCAAGGGCACGAGGGCCGTGGCGCCGATCTTCACCAAGATGAACCGCAGGATCATCCGCATCAAACACGTGAGCGGTTACCTCGGTGTGGCCGCGTTGACACCGCTGGTCCTCACCATCCCCCTCGGTGGCATCCTGGCAGCCCGCTTCTTTCACCACGAGCGCCGCACCATTCCCGCCATGCTCCTTTCCGTGGTGCTGCAATCCCTGGTGGTCACCGCCGTGCTCACCGGAATCGTCACCCAGATCACGGGGTAGGTTCCATGAAACAGTATCGGCATCTGTTCTTCGACCTGGACCACACCTTGTGGGATTTCCGGGCGAATTCGCGCGAGACCCTGCGTGAGCTGCATGCGGAGCTTGGCCTCGCGCAGCACGGCGTGGAGGATGTGGACGAGCTGATCAGCGTCTACGAGGACGTGAACCGTGGGTTGTGGAAGCGCTACGAGGCGGGCCATTTGAACAAGGAGGTGCTCCGGGTGCTGCGCTTCCGGAACACCCTGCTCCAGTTCGGAATCCGCAATGAGCCCCTGGCCACCCGCATGGGCGAAGCCTACCTGGAGCAATGCCCGTTGAAGCCGAACCTCTTCCAGGGAGCCCAGGCCCTGTTGCAGGACCTGTCCGCCCAGTACCGCCTGCACATCATCACCAACGGCTTCCATGAGGTGCAGCAGGTGAAGTTGCGTTCCAGTGGCATCCATCACCATTTCGATGTCGTGGTGAGCAGCGAAAAGGCCGGTGCAGGGAAACCCGATCCCCGCATCTTCGCCAAGGCGCTGGCCATGTCCGGTGCCAGTGTGGAGGAGAGCCTGATGATCGGCGATGATCACGAGACGGACATGCGCGGTGCCCGCAATGCGGGTTGGGACCAGGTGCACTTCGCGGCGGAGAACACGCCCGACACCTCCGCCACCTACCGGGTGGCGCACATGGACGAGCTCAGGCCGATCCTACTTTGAGGGCACGCTGTCCGGGTGGAAGATGTACTCCATCAGTTGCCGCGCGCCGGTGATGTGGCTGTAGCGCTTGAAGCGGACCATCGAATCGTCCATCACCCTGCCACTGTAGTCGATCTCGCCCTTCTCGGGACGTGTGGTGAAGAAGATGCTGTCGCCCTCCACGCGCGTCATCACGTTGTGCAGGCCGATGGCGGGGTTCCCCTTGGTCTCTCGGATCAGGAACGCGGGGAGGTCTTTCTCCACCTCCGTCGTTCCATTGATCAGCACGACCCGCCCTTCGGGGAAGAAGCGGATCAGGTAGATGGCCTCGTTGCGCTGGTTCCTGTAATAGCCATTGTAGCGTATGGGCATGCCCTTGTACGGTTCAGGCGCGAGCACCACGGGGTCGGTGACGATCGGTTCCTGTTTGTTCATCACACCGCGCACCACCAGGGCCAGGGCCAGCAGGACGATGATCACGATCAGAACGGGCTTGATGCGTGCCATGGGCTTATGCGTTGAACTGGGCGATGACGGTACTGGTACCCTGCACGTTCTGTCCGATGCTCACCTGCACCTTGGCGTTCAGCGGCAGGAACACATCCACGCGGGAGCCGAACTTGATGAAGCCGAACTCCTTGCCGCGCTGCGCTCCTTCGCCTTCGCGGCTGTAGGTGCAGATCCGGCGGGCCAGCGCTCCGGCGATCTGCCGGAACAGGACCTCACCGTATTGGGGATGGCGCACCACCACTGTGCTGCGCTCATTCTCCGTGCTGCTCTTCGGATGCCAGGCCACGAGGTATTTCCCCGGATGGTACTTGTAGTAGGAGGTGGTGCCGTTGATGGGGTACCAGTTCACGTGCACGTTCAGGGGCGACATGAAGATGCTCACCTGGATGCGCTTGTCCTTGAAGTACTCGGGTTCGTGGACCTCCTCGATGGCCACCACCTTGCCGTCGGCGGGGGCGATCACGTCGTTATCGGAGTACTGTGACCCGCGCTTTGGTACGCGGAAGAACCAGACGATGATGGCGAAGACCACGAACAGGGCTGCGCTCAGCAGGATCGCCAACCACTGCGGTGTGAAGCTCCAGTTCCAGAGACCGAACAGGGCAAAGCAGAGGAGCGCCGTACTGAGGAGCAGTGTGGGGGTTCCTTCCCGGTGCAATCGCATGTGTTGGCCCTAGTGGTGCTGCCAAAGATATAAGCCTGGCCGAGGTTCAGGAGACCAACGTCAGGTAGAGCACCACGGCCGGTATGGCGAGGAGGAAACCGTCGAAACGGTCAAGTATGCCGCCGTGCCCGGGAAGCACATCCCCGGAATCCTTCACGCCGCGTGCCCGCTTGAACGCGCTCTCCAGCAGATCGCCCAAGGTGGAAGTGATGGCGATGATGCCCCCGTAGGTGATCCATTCCTCCATGGACAGGAAGGGCTGCCAGGTGCTGATCAGGTAGGCTACGCCCAAGGTGAGCATCACGCCGCCCACGAAACCTTCCACCGTCTTCTTCGGGGAGACCGAAGGAAGCAGCTTGGTCCGCCCCACCAGCCGTCCCACGATGTAGGCGCCGGTGTCATTGGTCCACAACAGGATCATGAAGCCGACGAAGGCCCAGGTGTCGAAGGTGAACAGCATGGGGATGCAGCCGAACGGCAGGGCGACCAGACCGATGATCAGCAACAGGCCTCCCATTTCCTGGGCCGGGTTGCGGGCGCCGCTGAGGAGCATCCAGGTGATGGACACCAGGATCAGCAGGAAGATGAAGCCGATGCTGTAGCCCAGTTCGCTGGAAGGCTGGAAGGCGTTCATGGCGATGACGATCATGCTCATGGAGGCCACCAGCACGCTCCAGAAAGAAGGTGGTGCCTGCTCCTTGTCCCAATACAGCAGGTGCAGTTCATAGGCCGCCATGGCGCAGACGGGCAGGAAGAGCAGGAAGGTGGTGAACGGTCCGGAGAAGGCCGCGCCGAGCGTCAGGCCCACGTAGACCGCTCCGGTCAGGGCCCGGGTGATGAGTTCCTTCATGCGCCTTCCTCTTGGCGCACAAGGTAGAGGGCGCGCAGCACATCCGCGCTTTCCACGTAAACCCCCACCTCCCCAAAGACCGGATAGGCGCTGGAGCGCTGGTCCATCACCACCGCCTGGATGTCATGTTCCTCCAGCTTCCCGCGCACCAGTTCCGCCTCGGTGCGCGAGGCAGTGGTGAGCACGAGGGTCCACTGGCCCATTTCGGGAGGTGCTTAGCTGCCCGCTGCCGGACTGCTTTCCGCAGCACTCTCTTTCAGCGCTGCAGCACTGGCGGCGCTGGCTGCCGCATCCGCCGCATCCCCGGCCTTCACCCCGTTGCCATTGGAGATGGCGATCTCGGGACGGATCCAGGGCCTGTCGCCGAAGATCTTCTCGAGGTCCTCCTTGAAGATCACTTCCACCTCCAGCAGCTTGTCGGCCAGTGCCGTCAGCTTGTCCTTGTTCTCCGAAAGGATCAGCTTGGCGCGGCGGTACTGGCCCTCCACGATCTTGCTCACCTCCTCATCGATGGTCTGTGCAGTGCTTTCGCTGTAAGGCTTTCCGAAGGTGTACTCGCTCTGTCCCGAGCTGTCGAAGTAGCTGATGTTGCCGATCTTCTCGTTCAATCCGTACATGGTCACCATGGCGTAGGCCTGCTTGGTCACCTTCTCCAGGTCACTGAGGGCACCGGTGCTCACCTTGCCATAGATCACGTCCTCCGCTGCACGACCACCCAGTGCGGCGCACATCTCGTCCAGCATCTGTTCGGCGGTGGTCAGCTGCCGCTCTTCGGGCAGGTACCACGCGGCACCCAGCGAACGGCCCCGGGGTACGATGGTCACCTTCACCAGCGGGCTGGCGTGTTCCACCAACCAGCTCACCGTGGCGTGTCCGGCCTCGTGGTAAGCGATGGCCTTCTTCTCTTCGGTGGTGATGATCTTGTTCTTCTTTTCCAGTCCACCGATCACGCGGTCCACGGCGTCCAGGAAATCCTGTTTGGTCACCGAGGTCTTTTTCTTGCGGGCGGCGATCAGCGCGGCCTCGTTGCAGATGTTGGCGATGTCTGCGCCGCTGAATCCGGGCGTTTGGCGGGCCAGGAACTCCACGTCCACCGAACTGGTGTCCAGCTTCAGGGGCTTCAGGTGCACCTTGAAGATGGCCACACGGCCGTTGAGGTCGGGCATGTCCACGAAGATCTGTCGGTCAAAGCGTCCCGGACGCATCAGAGCGCGGTCCAGCACATCGGCGCGGTTGGTGGCCGCGATCAGGATCACACCGCTGTTGGTGCCGAAGCCGTCCATCTCGGTCAGCAACTGGTTCAGCGTGTTCTCCCGTTCGTCATTGGCGCCCATGCTCACGCTGCGTCCGCGTGCCCGTCCGATGGCGTCGATCTCGTCGATGAAGATGATGGCCGGGGCTTTTTCCTTGGCCTGCTTGAAGAGGTCGCGCACCCGGCTGGCGCCCACGCCCACGAACATCTCCACGAAGTCCGAACCGCTGAGGCTGAAGAAGGGTACGTTCGCCTCACCGGCGATGGCCTTGGCCAGCAGGGTCTTTCCGGTTCCCGGAGGGCCCACCAGCAGCGCACCCTTGGGGATCTTGGCGCCGAGGTCGGTGTAGCGCTTGGGGGTCTTCAGGAAGTCCACGATCTCCTGCAGTTCCTCCTTGGCCTCGTCCAGTCCGGCCACGTCATTGAAGGTGATGTTGGTGCTCTTGCCACCCTCGAAGACCTGCGCACGGCTCTTGCCGATATTGAAGATCTGCCCGCCCGGTCCGCCGCCACCGCCGATGCGGCGCATGACGAACATCCACACGGCGATCATGATGCCGAAGAACAGCACCCAGTTCAGGATCTCCCGGCCCCAGTTGTCCTGGGTCTCATATTCGTAGGGCACCTTGTGCGCCTCCGCCCCTTGCACCAAGCGGTCCTTCACCACATCCGAGTTGCCCATGTTGAAGGCGTAGTGCGGGCCGGTGGTGTTGGGGCCTGAGATGGGCGAGCCCTTGATCTTCTCCTTGTGCGGGGACTTGGAAAGTGCCTCTTTCTTGATGAAGACCTTCACCACCTGGTCATTGACCACCACGATGCGTTCCACGTCGCCGGCGTCCAGCATCTTCTGGTACTCGGTGGGGTCGATCTTCGCCATGCCCCCTCCGTACTGGAAGAGGTTGATGGACAGGATCACCAGGATGATGATCCCGTAGATCCAATAGAAGTTGAAGGACTTTTTGGGAGCCTTACTTCCGTTCTCGCTGCGTTTGTCGTTGTTCTCCACGTTGGTGTTCCTCGGTCCTTCGTTCACGCTACATTATCATACGCCTTTCGCACGGCGTCGCCCCACAATTCCTCCAGGGCGTAGAATCCGCGTTTGTCGCGGTGGAAGATGTGCACCACCACGTTCACGTAGTCCAGCAGGATCCACTCCCGGTTCATCTGTCCTTCCGTGTGCCAAGGCTTTTCCCCCACCATTTCGCGGGTCATCTTCTCCACCGATCCGGCGATGGCATCCACCGCGGTGGTGGAGTCGCCGTGGCAGATAACGAAATGGTCGCACACGGTGTTCGGTACGTCCCGCATATCCAGGTGCACGATGTCCTTGCCCTTCACTTCCTGGATGCCTTTAACGATGGCATCCACTAAACGGGCAGCGTTCGCGCCCTGTGCGTTCTTCATCCGGTCTATCTTGGTCCGTTCAAAGGTACGAAGTTACCAACCCTGCCCTCTGGCCTAATTCAACGACCGGTCTCCGTGAAGACATCGATCATCGGCCAACAATTGGTTGAACTGGACCTCGCGGAGAGCACCAACAAAACAGCGGCCGAGATGCTCGGGCTGTCGAAGTTGCTGCATGGGGCTGTCATTCTGGCCCATGAGCAGAGCGCCGGTCGTGGCCAACGCGGTCGGGTGTGGCACTCCGGGCCCGGCCTGGACCTCACCTTCAGCCTGGTGTTGCGCCCGCGCGAACTGCGGGCCGAGCAGCAGTTCGTGCTGAGCAAGCTGGCGGCACTGGCGGTGCATGATGTGGTCAGGGCGGTCGTGCCGGAAGGAGTACGCATCAAATGGCCCAACGATATCCTCATCGGGCGCCAGAAGGTGGCCGGCATCCTGATCCAGAACGAACTGGCCGGCGACCGGGTGCTGTGGTCCATCATCGGCATCGGTCTCAACGTGAACAGCCGGGCCTTCGAGGCCGACCTGGGGGCGACCAGCCTGGCCCTTGCTGCGGGTGGGGATCTGGACCGCTTTTCCTTGCTCGAGACTTTCTGCCAGCATTTCGAGGGCCTCTGGTCGGAGTGGGACGGTGGTGGTAGGGCCTGGGAGGAGCGCTACACCGAACTGCTGTGGTCCCGCGGACGATGGGCCGCGGTGGTGCTGGATGGCAACCCGCTGATGGTCAGGCCCATGGATGTGGACCGGCAGGGGCGCCTGATCGTGGAACTGGAGGACGGGAGCGTGGCCTCGTACGGCTTGGACCGACTTCGTTTCGCCTCGCGATGATGGGTGTTGCTCGCTAAGAAAAAAGGTCTACTTTTGCCGTCCCTTACGAAAGACAAGAGGCCATGAAACGTACGTACCAGCCCAGCAAACGCAAGCGCACCAACAAGCATGGCTTCCGTAAGCGTATGAGTTCCGTAGCCGGCCGCGCCATCCTGGCCCGCCGCCGTGCCACCGGCCGTCACAAGCTCACCACGAGCGACGAGCCTACGCACAAGTAGTCCTCCATCTCGCATCGCCTCCAAGGAGGGCTGTCCCAACGGGCAGCCCTCTTTTTGTTGGGTCTTTCTGGAGTGCCGTCCGCTTCACCGCCCCCCAAGGCGTTCACGAGCGTTGGGACGGTAACAAGGGCAGCATCGCCTCGCCGAGCTCGCGGGTCAGGAGCACGTGGCCGAATGGCAGTTCATGGTGCGTGATGATCTCCGGCGCGTGCTGGCGCAGTCGTTCGCCGAAGTGCGGCTTGATCACCCGGTCGAAGGTGCCGAAGAAGAGGTGGACGGGGAAGCCAAGGTCCTGGGCGTTCCGGGCCACGCGGTCCAGGACGGGTTCGATCAGGCGGTAGCTCAGCCACACATCGCGCAGCAGCATCCGTTTGGCGCGGCTGTCGGTCTGGCCGATGAGGAAGCGGTGCATGCGTTCGTTCATCAGGCGCAGGCGGCGCAGGCCGTGGATGACGAAGTGGACGCGATCGGGATGTTCGATGAAGCGCGTGTACATCCAGCGGCCCAGCGAGGAGGCCGCCAGCCCACGGTACCAGGGACGCGTCTTCAGCCCGTCCGGCGCCACCAGGAAGGCCATCTCTACCCGTTCGGGCATCTGCTCCAGAAGATTCAGCACCATCCGCCCGCCCAGGCTGTAGCCCAACAGGACCACCTTCTCCGCCTTCAGTTCATCGGCGAAGGCCGCGAAAAAGTTGGCCAGCTCCTTTGGGGTGAAGGGTTCGTCCGCGCGGTGCGGGTAGCTGGGGCTGTTCCCATGGAAATGCAGGTCGAAGGCATGGATCGTGCACCGTTCACCCAAGGTCTTTTCCAGGATGTGGAAGTCCTCACCCGTACGACCGAAGCCGTGGAAGGCCAGCACCGGCAAGGGGCCGTGGCCGTACGTGCGGAAGGCGAGGGTGGGGCCGTGGGTGAAATACAAGGGTTGTGTCACGGGGCGAAGATGAGGATGTTCATGTGCTCATGTGGGTATGTGCCCATGTGCGCATGGGGCGCTTCGATAATGCTTTGTGCGTTGCTCGGTTGATCGGCGTTCCAAGGAGAGTTGCATCGATGTGCTCATGTGGCGAGACTGTTCAGTAAAGTGTGTCAGGTCGGATTACGAACTTCAAACCCTGACCAATGGAAACCAAGACTGAAAAGTTCGATTACGAAGCCTTCGAGAAGGAGGCAATGAGACAACTGCTACTGGGCAAGCCACTCAGTGG
>JBGTAJ010000014.1:0-5951 GCA_041749915.1 Flavobacteriales bacterium
GGCACCTACTACCTGCCGATCCTGACGGAACCCTTCAGTGGCGCCCAAGGCCCCTACACGGTGGAGGTGAGCGCGGCAGCGTGCGGCAGCAACAGCCCGGTGAACGACCTATGCACGAACGTGGTCCCCGAGGCATTGGCAGCGGGCGCCACCCTGACCTTCACCGGCAACAACACGGGTGCCACCTTCGACGGTGATGCCGTGGAAGGAACTGCGATGGACCTGGGTCTGCCCAGTGTGTGGCATGCCTTCACCACCACGGATTGCGCCGATCTGGTGGTGAGCTACTGTGGCATCGACCCGGTCTTCGGGAACACCTGGAACTGGTTGGCGATGGACTGCCCAGCGAACGTGATGGTCAATGCCACCACCTTCAACACCACCGATTGTGGGGATGGCAACAAGACCATCTACTTCAATGCCCTGCCAGCCGGCACCTACTACCTGCCGGTCCTCACCGATCCGTTCAGCGGTGCCCAAGGGCCCTACAGCATCGAAGTGAGCGCGGCGGCCTGTGGCAGCAACAGCCCGGCCAACGACCTGTGCGCCTCGCTGATCACGCCCGTGGAAGTGGCCATCGATGCTTCGGTGGAATTCACGGGCAACAGCACGGGTGCGACGCTGACGGATGACGCGGTGGAAGGATCGCTGATCGACCAGGTGGGCCTGCCGAACGTGTGGCATTACTTCTCCCTTCCTGCCTGTTCAGATCTGACCATCGCATACTGCGGCACCGATCCGACCTTCACCAACGTGTGGAACCTGTTGGCGACATCATGTCCGGCCGATGAACTCGTGTTCAGCAACGCAAACAATGTGGTGGATTGCGGCGACGGGAACCGTACAGCCTACTATACCGCTGTCCCCGCCGGCAACTACTACATCCCGGTGTTGGTGGATCCATTCAGCGGCAGTGAGGGTCCGTATACGATCACGGTGAGCGCCACGGACTGCATCGTGGGTGTCTTCGATACGGCCTCAGCGGATTGGCAGGTGTACCCGAACCCCACCGAGGGTCTGGTGAACGTGCGCAGCGGCTCGCTCAGCGGACCGGTGCTCTGGGAACTGATGGATGCATCGGGCCGCGTGGTCTTTGCAGAGCGCACTACCATCGCTGCGGGAGCTGAGCATGTGCTGGACCTGGATGCCGACATGGCCTCCGGCACCTACGTGCTTCGCGCCACCCATGCTGCTGGACGCTCCGTTCAGCGCGTGGTGTTGCAGTAAGACAAGGTCCCTTCAACGCAGAGCCGCCGGTGATCACCGGCGGCTCTGCTGTTCTCGGGTGTAACCTTTCCTGGTGAATGTCAGTAAAGCAGGCCATGTTGCGCTCCTCCTCCTTCTCCCAGGGTGTCGCCCTGCTGGCATTCTGTCTCAGGGCCATGGGCTCGTTCGCCCAACAGGCCCCGGAAGCCGCACCCACGCATGTGCTCCCTGTCACTGGGCGCGTCACGGACGGAGAGAACAAAATGGAGGGCTGCACCATCGCCGTGTACATCGAGAACGACCGTGTGGCCGAGCAGGTCACCGAGCGCTCGGGCAAGTTCAACCTTGGCCTGGGTCTTGGGAAGCTCTATACCATCGATTTCAGCAAGCCGGGTTTCCTGCCCAAGCGCATCGTGGTGGATACCCGTGCTGAGATCCCCGAAAACGACCTGGTCTTCATCCCCCTGCAGATGGACCTGAGCCTGTTGGTGGCCGATAAGTATGCCGGCGCCGACACCGATGTCCTGGATTTCCCCTTCGCCATGGTGCGCTATGACAAGCGTACCAAGGCGTTCGTACAGGATGCGCAGTACACCACCGACATGCAGCGCGCCAACGGTGCGGCCCTGCTGATGGCCGGTCGGGCCTCGAAGTGAACCACATTCCATACACCATAGGCGGGGCGGTCCATCGGGCCGCCCTTGCCGTTCTATGCATCGAACTAACTTTAGCCCACCGTCATACGCACCGATGCCCATCCGCAGACCCTTCAACCTGAACCAGTGGATCGCCGACAACCGCGACCTGCTGAAGCCGCCCGTGGGGAACAAGAACCTCTACCACGATGCCGGCGACTACATCGTGATGATCGTGGGTGGCCCCAACGCCCGCAAGGATTATCACTTCAACGAAACGGAGGAGCTCTTTCTACAGATCGAGGGCGATATCGAAGTGGGGATCCAGGAGGATGGCAAGGCCGTGACCATCCCGATCAAGGAGGGGGAAATGTTCCTGCTGCCCGCCAACGTGCCGCACCAGCCGCGCCGCGGCCCCAATACCGTTGGCCTGGTGATCGAGGTGAAGCGCGATGATCGCGAGATGCAGGATGGGCTTCAGTGGTACTGCGAAAAGTGCAACAACCTGCTGCACGAGTATCGCTTCGTGCTGCACAACATCGAAAAGGACTTCCTTCCCCGCTTCCGCGAGTTCTATGGCAGCGTGGACCATCGCTCCTGCAAGAAGTGCGGCCACGTGATGGAGACCGACCCCCGCTTCGTGTAAGCACCGGAGCATGGCCGAGTTCTTCTCCATCGATATCCATACGCACATCCTGCCGGAGAACATCCCGGATTTCGGGGCCAGGTACGGCTACCGGGGCTTCATCCACCTGGACCACCACAAGCCGGGTTGTGCGCGGATGATGATGGACGACAAGTTCTTCCGCGAGGTGCAGGCCAACTGCTGGGATCCGCAGGTGCGCCTGGCGGAGAGCGACCATTTCCAGGTGAACGTGCAGGTGCTGAGCACCGTGCCGGTGATGTTCAGCTACTGGGCCAAACCCCAGGACACGCTGGACCTTTCGATGTTCCTGAACGACCATATCGCGGGCATCGTGCAACGCTGGCCCAAGCGTTACGTGGGCCTGGGCACCATACCGATGCAGGACCCCGAGCTGGCCATTCAGGAACTGGAGCGCTGCAAACGTATCGGGCTTGCGGGCATCCAGATCGGTACGCACATCCACGGCACCAACCTCGGAGAGCCGCGCCTGTTCCAGGTCTTCGAGGCCTGTCAGGAGCTGGACATGGCCGTGTTCGTGCACCCCTGGGACATGATGGGTGCGGAGCGCATGGACAAGTACTGGATGCCCTGGCTGGTGGGTATGCCGGTGGAGACCACCACGGCCATCACCTCCATGATCTTCAGCGGTCTTTTCGAACGCCTGCCGAAGCTGCGCGTGGCCTTCGCCCATGGTGGGGGTTCCTTTCCTGCTACCCTTGGCCGCATTGAGCACGGCTTTCTGATGCGCCCCGACCTCTGTGCGGTGGACAACAACGTGAACCCGCGTGACTACTTGGGCCGTTTCTGGATCGATGCGCTGGTGCATGATCCCGCCGTACTCAACTTGGTGGTGGACCAGATGGGAGCCGACCGGGTCGCCATGGGTACGGATTATCCCTTCCCGCTGGGAGAACTGGTGCCCGGTGAACTGATCCGCAGCATGCCTTATGATGATGCCACCAAACAGACGCTGCTGGGTGGTGCCGCCCTGGAGTGGTTGGGTGCCCGGCGAGAGCTGTTCCTGTGAAGATGTCCCTGCTCGTGACCGTGCGCTAACGCACCAGGTTCACATGGCCGATGGCACTGCGTTGGCGGCCGTTGATCTCCACGGCCTCCACCTTCCAGACGTAGGTGTCGATGGGTGAAGCAACGCCATTGCAGTTGCCGTCCCAGCGGCCGGCCAACTGATCGGTGCTCCAGATCTGTTCGCCCCAGCGGTTGAAGACCAGCATGCGGAAGGTGGCGATGTCCTTGCCCAGCGCACCGAACAGGTCGTTGTAGCCATCACCGTTGGGGGTGAAGGTGTTGGGCACGTAGAGCTCGCCGTTCAGGATGATCGTAAGCACATCGCTGTTCTTGCAACCATCGCTGTCGGTCACGGTCACAGTGTACGTGATGCTCTCCTCGGGTCGGCTGCGGGGGCTTTCGCTCTGAGGGTCGTCCAACCACAAGGGGGGCGTCCAATCCAAGGTGCCAGTGCCCGTGGCCAGCAGGCTCACCCATTGCCCGAAGTCCGCGACCACATCAGGCCCTGCCTCCACCACCGGGAGCGGCCGGAGCTGGACGGTGACCGAGGCGGTATCGCTGCACCCTGCGGTATCGCTCACCAGCACCTGGTAGGTGGTGCTTTCGGCAGGCATCGCGATCGGGTCCGCAATGTTCGGGTCGCTCAGGCCTGTGATGGGTGTCCAGGCGTAGAACCGGGAGCCGCTCGCGAGCAGGGGGACCGGTATACCGGGGCAGACCAGGGTATCCCGCCAGGCGAATGCCTCCACCTCGATCACGTCCACGAACACACTGTCCAGTACGGTGCCACAGGAGTTGCTCATGGCCACGGTGTAGAGCGTGGGCACCAGGGGATGGAAGCTGGGTGCGCGGACATCAAGCTGATCGATGCCCGGCAGGTCCTCCCACTGGTAGTCCAGGGCCACACCAGTGCTGAGCACCACGGTATCGCCACGGCAGATGGTGGTGTCGCTCAGCGAAGGCTCGGGGATCTCCAGCAGCACGTTCACGATGACGGAATCCTGCACGCTGCAGTTCTCGGCGGTGGTGATGGTGACCGCATACACGGTGGTGGTGTCGGGCGTGGCCGTGGGTGTGGCGGTGGTGTTACCGGAAAGGCTGCCGGCTGGAGACCAGAGGTAGCTGCTTCCACCGGTGGCCGAAAGCTGGGCGGCCTGCCCCAGGCAGATGGTGGTATCGCCTTGGGCAAAGGCGTCCACCGTCAACAAGGTGATGGCCACTTCGGCGGTATCCGTGCCGCAGGCCGTGCTCACCACCACGTTCCAAGTGCCGGACGTATCCGTGGTCACCAGCGGGTCGGGGATGTTGGTGGCACTGAGCCCCGTGGCCGGGAACCAGCTGTACCCATCGCCGCCGCTGGCCTGTAGTTGGCCGCTTCCTCCAGGGCACCAGGGCTCCACAGGCTCTGCCAAGGCTGTCGGGGGTGGAAGTACTGTGACGGTGACGGTGGCGGTATCGGAGGTGATGCACGCATCGGGGTCGCTCAGGATCATGGTCACCTGGTAGGTGCCGGGTCCATCGAAATCGTGCGACGGTTCCTCCTCCGTGACGGTCGCACTGCCGTCGCCGAAGTCCCACAGATAATCGGTTCCGCCGAAGCTGCTGTTGGTGAACTGCGCACTGCTGCCCTCACAGATGGCGGAGGGTCCATCGATGCCGATGATGGCCACGGGCTGGCCGAGGCTGAACTTGAACACGCCCAGGTTGCAGTTGGTGCTGCCGTTGGTGTTGCTCCACGCGCCGGGCGTGGTGGGGAAATCATCGTTGCTTCCGCAGCCGGCGCACACGGCCTGGTACACCGTTCCGTTCTTGTCAAAGCGGCTGGTGCCGCCATCCACATGCTCGTTGCTGGAGGAACCGCCGAAGTAGGTGGCGTAGTTCAGGCCGGTCGCTTCGGGTTCCAGCACCATGAGGTAGAAGTCGCTGCCATCGGTGCCGCTCTGGAAGGCGTCCGCGGTGACGGGCATACCGGTCATGGCCTGGCCCAGCAGTCCGCCCCAGCCACTGAAATAGATCTGGTCGCAATCGCTCACGAGGAATGCCGTGGGAGAGATGTTCACGCTGCTGGAGTTGCCGATGCGCGTGCTCCAGAGCGAGGTGCTCAGGTCGTGGCTCAGCTTCTGGATGAACAAGGAACTGCCGGGGTTGGCATACTTGCCTGGTGTGATGGGGTAGTCGCCGCTGGTCTGTCCGATGACGTACACCTCATCATCGGTGTCCAATTGCACGAAGTAGCATTGGTCATAGCTCGCGGTGCCCAGGAAGGTGCAGCCCAGCAGGGTATTCCCCGCCGCGTTGTATCGCGCCACGTAACCATCGGCGGCTCCCTGGGTGGTGCCGAGCAGCGGCGTTCCGGCCGTGGGCATGTCCCCGCTGGTGGTCCCCCCGGAGAAGAACAGTTCGCCGTTGCTGTCCACCTGCACGCCGAAGCCGCTCTC
>JBGTAJ010000015.1:0-46863 GCA_041749915.1 Flavobacteriales bacterium
GCTGCCCTGGCGAGGGAATTCGCCGCCGAGCTGGAGAAGAGCGGGATCGCTTGTGAACGGTCTGATGTTACTGAGCCTCCCTTTCTGGTGGGGGTGAAACAGCGTCACCGCGAATTGGCGGTGAGGGCCAACTACAGCGTACAGGGCCGGCACCGCTCGCCCTTCATCGCAGACCGTGCGTTCCGTTGGATATTGCTTGGGTTCGTCGGACTGCTCATCGTCCTGGCCTTCATCGGCCGGATGGTCGCCGGATAGTGGACCATCATCACCGCTACCCGGCGGGGTCGTCGAAGGGATCGCTCCTCCGGATATCTTCACGCCCCTTGACCACGTAAAAAGACCCGTGAGCCGAATGCCATCGACCAGCCCTACCGCGATGGGCGAACGAGCGTGCATCGCAGCCCTGGGCTTGATCTGCAGCAGCCCCAGCAGGGCCCAGGCCCCGGCGCCCTTTCCGGGTGAGGTGGTGGAAGCCACCGTGTTCTACGGGAATGACCGTCTCTTCGATGACGGTGCGCCGATGACCACCGACGAGCTGGAGTGGTTGCTGGACAGCCTTTGCGCCTTGCCCGAGGCTCCGCACGACCTGTTGCGTGACCTGAAGCTATATCACCGGATCCGCACCATGGAAGATGCGGACATGGTGCAGCTGATCGACTCGCTCTTCGAACTGGAGGAGGTGCCCTATGCGCTGATCAATGAGGTCACCCGCTATGCCGAGGAGCGCCCCACCGAGGAGGAAGTGGAGCATAGCGCGACCGTAGGCTGGGAAATGGATGGGACCTTCCCGGCTGGCAGTCTCTATGGTGAATGGCGCACCGATGGCCCCAATGTCTACGGCCCCGAACTCTCGGTGAACGATAGTCTCGTACTGTTGGACCTGACACGCCCCGAACAGGGATGTGGTTCACATCGTCCGGTACCCGGGGTGCTCACCTCACGCTTCGGATGGCGCGATGGCCGGGCCCACAACGGCATCGACCTCGACCTTCGTACTGGTGAACCGGTGCGCAGCATGTTCCCCGGCGTGGTGCGCTATGCCGGCACCTATGGCAGTTACGGCAGACTGGTGGTGGTGCGACACTACAACGGACTGGAGACCTACTACGCCCACCTCCACCGGGTGAAGGTGACACCGGGCACGGAAGTGGACGCCGGAGATCTGCTGGGCACCGGTGGGAGCACAGGACGCAGCACAGGCCCCCACTTGCATCTGGAGGTGCGCTTCAAAGGATTGCCCATCGACCCGCTGCGTTTCTTCGATGCCGGGACCGGTGAACTGACCTGCAACACACTTGTGCTCAAACGGACGCGTTGGAGCTTTGCTGCCTATCCCCATGGAACCCGCACCCATGTGGTACGCCGGGGCGAATACCTGCAGGTGATCGCGCAGCAGTACGGGACCAGTGTGGAGGAACTTTGCGAACTGAACGGGATCACGCGACGCGCTCGCCTGACCGTGGGACAGGAACTCGTGGTATGCGCGGAGAACTGACCGTGAACGGAGGACAACAACACATCGGGTGCAAGAGCCTGCACGTTCTGTCGGGGCTGCATCTGGCGTTTCTATGTGCCCTGGCTTCCGGAGCCTATTCACAGTCCGGCGTCACCACCTTCGGCATCCAGGTGAAACCTGTCATCCCCCTGGACTTTTTCGACCCCTCCATCACCGTGGAGCGGGAACACCTCACCGGCACCATCGAACTGACCGGTGGTTATGCTTTCGGAATGAACGTTCGGGTGGGTCTTTCCAACACCATATCGCTGGAGACCGGCATCTCACAGATCAACCGCAACTACCGCTTCGACCTGGTGAACGACACCAGCGGCTATGCGGAGGGCTCCACGTTCCGATACATCGGTTATGAGATACCGATAGTGGCGCTGGTGTACATCCGACTGGGCGAGCGGGCCTGGATGAACGCGGCCCTGGGGTTTTCGTTGGACCTCTACCCCAGCGATGTGCAGAAGGATATTCTGGAGGGCCGTGTGTACGTGTTCCGGAACAATTGGGCGCAGTTCGGTGCCCTGGCGAACCTTGGCGTGGAGTACCGTACGGAACGATCGGGCTACTTCTACCTGGGCGGTAGCTTTCACCGACCCTTCGGCGAAATGGCCTTCGCCGACCTGACGTACTATGGTCCATCCTTCTTCCCCTATACCATGCGCACCCCACTGGACGGCAGTTACCTGACGCTGGACCTGCGCTACTACTTCCACGAGGACCCCGAAAAGCGGAAGGTGAAGCGCAAGGCGAAGTAGTGGGGAGGCCGCTTGTGGAGGGGATCGGGATGAATGGTGGAGAGTCCGATCGATCGATCACCTTTGTGGTCCACCATCACAGTGCCCACTGCGGCACTGTGCCACGAACCTTCAGCCAACCTGTCCATGACGAAAACCCCTACCCTTCTTGCCCTGTTCACCGCATGCCTGGCCTGGAGTCCCCTGCAGGCCCAGGAGGCCAATGACGACTGCAGCAATGCCATCGACGTCACCTGCGGTGGCAGCTTTGCCGGCAGCACCCTTGCCGCCCTTCCCGATGCCGTGGATGGCTGTGTCACCGGTATCAGCGCCCCCGGCGTATGGTACCGCCTGGTGGACACCGATGCCCAAGTGACCTTGAGCGTATGCAATGCCTTCGACTACGACACGAAGATCAACGTCTACGAAGGTGCCTGTGATGCGTTGGTGTGCAACACCGGCAATGACGACGCCTGCGCGCTCGGCTCGGCGATCACGTTCGTGGCGAGTGCCGATGTGGACTATTACATCCTGGTGCAGGGCTACAACAGCCTGGTGGGCACCTTCACGCTGGAGGTCACCTGCACGGAGCCCACGGTGGATGCCTGTGAGGGTGCAGCCCCGATAGCCTGTGGAGAGACGCTCTCGGGCTCCACGGTGGACGCCACCGAGGACAATGTGGAGGGCTGCGGCACCGACATCACCGCCGGAGGGGTATGGTACACCTTCACCGGAACCGATGCCCAAGTGATCCTGAGCACCTGCCCCGACCCCGGCTATGACACCAAGCTGAACGTGTACAGCGGTGTTTGCGGAGACCTGGTCTGCGTGGTCGGTGCCGACGATACGCCCGGCGTGGGGCTGTGCTCCACCGTGGCCTTCGATGCGGTGCCTGGGACCATCTATTATGTGCTGGTGCAAGGCTATGATGGCCAGACGGGCACCTTTGACCTGAGCATGTCCTGCCTCACGTGTGGTTCACCCACCGCCATCGAGGTGCTGCCCCTCGACATTTCCGCCACCCTGAGCTGGTCCTCCCTGGAGACCGGCTCCACCTACACCGTGGAATACGGAGCCGAGGGCTTCACGCCCGGGACCGGCACCATCATCACCGGAGTGACCGGTACTGATGGCCCACCTGTGGAGCTTAGCGGGCTGACCATCAGCACCAACTATGATGTGTACATCACCCTGGACTGCGGCAACGGCGACCTGAGCAGCACCGTGGGTCCCGTGAACTTCTCCACCATTGACGAAGCGCTGGCCCCCAACGCGAACTGCGGCGGAGCCATCGTCCTGAGCTGCGGTGGGTCCGTGGATGGCAACACCACCTTGGGCCTCGTTGCTTCAGCACCCACCTGCGGGGCCGCGAACATCAGCACCAAGGGTGTGTGGTACAGCATCGTCGGCACTGGTGAAGTACTGACGGTGGGCACCTGCGGTGCCACCAATTTCGACAGCAAGGTGAGCATCTTCACCGGCACCTGCGATTCACTGGTCTGTGTCGCCGGGAATGATGATGCTCCAGGCTGCGCAGGCAACAGCAGCGTGGTGGTGTTCCCCAGCGAAGCCGGGGTGAACTACCTCGTCCTGGTGCACGGATACAATCAATCACAGGGCACCTTCACCCTCAGCGCCACCTGTTCCCCGGGTTGCACCGTGGCTGAGAATGATAATTGCGCCCAGGCCACCCTGCTCTCCATCCAGCCCTTGGGCGGATGCGAGGCCAGCACGGGATCCAACGAATGCGCCTACGCTTCGGCGGTGGCCAATCCGGAGTGTGACCCCTTCGCACCGGTGGTGGATGTGTGGTATGTGTTCAACACGGGCTTCGGGATCAGCTTCTCCATCGTGGCAGAGGCACTTACTGCGGAAGGCGTGAACCTTGCCTTGTACACCGATTGCAGTGACCCGCAATACCTGGCCTGCTGGATGGACGTGACCGCCCCGATCAACGTGTCCGGATTCCCGGAGAACACGGACTACCTGCTTCGCGTGTGGAACGGTGGCGGCGAAAATGCCGGCACCTTCACTGTGTGCGTGGAGGCCGACTTCAACACGGACCTGCCCGAACCGAATGCCACCTCCGCCATTGCGCTGTGGCCCGTGCCAGCACAGGATGTGCTGAACGTGGGCAACTTGGAGGGAACGACCGTGATCCGCGTATCGGACATGCAGGGCCGCATCCTGCTTGAGCAGGGCGTGAACGCTTCAGGCAGCACCGCCCTGAACGTGGCCAGGCTCGCACCCGGCGCCTACCTGTTGAACAACGACCAGGGCGCCCTGCTGGGTCGCTTCATCAAGGACTAAGATCCACTGGGTACCAAACAAAAGCCCGGTCCGATGGACCGGGCTTTTGTTTGCCTGAGCCGTGCTCAGAGCTTCATCACCCGTTGCGTGGAACGGCCGCCGGGGCCCTCCACCAACAGCATGTACGTGCCGGTCGGCAAGGAACTGATGTCCACGAACACCCGACCATCCGGGTGCAATGCCCCGGTGTGGACGACCATGACGCTCCGTCCGGTGGCATCCAGCAGTTCGATGTGGGTCGCGGAGCGGCCGGCTCCCTTCACTGTGACCATCAGCAGCGAGGAGGTGGGGTTGGGATAGACCTCGGCACTGAGCTCACTGCCTGCGCCATCCACACCGGTGGAAAGGTCCAGCACGGTGAAGCGCCACCAGCCCTCAGGGGCCACCAGTGGACGCACCTGCACCTTGCCACTGTTGGACGTGGCCTCGATGTAGTAGTACACCACCGTACCGGCCACCTGAGCGGGGATCTGCGCTGCCCATACGTCGCTCCCTTGTGCGACCATCGGTACGGCCGTGTAACCGGCGATCGTGTCCGTGGTCCAGAACACCTGTACGGACGCAATGCCGCTGCGGTGGCGGATGTACGCCTCCACCCCGTAGGGCTCCGTGGTGTTGTAGGTATCGGGCAAGCGTTGGTGGCGGATCAGCAGGGGGTCCGCGACACCGATCGTCTTGGTGATGCAGTGGATGGCCCCGCTGGCGCTGATGATGTTCTGATCGCTGTTGTCACAATCGATGCCCACCACGTTGTAGCCTGGCAGCGACTCCCGCAGGATCCGTAGGCCTGTGCTATCATACTCCGTGCGGTAGGTGGGCACCAGCACGGTACCGTTGATGAATACGTTGTTCGCATAGGTGCGGTAGCTGGCATTGGGTGGGAAATTACCGCCCGTGCTGGGGGGCATGGGCACCCGGACAGTATTGTACTGATCGTCGAAGACGGACGGCACATTATCCAGGATATCCTGCACATTGGCCTCAATGCGTGGGCCATCACTGAGCCCAAGGGGGAATTCGCCAACCAAGAGGGTCTCCTCATCGAGCAGCTTCATGTGCATGTCGATGTGGTTGATGTTGTCGTACAGCAGACGCTGCATCTTCACGTAGCGGCCCGGCTGGATGCCCATGAAGGACTCCATCATCGCGTCCACACCGGCCTCATTGCGCACGGTCTGATTGAACTCACCAGCGGGTCCGTTCTCCTCCAGCACCAGTTCGCTGCTGAAGGCCGTCCCGAAGCCGTCCGACATGAAGTTGCCTCCGGTATGGACCAGGTCGTTCGGAGCCTGTGTGGTACTGTATACGGCAACACCCTTGTAGGCACCCAGAGCGTCGCTCAAGGCATCATCCGCCGGACGGGGGCGGTTGTAGATCCAGTCCAGCAGGAGCAGTGAATCCACCTCGTTGGCATAGATCGATTCCGGTCCGAAATCGCGCACCCAGACACTGTTGAAATCCTCTTCCAGATAGACGATGTTCGAGAGGTCCTCCAGCGGACCGCCGTAGCTGTTGTTCTGCAGGTAGGCCTGGACCGTGGCCGCATTGTCGCAAACGATGATGACCTCACACTCCGTGCGGGCGGCGCCCACGATCTGCTTCAGGATGCCGGAGTAGCTGGTCCAGGTGACCACCACGCTCTGCACCTCCTCCCACTCGGCCATGGTGCGCACGGCAAAGGGCGGCGGAGTGGTGATACCCCTCGAGGCGGCGGCCCTACTGTCGCGATAGGGCCTGATCAAGGGAAGCTCACTTGGAGCCAGGGTATGCGGAAGGCCGAACTCCTGGGCCAGGGAGGCGGTTGATGCCAGCGCAAGGGCGGCCAGTGGCAGTACTGTTCGAAGGGTCATGGGCGAGGGACAGGACCCGCAAGGTACAGGCTTGGGATGGAGGCCGTAGCATCATCCACGTGTTTTCAGTGGAAGGCTGAGCCTGAGCGGACCGGACGGACCATATTGGAACCGGCAGCCGTGCGGACCCTTGGCTCAGGTTGTACCGGCCTTCAGCTGGCGGTACATCCCCACCACATCCCGCACGTAGTGAAAGACCTGCGAACCGTTGCAGTATCCGTTCTTCATGGTGGGTCGCATGTAGTATCGGGGCTTGGCGAGGAGAAGGACCGTGCGTTCCACATGGTGCTCCCACCGCTGGGGATCCAGCCCCAGTTGTTCTGCCAGGCGCTGGGCATCGATCACATGCCCGGGACCGGCGTTGTAGCTCGCCAGCACGAAACGCAAGCGCTGATCGCGATCGGGTACCGCACGGCGCCAAAGCGTATCCAACTTGTTCAGGTACTTCACGGCCGCCCCGATGTGCGCCTCCATGGCGTGCGTGCTGTCCACTCCCAGGCGGGCCGCGGTGCGGGGCATCAGCTGCATGATGCCCTGTGCACCCTTGCTACTGACGGCGGTGCTGTCGAAACGCGACTCCTTGTAGGCCATCACCGCGAGCAACTGCCAATCCCAGGGCATGTCATCAGCATGCACACGGAACCAGGCATCATAGGGCGAGATGCTGTCTCCAGTGACCGGCACGGAGCGTTTTGTGCGCAACGGCCCCGAGCGCGGAATTCGTTTGGCACGGTAGCCATCGGCCAGCTGTTCGATCGCGCCGGAACTGCTCTCCAGCTCCAACCAACTGTTCATCTTCTTCAAGAGGTCCGGCGAATTCCTGCGCAGCGCGAAGGCCAGGGGCTGGGGTGGTCCGATGGGTTCACTGAACTCGAGAATGGGAAAACGCAGGGCCTCATGGGCGGCATGGGCGTCGGATACCACCACCGGCCCGCGATGGCCCAGGACCAGTTCCATCAGCAGATCATCCGCGGTGAAGGTGCTGTCCGTGGCCGGAAGACGGGCCACGCACACGGCCGGCGCAAAATGATAGCCGGGGCCTTTGAAGGGAGACGAGACGCTTGCCGCCAAGCTATCCTGTGAAGCTCGGAGCGTTGCACCACCTTTCGGACGCTGCACCTGCGGATCGGTGCGGAGCGAGGCCATCACCGGGGCCACCTTGCGATAGGGATCACTGAAGCGCACCCACCGCTGATGGTCCTTGCGGGGGGTGAGCTGTGCGGCGATCAGATCGCCACGACCCGTCTGCAGGGCCATCCACAGGCTGTCCGGATGCTCCATGGGCACGGCCAGCACGGGTACCTTCAGCAGGCGTGCAAAGCGCTCCATCAGCTCCCATTCCAGACCGGAGACCGCTTTGGGCCGTACCTCCCAGGTCAGCGGATCGCGCAGCACCAGCACCCGCAGCGTGTCGTTCAGGACCTCGGCCAGGTCGCGTTCCACCCGGGGTTCCGCCCAAGGCACCGCGCGTTCCGGGGCCATCACCACCACACGCCAGCGCCAGGCCACGATGGCCAGCAGGCCCAAGGCCACCAGCGCGAGCAGCGTGCGTTTGGTCCAGCGGTGTTTCATCGCAGCGGGAGGGTGTGGGCGTTGATGTCGGCGATGAAGGCATCGAACTCCGCGTGGTACTGATCCAAATTGTCGGCCAGCACCTGTTCGGCGCCCACCATCACCTCGCCTCCGGGCACGCGGTGCGCCAGCCCGGCCAGGGCACGGCCGATGCCTTCGATGCGCGCGTAGCTCGTCAGCCAGTCGCCCTGCACCATGTACGGCAGCATGGCCCTGGTGCGGTCGGGCAGGTATCCGGCGTGGCTCTGGATCAGGGCGTACATGCGTTGGGCATAGTCGGCCAGCGGCTCGGGGTGACGTGCGCTCCAGCGCTCCGCCAGCAGGTGATCGAAGAACAGGTCCATCACCACCCCCGCATACCGGCCTGCATGTGTACGTACGCGCTCGCGTCCGGTTCGGTGCATGGGGTGAATATCCGTGAACGAGTCGATCGCGCGATGCAAGCGGATACCCCGGAGCACCCGGGGATCAAAGGCCTCGAGACGCCCTCCCTTCACCGCATCGGCCATGAAGTTGCCGACGATAACCAGCGGTTCGTCGCCGCTGAGGTACAAATGGCCGAGGAAATTCATCGTTCGGCGCAAAGGTAGACCACCACCTTCCGGCCCGTCCGACAGCCGCTCATGGATAAGTGTACCACGGCCCATCCTCTTCGGATACTTTCGTTGCGTCACAGCTCCATGACCGGTACCGCATCCTTCACCCCCTTCCGGAACGCCCCCCGGCCGCTCTATTGGGTGACCCAACTGGGAGGGTGGACCTTCTTTTTCGGGCTGTTCTACACCATCAGTTATCTGAACGATGAACTCCAACCGGGGGTGGAGAAGGTCATCCTGCTGGAACTCGTCACCAGCATCTCGGTCAGCCATCTCTTCCGCCACTTCATCCTGCGCAACCAGTGGCTCTCCCGCGACATCGGCCATGTCCTGCCTCGGCTGGCCCTCACCGCGCTGCTGCTGGCATTGCTCGCCTCCCTGATCGAGACCAGCCTGCACGACCTGTTCCTGCGCGACTTCAAGCCCCTGCTCTTCGAACCACCGGTTGAGCACCTGAACCGTGCGATCAGCTGGGGTCTTCTCCTGTTGATCTGGTCGCTGGGCTACTTCGCCTACTGCTATTTCATGCAGAACCGGCGGGAAGAGATCAGGAATCTGAGGCTGGAGACCGCCAACCGCGAGAACCAGCTGAACACCCTGCGGGCGCAGCTCAATCCGCACTTCATGTTCAATGCCTTGAACGGGATCCGTGCGCTGGTGGATGAGGACCCCGAACAGGCCAAACGTGCGATCACGCAGCTCAGTGCGATCCTGCGCAATGCGATGAGCACGGTGAAGCGACGCACCGTTCCCCTGGGTGAGGAGATCGACATCGTGAAGGCCTACCTGGCCCTGGAGGCCATGCGTTACGAGGAGCGCCTGCGCACCCATTTCGACGTGGACCCTTCCCTGGAACGCACCCCCATCCCACCAATGCTGCTGCAGACCTTGGTGGAGAACGCCGTGCGCCATGGCATCGCGCACCTTCCCGGAGGCGGCGAACTGGTGGTGAGCGCTCAACGCGGCGTGGACAACGTGGTCCTTACGGTACGGAACAGCGGCCAGTTCACCCCGGGGCGGACGAAGGGTAACGGAATCGGCCTGCGCAACACCCGCCGCAGGCTGGACCTGATCTATGGCCCCCAGGCACGCCTCGACATCGTGGAACGTGATGGCATGGTCATCACCGAGGTCACCCTACCCACCGTCCTTCAGGAGTCAATACCTGCCACTGAACCCGAAGCCTGACCATCTTTTTCGGACACTGCTTCGCAACACCTTGCACAACCATGAAAGCACTCATCATCGACGACGAACGCCTGGCGCGCAAGGAGCTCACCTCCCTGCTCGCCGCGCATGAACAGATCAGCATCGTGGGCGAGGCCGCCAATGCCGATGAGGCCGAGGCCCTCATCGCCGAGAAACGCCCGGACCTGCTGTTCCTGGACATCAACATGCCCGGGCGGAGCGGATTCGAACTGCTGGAATCCCTGGACCACGCCCCGCATGTCATCTTCGTGACGGCCTATGATGAACATGCGTTGAAAGCCTTCTCAGTGAACGCGCTGGATTACCTGCTCAAGCCGATCGACCCCGAGCGCCTGGCCGCCGCGGTGGGCAAGTTGCAGGACCAGCACGATGCCCAGGTCCCCACCCGTGAAGTGCTGCGGGAGAGCGACCAGATCTTCCTCAAGGACGGGGAGAAGTGCTGGTTCGTCACGCTCAAGGATGTGCGGTCCTTCGAAAGCGAGGGCAATTATGTGCGCGTCCGCTTTTCGGACCAGAAGCCCTTGGTGCTGCGCAGCCTGAACAAGCTCGAGGAGAAGCTGGACCCCTTGGTCTTCTTCCGTGCCAACCGCAAGCACATCATCAACCTGCGCTGGGTGGAGAGCATCGAACCCTGGTTCAGCGGCGGGCTGATGGTGAAGCTCAAACACACGGGAAAGGACGGTGTGCAGGAGACCATCGAGGTGAGCCGACGCCAGGCGGCGCGCTTCAAGGAACTGCTCAGCTTGTAAGCGGACCGAGGCTGGCGCAGGGGTTCTGCCAGTACGCTATTGGCCGGCTAGAGCCTGGAGGTGCTGTTCGAAGATCACATGTATGTACGCTGGTCCGACCGATCGTCCCGCAGCGTATCTTGGCGAAACCGGACCTTCAACCCATTCGCCCCATGTTCAGAACCCTTACCCTTCTCTGCACATCCCTGCTCGTTCTTCCGCTGATGGCCGCCGAGGGCGGTCCGGACAGCTACGGCTACACCTGGAAGGACAGCAATGAACCGGACGGACCGGTGTTCAACTGGGTGGATATCACCAGCACCGGAACGGTCGTCGCCGGTCTTGCCGATGACAACCTGGTGGGTCCCTTCGTGATGGAGACCGACATGCCCTTCTATTGGTACGGTCGCAAGTTCGTATGGGTCGGCAGCAACGGTTACATCGCCTTCAACAACCAAGGGAACATAGCCTCGCCCTTCCCCACCATCCCCTTGGCGGGCGGTGTGAACGATTACATCGCGGGCCTGACGGCCGACCTGAACTTTACCGGTGCGGGCAACAATGCCCGGTGCTACTTCTTCGATGACATCGACCAGACCATCATCAGTTACGTGGGTGTACCCTTCTGGACCGCAGCGTCACCCGGATATACTGGCAGCAATTCTTTCCAGATCATCCTGAGCAAGGTGGACAGCAGCATCACCGTGCAGATCCTGGAACAGACCGGGGTGACCCAGAACAATGACCTGCTGATCGGCATCGAAAGCGTGGCGGGCAGCATCGGCCTGCAGCACAGCGCCGATGCGTATCCGGTGGCCAACTATGCCATCCGTTTCGACATGCCACCGGTGGCCCTGCTGGAGGTGAACGACGCCGCTGCCAACTGGGTTACGGCACCCGGCACGGGCGGACTCTTCCGCTCCCGCAACGGAGCCCTCATGCCCTTGATCGCCAATGCCATCAACACCGGGAACACCACGCTGACCGGGGTGAGCGTGACCGGCGAAGTATTGAACCAAGCCGGGACCGTGGTGAGCACGGCCCAACAGACCGTGAACTCCATGCTGGCCGGCTCCGATACCACGGTGATCTTCCCGGCTGCGCTGAACCCCACCACCTCAGGTACCTACCGGCTCCGCAGCACGGTGGGCAATGTGCCCAGTGACCTGGCCGCAGGCAATAACATCCGCGTGCAGGAGGTAGTGGTTTTGGACACCACAGCAACCACGCACGACCTTCGCTTCCACGGCACCACGGACGATGGCCTGGGACTGGGATGGGACGGAGGCAACGGCGGTGTCGGGGTCTTCATCCGGCCACCCTACTACCCGGCCCGCGCCATCGCGACCACTGTCCGCATCGTCTCCAACACCGGTTCGGCGGCCTTCACCATGAAGGTCTATGCCGATGACGGTGACAACTTCAGCCCGGGCACGTTGCTCGACAGTGTCTACATCGCCGCTGCGGATGCCACCCCTGGAGACAAGGTGGTATCCTTGACCGCCCCGCTCACCATCACCGGCGGAGGTGTCTATGTGCAATGGTACATGCTGGGCGCGAACATCAATATCGCGCAGGACATCACCCCACCCTTCTCCCTGCGCACCTACGAAGTGCTGGATGGCACCTGGGCCCCCTACCGGGATGCGGAGAACGTGGACTTCCACCTGGGACTTCGTCTGGAGCAGTCCCCCGTCTACGATGTGGCCTGCACGGGCTTCTTCGCGCTGGCCAACGGACAGGAGGTGGCCACACCCACGGCGGTGCGCATCTGGTTGCGCAACGACGGCAACCAGCCCACCTCGGGCTTCCCCATCAGCTATCAGTATGGTTCGGCTCCGGCTGTGACCCAGACCTATGCCGGCACACTCGCACCCGGCGCCCAGGAGCTCGTGACCTTCTCCACGGCCTTCACCCCCACGGCGGATGCCAGCGATGAGCTGTGTGCCTGGGCGGACTGGACCTTGGACACCAATACAGACAACGATACCAGCTGTGTGCAATTGCAGACCTGGGTGGGGATCGAGGAACTCACCGCAATCCTGGTACAGCTCTGGCCCAATCCCGCCCACGATCTGATCACGGTGGACGGACTGGCACAGGGCAGCTATCGTTTCACCCTGTTGGATGTCACCGGACACGTGGTGCGCGATGAGCAGATCCAGGCCAGCGGAGCGCCCCTGCAGATCGCATTGGACGCCCATGCCGAAGGGATCTACATGGCCCAGTTCACTGGTACCGACGCACGCTACCGCGCCTCCGTGGTGGTGCAGCGCTGAGGATAGTACCCGAACGAAGGCGGACCACCCGGATGATCATTCGGGGGTCCGCCTTTCTCGTTCAACCCATGCCTCCAAGCCGATCAACGGTCATCCGGTGATCCACGTGCTGGCCATGGCGAACACCCATCCCACATCAAGAGGTTACTTTTGCGGACCGCTCCGTCCCCGCACCATGGGGCGCCGGACCTACCTGCATGTCCAAGAACACATCCCTGCTGCTCCTTGTTTGGAACGTCCTGCTGACCCTGGGTCTGGGTTGGAGCCTGATGCGCACGCCCGTGACCGGTGGCACGACAACGGAAGTGGCCGCAGCGGAGGAAACTGAGATGCCCGTGCCCCTTTTGAGCCGTGACAGTGTTGCGCTCTCCGATGCTCGGATCGCCTATTTCCATATGGATTCGGTGCAGACGCGTTTTGAACTGATCAAGGAAAAGGACGCACGTTTCAAGAAGGAAGGGCAGCGGCTGGAGAACAACCTGCAGAACGAAATGACCAAAGCCCAGGCCCGCTACGAGGAACTGATGAAGAAGGACCAGAGCTACAGCACGCAGGCCGAGGTGCGGCAGGATGAAGCGGAGCTGCAGGGGCTGATGGGCAAGATCCAGCAGATGCAGCAACGGAGCGAGCAGCAGTTGATGGTCCTTGAGGCGGAAATGCTGAATGAGATCACCGCCGAGCTGAAGGGCTTCCTGGAGGAGTACAACAAACAGGCCGGCTTCGACTACATCTTCAGCATCCAGAACGGTGGACAGATCTGGGTGGGGAACGAAGGGCTCAACATCACCGAGGACATGGTGAAGGGATTGAATGCACGCCACCGCGCCCGGAAAACCTCAGGCCAGTAAGATGGACCTGCTGGCGAACAAGAAACACGACAACGCGGCGGGCTACGTGATCAGCATGTGGCACCTGGAGGACCTGCTCCGTGCCAACGACATGGACCTGCACCGCGTGGTGGAGCAGCTGGTGGAGCCCATGGAGGCCGACCCGCACACCAAAGCCGCCGTGGCCACTTGGTACGCGGGGGTGATGGACCGCATGCGTGCGGAGGACATCGTGAAACGCGGGCACCTCGCCGAAGTGGAGGAAGTGGTGAACGAGCTGGAATTCCTGCACCGCTCCCTGGTGGAGGTCGTAAGCGACGGCGCCTACGAGGAGCTGCTGGCCTTGGCGGAACCGGCCATCCGCGAACTGCAGGGGCTGGCCGGGGAGGATGCCTTGGGCACCGTGGAAACCGGATTGACGGCCATCTACGGTGTGATGGTATTGCGCGCCACGGACAAGAAGGTGAGCTCGGCCACCGCCGAGGCGGAACGCCACATCCGCGCCATGCTCGACCGGCTGAGCCTGCATTACAAGCAGATGCGGAAACTGCCCGGCGTGTCCTTGAACTGAGCCCCGATCCGGCACGGCCATTGCCCACCGTCCCCCATGCGTTGCCCGCTCCTCGCCATCCGGCCACTGCTCTTGTTCGCACTTTGGGGGTATTCGTTACTCGTACATGGACAGGGCGCGGTCGGCGATGGTTCGGGGCGTATCCAGATCCAGAACGCGGACGTGTGGGAGTACGATGATGCCATCGCCCCGGGGGCCCAGCGCCTGAAGGGCAACGTACGCTTCGCCCATGGTGATGCGGTGATGCGCTGCGACAGTGCGCACCTCTTCCAAGACCAACGCCTGGACGCTTTCGGCCGGGTGACCATCGATCAGGGCGATTCCCTGCACTTGGAAGGCGATCGCCTGCGCTATCAGGGCAAGGAACGCATTGCCCACATGGAGGGAGCGGTCGTGCTCCGCGACAAGAGCATGGAGCTCACTACCACCAAGCTCGACTACGACCTGCGGGCAAAACGCGGCATGTACACCCAGGGCGGTCACATCCTGAGCCTGAGCGATGGCAGCACGCTCACCAGTGACGTGGGCACCTACCTGGCGGACCAGCGCCTCTTCCAATTCAGCCGAAATGTGCGCAGCGAACACCCCGAGCGGGTGATCACCTGCGATACCATGCATTACGCCACCAACACCGGCATGGTGCGCTTCTTCGGCCCCAGCGAGATCCGTCTGCTCCGCGACAGCACCACCATCCGAACCACGCGCGGCAGCTACGACACGTTGAACGACAGGGCGCGATTCACACGGCGTTCCAGCGTGTTCACCCAAGGCCGTATGCTCCAGGGCGACAGCCTGCACTACGACAAAGGCACCGGTGTGGGCGATGCCTGGGGCCACGTATCCCTGAACGACACGATCTCCGAACTGGTGGGACGTGGACAACGCGGTCAGTACAACGAGCTTACGCAGCGATCGATCATCACGGGTGATGCCGAACTGGAGTTCCTGATGAAGCCCGAGCCGCTTTTCCTGCACAGCGACTCGCTCATCGCCGTGCCCGACAGCAGCGGTACGGGACGGACCATCACCGGTCGGCGGGGTGTGCGCTTCTTCAACACCGACCTGCAAGGGGTCTGTGATACGCTGGTTTACAGCAATGTGGACAGCCTGATCCGCATGTACCACAGGCCCGTGCTTTGGAGCAGGGCCGACCAGATCACCGGCGACCACATCCGCATCACCCTCAAGGACGGAGGTATCCACCGGCTCCATGTGCTGGGCAATGCCTTCCTGATGAGCGAGGTGGACAGTGTGCATTTCGACCAGGTGACGGGCACAACGATGACCGGGATCTTCACCGACAATGCGCTGCGCCGCCTGATCGCTGAAGGCAACAGCCGCACGGTGTACTTCGCGATGGAGGAGAAGGATGGGGGCAAGGAGGTGATGGCCGTGAACCGCGCGGATTGCAGCCGCATCGAAGTGCACATGCGCGATGGCCAGGTGAACACCGTATCCTTTCTGGACCGACCCGATGCGGTGCTCTACCCCTTGGACCAGGTACCCCCGGAAGAGCTCCGGATGCTGGGCTCGGAGTGGCGTGCCGCCGAGCGTCCCACGGACCGGGCCTCGATCTTCATCCGACCGGCTACGGAATAAGCTGATCGCCGCGACGCACCTTGTCGTCCAGACGCTGGCCGTCCAATACCGACGAGCGGGCATCCACCACGCGATCACGGGTATTGTCCAGGTACTCGTTGGTGTACAACAAAACCCGTGTGGCTCCACGGGTGGCCTTTTCGCTGCGCAGTTCGAAGACCGTGGCGTTATCCACGAAGCGGCAGGCATCGGCATGGACCAGCGAGCCGTCCACCGCCAGCAGGGCCGTCGTGTTCGCCTCGCAGCGAAGACCCAGCAGGAGCACCTGGGCTCCGTTCCGGACGTCCACGGCAGTGCCGGTTGAGCGAGTGATGGACCCGCCTTCGATGCGCATGCGGGAACCATCGAGGATCACCCCGGCATCACCCGTCCCCCTGGCGGCACCGCGCAGCTCCAAGTTCTTCAGTGTGCCACCGGCCTGGATGAACGATAGATACCCTCCGGTGGCCGTTCCTCCGGTGACGAACACGTCTCCTCCAGCGACCCACAGCAACGGATAGCCTCCCTTGCCATCAAGGATCGCGCCCTCCACCACGGTGCGTTCCACACCCTGCACACGCAGCATGGCCGCACCACCCGCCCCTCCGCCGCTCATATGAAGTCCGGTGATGCGCACTTCGCCGCCACCATCACGGATCACTTCCAGGCCCGCAAAAGGCTCGGTATCGCGCATCGGACGGATGAACACCGGATTGATCCGTGTGCCCCGGATGTGGAGGTCTCCGCGACAGACGACGCGGCGGCCTGGGGCGATCTCCAGTCGTGCACCGGGCAGCATCACCACGTGTGTTCCGGCGGGCAACAACAGGTCCTCCGCGATGGTGTACTTGCCCCGGGGGAAGATGATGGAATCACCGACGCTCTGGAGCTTCGTCATCCGCAACAGGGTCTTCAAGTGATCCTCCGAAGCGGCGGGCGCCAAGGTCGCCTGGGCCATCAGGGTGCCACCGCCATACGCGGACCAACCGGGCATACGCTCCAAAGGCCTCGCCAGCTGTTCGAAGGCATCGCGTTGGGAGAGCCGCACCATCAGCAGTTCATCACGCATGCGGCCGGCACGAGCAAGGGTGTGTTCCAGCGCATCCCCTTCGGCCAGTTGGGGGATCCAAACACGGTCGATGGCCTCTGCGCGCTCACGCAGCTGCCCCCGCTTGGCCAGCAGTTCATCCTGCACTGCACGGAAGAGGGTGCGCAGATCGGGGTCCTGCAAGAGCACCGTGATCGGTGTGGAACGGTACGTGGTCAAGGGACCCGTCGTCATCGCATCGCCTCTCGACGACCGGTACACGGGCACCACCTGTCGTTGTCCCCAGCGGAAGCCCATGACGTGCTCGCCGTTCAGCGGGTCCTCCGGGGAAGAGATCCAACGGAGCAGCAGCCACGCGGCCAGTGCTCGTTCATCCACGGAGCGCCCGACATCCTCCGGCGTTGGCAGTGCCTTCCCCCCCATCGTCCAGATCGCGCGCAGACCGGCACTGGCTGCGGAATCACCCTTGATCACCGGCACCAGATCATACCCCGTTCGCGGATCGAACAGTGATGTGAAGGCCGAGCCATCCTGCATGCCCCGGCGTTGCAGGAAGTGCGCATCGACCACCTCCTCCTTCAGGTAAAGACCGAGGTCACGGCCGCAGGAGACCACCCGGACGAGCGTGAGCTCCGGGGTCAGCAGGCCCATCTCAGTGGCCAGCATCTCGAGGTATTTCTGGCGGATCGATCCAGGACCGGCAGGGCGCAGGACAAAGGCGCGTTGCTCGCGCAACAAGGTCCCCTCCTTCAGTTCCACCAGCAGGCCACCATCCTCGGAGCGCATCCGACGCACCTTGACGGAATCGCCATACCCTTCACCCTCCAGCCAGCGACGGTCCCAGCCGCGGCCATGATCCTCCCACGAACAACGCTTGCTCCGCCCGGAGGCACTGATATAGTATACCGGGACCGGTCGACCGACACTGTCCGAGAAGCTGACATCGAGCCACTTGGCGTAGCCGTCCACTTCAGTGGAACGGATGCCCATCGGCCATACTCCGGCCAGGCGATCGGGAGATACCAAGGCAAAGGAGGCGACCAGCACCGCCACCACCGCCACCGAGCCCACCAGCCAGGCGACCACACCCACGGAACGGCGTTCAATGGACCTTCTCATCGGTGATCGCATTGATGACATCAAGGCCTTCGGGGAGGGACGGAACGAACTCCAACCGCACTTCCAGCGGCTTCACGGTGAACTGCTGCTTTTCCATGAAGGGCTCGGCGGTTGCGCCACTGTAGGCCACTTCGCGATGGATGACCAGGCGCGTGATGGCTCCGACACGCTCTGTCGCCATGGGCTTCCCGTCGACCAGAACGAGCACCTCCTGGCCTTCGACCGTCTTCCAACGCAGTTCCAATGGGCACTCATCGGTCGTGGAAAGGACCAATGCGCCCTCCTTGCGTTCGGACCGGACGCGACAGCCCGAGAGCCGGGTCGTCAGGCCGTCCCAATAGGTCCGCACCTGCTCCTGCATGCTGGCAGAGGATGCCGCAGCGTGCACCATGGAGTAGCGGTGCACATCCTCGGCCTGTAGGGTAACGTTGGCAAATTTGTTCCGATCGGCGAGCAGCGAGGGCATCACCCTTCGCTCCACTTCATTCCAGCGCGTCTGGAACAGCCCTTCGCCATGGAGCCATTGCAGTGCCTGCCAGGCATGGCGATCGCGCAGCAGCCGCCACTCCGGCACCTGCAGTACCCAGTAGGCCAGGGCGTCATGCACGTAGTAGCGCGGCTTCCCGGGTTGTTCGTACATGAGCAGGGCGTCCCACAGGATGGGATAGAACAGGCCGTTCCGTGGATCCAGCACGAGGAACTGATTGTGGTACTGGTCGATGTGCGCGGTGTTCACCACCCAGAGGGCTGCCAGGTAGCGGAGGTAGGCATCCATGTGGATGAGCGACGCCAGCGAATCGCGCCGTTCATCCAGGGGCATCCGGCGGTCGCTTACCAGTCCCACCAGGGAGGTCAGTCGGGCGTGTGCCATCGCACTATCCGCCTTGCTCACGTACTGCCAATGGGCCGCTTCGGACCAGAGCAGGTTGCGCGCACCCAGCGCACGACCCTGCAGCGGACCGAAATCACCCTTGTACACAGGAACCTCCTCCGGCCACATACCACGCACCTGCTCCAACTTCCCCGTGGGCTGTTCATACAGTTCCATTACGCCATGATCACGCCCGTTCAGTCTTACCTGCACCAATTCATCGTGCGGGACGGGGACGCCCATGACCCCTCCGATCCACAGGCCCATGTGGTTGTTCAGCATGTTGAACGACTTCGGGTTGATCACGTTCACCTTGTCGAAGGGAAGATCGGGCGGTGGATCCTTGAAGCTCAGGCGGAAGGACCGTTTGTCGCCCAGGAAGTGCGATGGCGTGAGCGCACCACGGTATCGGAACTTCGCCTTGTAGACCACACCATTTATGCGGACCTCGGCCGGGACGTTGTGGCCACCGCTCCAGGGCAGGTCACTGTTCAGTGTATCAAGGTGCGCCGGATCCACGCTGATGTCCAGGACGCGGAGCTGATGCCCGCCGATGCCTTCGTAAAGACCATCCACCGAGGTGGACAGTACCGAGGCCGCCGCGATGGAGAGCGCCCGAGTGGGACCCAGAAGAGCGGCGAACACCACGCCACTGACGCCCAGCAGTGCAAGGAAGACCCAGATGACCGGGCTGCGGGATGGCCCCTTCCTGCTCATCGCCGCTGACCGGAACTGAACAGGAGCGCCACCACGGCCGCCACGGTGAAGGCCAATGCGCTCAAGTGCAGGTGCAGACCGATGAGCGAGGCAACGATGATATTGATGGACCAAAGCCCCACCGGCCGCACGACCCTGCTGAGCAGGCCGCCCACCAGCAGTGCGAAGGCCACGATGAGGGAAGCCCACCACTCACCCTGTACCTGACGCAGGAAGATCACCAGCCCATAGCTACCCATAAGCATGGGAGCATGGACCAGTGGCCCGCGGTCGGCCGGCCGAAGACCACGCCCCCAGGACCAGCTGAGCAAGGCCAGAACCGTAACAAGCATGAGGAACAGAGTGAGGAGCTCCACCCATCCATGGAGCAGTGCTCCCAGCCATCGATCCGCTTCGGTACGCATTCCCTCGTGGTATGAACGTACAAGGTGGGCCGGCGAATGCCCTCCCCGACCATTGAATGGCACGAGTTTTCAAAAGGCGATCGGGGATGCGTTCAGAGGAAGCGCTCCAACCAACTGGCACGCAGGGGCACCTTGAAGCGCTCGCGCAGCTCACCCACGGTGGCCACCAGGTCGTCGTAGACCAGTGTATCCGCGGTGATCGAACCCTCTTTGAGCAACAGCGGAAGGTCCTGCAGGCGGCAGCTGTTCACTTCCCCGGCCTGCTCGTAGATCACCACCATACGGTCGGTGAGCATCAATTGAAGGTCATGTTCCAGGCCCTTGATGAATCCCACGCTCTTGTCGATGCTGCAGCCGCTGGCCAAGGCCTGCTCCTCATCCACGGCGATGATCACGAAACGGTCGTGGAGCACTTCCACACAGGCATCCAGGGGGGCGCCGTGCGCAGCCCATCCGGCCGTGAACTCCGCACCGCGCTCGCGCACCAGCCGTTGTTCTGCCTGGCCCAGGGCGCGTGGCGTCTTATAGACCCACAGCCGGGCATGAGCCGGCATGTCTGCCAGAGATCGGAGCTTCGGTGTTGCCTGCATGGTACAAAGTTGGTGATCCTGCTGAGAATGACAGAACGTTCCGTCACGGGATGATCGCTTCGCCGGAACCCGTTACTTCGTGCCTCGCCCCTACTTCACATGACCTATCGCAACCGCCTGCTCCTTCTGTTCGCCACGATCAACCTCGCCTCCATCGCGCAGGAGACGCCCCTCTGGATGCGGCAGCCCGCCATTTCCCCGGACGGCACCACCATCGTGTTCTGCTACCTCGGCGACCTGTGGCGGGTGCCGGTGACGGGTGGCGATGCCGTGCTGCTCACCACTCACGAGGCCTACGACAGCTCTCCGGTATGGTCCCGCGATGGCAGGCTGATCGCCTTTGCCAGCGACCGCTCCGGCAACAACGATGTGTACGTGATGCCCAGCTCGGGAGGCCAGGCCACGCGGCTCACCTACCATTCCGCAGGTGATACGCCCAGCGACTTCACGCCGAACGACAGCGCGGTCATCTTTTCCAGCAGCCGGTTGGATGCCGCCAGCAACCAGCAGTTCCCGAGCCCCGGGCTGAGCGAGCTGTATCGTGTGCCACTGACAGGCGGCAAGGCCCAGCGCATCCTGACCACGCCCGCGCTCAATGCGCGCTACTCCGCGGATGGGAGCCTGTTGGTGTTCCACGATTGGAAAGGCTACGAGGATGACCTCCGCAAGCACCACCGGTCGAGCGTTACGCGTGACGTGTGGAGCTACACGCCCGCCACAGGAGCCTACAAGCAGCTCACCACCTTCGATGGCGAGGACCGCGAACCGGTGCTTTCCGCCGATGGCCGCACGGTGTACTACCTGAGCGAGAACGGAGCCGGTGCCGTGGCGGGCACGAGCACCTTCAACGTGCACAAGATGGCCGCCGGTGGTGGCCCCGCCTCGCAGGTCTCCTTCATGAAGGACCACCCCATCCGTCATCTGAGCATCAGCACCAGCGGTCTGATCTGCTTCAGCCACCACGGTGAACTGTACACCATGATCGATGGATCGGAGCCGGTGAAGGTGAAGGTGCGGGTCGCACTGGACGCCCGCCACACCCCGGAGCGCACCGTGAAGGTGAACGGTGGCGTCAGCGAATTCGAGGTCTCACCCAACGGGAAGGAGGTGGTGTTCGTGCACCGCGGCGAGGTCTTCGTGAGCTCCGTGAAGGAGGGCACCACGCGCCGCATCACCAACACGCCCGAGCAGGAGCGGTCGGCCAGCTTCAGTCCCGATGGGCGCTCGATCCTGTACACCACCGAGCGCAATGGCAGCTGGGACCTCTATACCACCCGCATCGTACGCAAGGAAGAGCCCTACTTCTTCACCGCCACCGTGCTGAAGGAGGAAGCACTGCTGGCCACGCCCGCCGAGGAATTCCAACCGAAATGGTCGCCCGATGGCAAGGAGGTGGCCTATCTGGAGGAACGGACCACGCTTCGCGTGTACAACGTGGCCGGCAAACAGAGCCGCACCGTACTGCCCGGCGACCGCAACTACAGCTACAGCGACGGTGACCAGCACTTCGCCTGGTCGCCTGACAGCAAATGGCTGCTGGTCAATTTCCTGCACAAGGCCCAATGGATCGGACAGGCCGGTCTGGTGAGCGCAGCGGGCGACAAGGATGTGGTCGACCTGAGCCGCAGTGGCTACGGCCATTGGGGCCCCGAGTGGACCATGGGCGGCAAGGCCATGCTCACCTACAGCAGCCGGGACGGCATGAAGAACCACGCCAGCTGGGGCGGACAGATGGATGCCTACGCCACGTTCTTCACCCAGGAGGCCTTCGACCGCTTCAACCTGAGTGAGGAAGAGTTCGAACTGTTGAAGGAGGAAGAGGACAAAAAGAAAGAGGAGGAGAAGAACAAGGACGACAAAGGCAAGAAGGACGGGAAGAAGGACGATGACAAGGAGAAGGACGCGGACAAGGACAAAGTGGAGCCCTTGAAACTGGAACTGGAGCACATCGATGACCGACGGGTGCGGCTCACAATCCATTCCTCAGACCTCTCGGGAGCAGTGCTCAGCAAGGACGGCGAGAAACTGTTCTACCTCGCCAGCTTCGAGAAGGGCTATGACCTGTGGGTTACCGAACTACGGACCAAGGAGACCAAGGTGGCCGCAAAACTGGGTGCCGACAACGCCGGATACCTGATGATGGACAAGGACGGCAAGAACCTCTTCTTCACCAAGGACGGAGGCATTTCACGCTTCGAGATCGATAAGAACGAGGTGAGCGGTGTGGGCATCAACGGTGAGATGACGCTGAACAGCGCGGCCGAGCGGGCATACCTCTTCGAGCACGTCTGGCGCCAGGTGGTGAAGAAGTTCTACGACCCCAAGTTGCACGGCGTCGATTGGGCGTTCTACAAGAAGGAGTACCAGCGCGCGTTGCCCTCCATCAACAACAACGACGATATGGCCGAGCTGCTGAGCGAACTGCTCGGCGAGCTGAACGCATCGCACACGGGTGCGGGCTACCGCTCGCAGAACCCGACCGGTGATGCCACGGCCTCGCTCGGACTGTTCTACGCGGACGACACCAAGGCCGGACTGACCATTGCGGAGGTGATCAAAAAAGGGCCTTGCGTGAAAGAAGGTTCGAAGATCAAGGCCGGTGTGGTGATCGAGAAGATCGACGGTGTGGACATCACCGCCACGGAGGACCCCAGCCGACTGCTGAACCGCAAGGCCGACAAGCCCACCCTGCTCTCCCTGCACGACCCCAGGACCAATACGCGTTGGGAGGAAACGGTGAAGCCGATCAACCGGGGCGAGGAGAACCAGCTGCTGTACGAGCGTTGGGTGGACCGTTGCCGGCACCTGGTGGACAGCCTGAGCGGTGGCCGACTGGGCTACGTGCATGTGCGCGGCATGGACGATCGAAGCTACCGCACGGTGTATGAGGACGCGTTGGGCAAGTACCACGACAAGGAAGGCCTGGTGGTGGACACACGTTTCAACGGCGGCGGCTGGCTGCACGACGACCTCGCGACCTTCCTGAGCGGCAAGACCTACATGCGCATCGAACCCCGCGGGCAGAAGCTGGGCACCGAGCCCCAGTTCAAGTGGCAGCGCAAGAGCGTGGTGGTGATGAGCGAGAGCAACTATTCCGATGCCCACCTCTTCCCCGTGACCTATCGGGCGCTTGGTGTGGGCAAACTGGTGGGCATGCCCGTGCCCGGTACCGGCACCGCCGTGTGGTGGGAAGGCCTGCAGAACGGCATGTACTTCGGCATCCCGCAAGTGGGCATGATCGACAATAGCGGCGCCTTCATGGAGAACACCCAGCTGGAACCCGATGTGAAGGTGCCGAACGAGCCGGCCGCCGTCAGCAAAGGCCGTGATCAGCAGTTGGAGGAAGCGGTGAAGGTGTTGTTGGGGAATTGATGATCGAGTACGAAAAGGGGGCATGGTCCGTCGGACCATGCCCCCTTTTCGTTCGTGCACCCTACAGCTCCCCCGCCTCGGCGATCAGCTCCGCCACATCCTTCACCACCACTTCCCCTTCCTTGTTGAAGTGCTTCACGCCATCGGTGAGCATGGTGTTGCAGAAGGGACAACCGGCAGCGATGATCTGGGGCTCGGCGGCCAGCGCCTCCTCACTGCGTTCGTGGTTCACCTCGCGCGTGCCGGGTTCGGCCTCCTTGAACATCTGGGCGCCACCGGCACCGCAGCACAGGCCGTTCTGCTTGCTGCGTTTCAGCTCCACCAGCGCTGCATCCAGCTTCAGCAGCACTTCGCGCGGGGCTTCGTACTCGCCGTTACCACGCCCCAGGTAGCAGGGATCGTGAAAGGTGATGCGTTTGCCCTTGAAACTGCCGCCTTCCACCTTGATGCGCCCTTCCTTGATCAGGGCATTGATGAACTGCGTGTGGTGCAGCACCTCGTAGGCGCCGCCCAGAGCGGGATACTCGTTCTTCAGCGTGTTGAAGCAGTGCGGGCAGGCCGTCACGATACGCTTGATGCCGTAGCCGTTCAGCACGGTGACGTTCTGCAGGGCCTGCATCTGGAACAGGAACTCGTTGCCCGCCCGTCGCGCCGGATCGCCGGTGCAGGATTCCTCCCGGCCCAGCACGGCGAACTTCACCTTGGCCGCGTTCAGGATGCGGACGAAAGCCTTCGTGATCTTGCGGGCGCGGTCATCGAAACTGCCGGCACAGCCCACCCAGAACAGGACTTCGGGCACTTCGCCGCTGGCGGCGAACTCGGCCATGGTGGGGACGTGGATCGGGGTATTCATCAGGATTCCGTCCATTTCATGCGCTGATCCGGCCCGAAGGCCCAAGGCGCACCGTTGTTCTCCACGTTGTTGAACATGCCGGTGAGGGCGGGGCGCGTGCTGCTCTCCTCCATCACTTTGTAGCGGCGCATCTCCATGATGATGTTCACCGGGTCGATGTTCACCGGACAGGCCTGGGTGCAGGCATTGCACGTGGTGCAGGCCCACAGCTCCTCTTCGGTGATGCGGCTGTGCAGGCTCATGCCATCGTCCTTGAAGGTGCCTTGGTTCGCATCGATGTTGCGTCCGACCTCCTCCATACGGTCGCGGGTGTCCATCATGATCTTGCGCGGGCTCAGCAGCTTGCCTGTGATGTTGGCCGGGCATTCACTGGTGCATCGCCCGCACTCGGTGCAGCTGTATGCATCCATGAGGCTCTTCCAGCTCAGGTCGAAGATGTCCTTCGCACCAAAGCGTTCAGGCACCTCCACTCCCGCCACGGTCCGCGCGGGTGCGGGCTCCGGGGGCGCGACGGACGGGTCGATCATGGAACGCACCTCGCCGGTGATGCGGGGCATGTTGGCGATCTCCGTGGGAGGCTGCAACTTGCTGTACCAGGTGTTGGGGAAGGCCAGCAGGATGTGGAAGTGCTTGCTGTAGGGCAGGTAGTTCAGGAAGGCGAAGATCCCCAGGATGTGGAACCACCAGAAAAAGCGTTCGAAGGCGATCACGGTGCCATCGGTCATGCCCTCGAAGAACGGGCGCAACATGCTGCTCACCGGGTAGCTTCCCGCCGTGGTGTAGTGGTCCACGCCACGCGCTGCAAGCACCTGGTCCGTGGCGTTCATCTTCAGGAACGCGCCCATGAGCAGGATCTCAACCACCAGGATGATCATGGCATCCTTCGAAGGCCAGCCCTTCATCTCCGGCTTGTGGAAACGCGGGAGCTGCAGGACCGCACGGCGGGCGATGAAGACCACACAGGCCAGCAGCACGCCCACCGCCAGAACCTCGAAACTGCCGATCAAAAAGTCGTACAAAGGCCCGAGGAAGGCACCGATGCGATGTGTACCGAAGATGCCGTCGATCACGATCTCTGCCACCTCGATGTTGATGATGACGAAGCCGATGTAGATCAGGATGTGCATGAAGCCCGCCACGGGACGCGCCACCATCTTGCTCTGGCCCAAGGCCACACGGGCCATCACGCTCCAGCGCTCTGCCTTGCGGTCACTGATGTCCTGGTCGCGACCCAGCCGGATGTTCCGTACCACACGCTGCATGTTCCTGGTGAACAGGCCCACGGCACCGATCAGAAGCAGGACGAACAGGATGTTGCTGATGATCATGGCTTGTCGGCTTCACGCAGGGCTTTGGCGATACGCTCCACATCACTATCGCTCAGCTTGGGAAGTTTATCCTTCTTTCCGAACAACGACAAATGGACGTATCTGTTCGGATTGAGACGCACATCCTCCAGCATCAGGTCCAGTTCACGGCTTGCACTTTCCAGGTTGTTGTAGAGCGTATCGTTCTTCAGCAGTGCTCCCAATGACCCCTCCCCGGCCTGCAGATCATCCATCACGGCGCGCAACTGGGCCGAGCTGGTGGACAGGTCGCTGACAGCCTGTTTGAGCTCCTGTCCGGCCAATGTTCCGGAAAGCGTATCCATGTTCTGCAGGATGCTGGAGATGCGCTCGTTGTAGACCACGAGGTTCTGGCTCACCGCGGTGAGGTTCGTGAGGATCTTGTGGATGGCGTCGGCTTCGGCGGCGATCATGCCGTCCAAGCGCTGAGAGGTGGTATTGAAGGTCTCCAAGGTGGAGCGGATGCTGGAAAAGCTGGCGTCGATATCACCGATCGCCGAATCGTTCAACACCTGGTTCAGGCCGGAGAGCACCGAATCAACGTTTGCGATCATGTTCTCAGCCTTGCGCTTCAGAGGATCGATCTGCTGGCCGACCGCGTCGGTGAGGCTCAACTGCGAATCGCCGGTGAGCGTATCCCCGGCCTGCGCATAAACGGTGCTGGTACCGATGACCAACTGAAGGGCCCGGGAGAACAGATCGGCACTGTAGATCCGCACCTCGGTATCAGAAGGCAGCTTCAGGCCATCCTCGTTCAGCTGGAAACTGACCGCAATGCCTCCCTTCCCTTCTTCTACCAGGGAGGTGCTGATGACCTGACCCACCTTGTAGCCGTTGAAATAGACCGGGCTGGCACCCGTGATGCCCGAAACATCGTTGTATACCACATGATAGATGTTCCGCTTCTGGAACAGGTCCAGGCCTTTGAGGAAATTGATGCCGAAGATGAGCAGGCCCACGGCACCGAGGACAAGGAGGGCAATGGAGTACTCGCGGCGGATCTTCATGAAGTCGTTCAGCCTCAGCGGCCACGGGCCAATTTAACAGCTTCCTGCAGATCGATCCGCTCCCCACCCTTGAACGCCACGATGAACGCCCCATCGAAACCCTTGTCCTTGCAGCGTTTCTGCACCTCCCGGGCCTCCTCCAGCGAGGCGGCATCGCCCACCGTGTATTTGAACAACCCTGCCCCCTTGTGCTCCTGCACCCCTTCCAGGCCGTTGAAGTTCTTCGGGGCGGTATCCAGCCGTTTGCTGCTGGTCACGATCTGAACCTTGAAGCGCACACCGGCCGTGGTGACCACGGGCGAAGGCTGCTCCACCGGTTTTGTGGGTTCCACCACGACCGGTGGTGCCACAGGCCCATCCACCTTTTCCACGATCGCCTTGTACTCCTTGAAAGCACGGTAAATGGCACTGGCCATGTACTCCTGCCCTTCCGCGGTCTGCAGGTAATCCTCTTCCGTGGGATTGGTGAGGAAGCCGAGCTCGATGAGCACGCTGGGCATGGTGGTGTAGCTGATCACGAGGAACCCGGCCTGCTTCACACCGCGATCAGGCCTGCCCACCCGCTCCTTGAACTGCTTTTGGATCAACGAGGCCAGCAGCAGGCTGTGGTCCAGGTGGATGTTCTGCCGCAGGCTGAGGGCGATCATGCTCTCAGGGTCCTTGGGGTCGTAGCCATCGTATTTCAGCTCGTGGCCCTCCTCCAGCAGGATCGCTTCGTTCTCCTTCTGGGCTACACGCATGTTCGCCTCGGTCTTGTGGAGGCCCATCACATAGGTCTCGCAGCCATGCGGGTCCTTGTTGTCGTTGGCATTGCAATGGATGCTGATGAATACATCGGCCTTGGCCTTGTTGGCGATGTTGGTGCGCTCCATCAGTTCGATGAAGCGGTCGTCCTCGCGTGTGTAGACCACGTTCACCTCGGGAAATGCCTCGTTCACGTATTTGCCCACCAGTTTCGCCACGTTGAGCGAGATGTGCTTCTCGGTGATCTTGTATCGGCCTGTACCCAGGTTGCCGGGGTCCTTGCCGCCATGGCCCGCGTCGAGCACGATGGTGCGGATACGGTTGGGATCGCGCGCGCCCACCTGCGCCTTGAGCGTGCTGGCGCAACAAGCCACCAGGACGAGGGCGATACAGAAGTACTTTGACCGAGCGGACATGCGTTCCAGGGTTCCCGGCGGGTGAGTTGGTAAATTCGGCCCGCTTTTCACTGCGAAAGGCAGGAACATGACGTCACCGCCACGCATCCGGCCTACAAGGGGCGAAGCTAGCGGCCCCTCCATCGGGGCTGTGGGGCATGCGGGTGCAGTTTTCATCACGTTCCTGTTGATGTGTGTACTGTCCGAGGCGGCGGCGCAGAAGCTGGACAACCCCGTGAAGTATTCGGCCCGGGACAGCATGCTGTATGATCTGCCTGGGCAAACAGTGTACCTCTTTGGTGCCGCCACTGTGAAGTATGGGGATGTGGAGCTCTCTGCCGACCGCATCATCCTCGACATGAAGAACGAGGAAGCACAGGCCCATGGTGCCCCGGACAGCACCGGCACGGTGGTGGGCAAACCGGCGTTCGTGCAGGATGGGCATTCCATTGAGGCGGACAGCATACGCTACAACTTCAAGACCAAGCAGGGCATGATCCGGGAGGTGCGGACACAGGAACAGGAGACCTGGGTGCATGCCGGCCTGAGCAAACGGCACGCGGACGGCGAGGTACACAGCCGCTTCGGCATGCTCACCACCTGCGACCGGCCCCACCCTCACTACCATTTCAGGGTGGGCAGGATGATGGTGATCCCCGATGACAAGATCATCACCGGTCCCGCGTTCATGAAGGTGGGTAAGATCCCCACGCCGTTGGCCCTGCCCTTCGGCATGTTCCCCAACAAGAAGGGCGGAAGCAGCGGTGTGCTGATCCCCACGTGGGGCAACAACCAGCAGCTGGGCTACTTTCTGCTCAACGGCGGCTATTACTTCCCGATCAATGACCATGTGGACCTGCAGCTCACGGGCGACATCTACAGCCGTGGAAGCTGGGCCCTACGGGGAGTGAGCCGCTACCGAAGCCGTTACCGCTACACCGGCAATGTGGACCTGAGCCACAGCACTTTGTTAAACGGCGACCCGGAGTTCCCCGATTTCAGCAAACAGCAGAACTTCTTCTTCCGCTGGAACCACAATGTGGACCCGCGTGCGAGCCTCACGGACCGCTTCAATGCCAGCGTGAACATCGGTACGAGCCAGAACTTCACGAACAACTTCAACAGCAGCACCAACGATTACCTGAGCAACACCTTCCAGAGCAACATCAGCTGGACGCACATCTGGCCCGGCAAGCCGTACAACCTCACGGCCAACCTGCGGCACAGCCAGAACACGCTGAACGGGACCTTCGACATCACGATCCCTTCGTTGACCTTCAACCTGACCCGGATCCTTCCCATACAGCTGCTGCGCCCGGTCACCGCACCCAGCCGCTGGTACGATCAACTGGCCGTGAGCTACTCGGCCAATGCGGAAAATCGCCTGAGCACCACGGAGGACCAGCTCTATCTGGGGAACATGTCCTACCTGAGCCAGCAGATGCGCAATGGGGTGCGCCAGAATGCCACAGTGAGCACCACCTTCAAGAATAAGCTGGTGACCATCAACCCGGAATTCCGCGTGACCGAGCGCTGGTATTTCAAAACGCTGAGCAAGACCTACGACCCGGAGACGAACAGCACCGAGGTGGACACGCTATCCGGGTTCAGCAGGGTGGGTGAATGGAACGCGGGTGCATCCATGACCAGCAAGCTCTATGGCATGTATTCGTTCTACGGAGAGCGCATCATGGCCATCCGCCATGTGATCACCCCCACCGCCGGATTCACATACCGGCCGGACCAAAGCACGGAGATCGAGGGGCCGTTCGGCGTGGACGGCACACCCGGCAGTTATTCCCCTTACGATATCGGCATCTACGGCAAACCTCCGAGCGGACAGAGCGGAACGCTGAACCTGGGCATCATCCAGAACATCGAGGCCAAGGTGCGCGACGGCAAGGTGTACCGCGATACGACGGCGGCCCCGGATGCGGAGCTTTACAAAAAGTTGAAGCTGATCGATTACCTCGGCATCAACAGTACCTATGATGTGTTGAAGGATTCGCTTCGCTGGTCACCGGTCAACATCTCGGCCCGGACCTCGTTCTTCAATGTCCTCAACCTGAACGTGGTGAGCCTGTGGGACCCCTACGCTGTCGACGCGTTCGGAACACGTTACGATCGCTCACAACGTTCCGTGAACGGCCAGCTGGCGCGCATGGTCTACACCAACGTGGCCCTGGGCTTCGACCTGAAGAGCCCCCGCTACGGCCAGGCGAGCCAGAACACGACCAGTGAGGACAAGGGCAAGGTGGTGGAGGACAGCGATCCGAGCAAGGGTGCCCGCGTGAACTTCAGCCTTCCCTGGCGCCTGGGTGTGAACTACAGCTACGACATCAACCGGGTCTTCACCTCCACCGATGAATTCACCGATAGTGAGCGCCAGAGCGTGCTGTTCAACGGCGACCTGAACATCCTGAAACACTGGAAGTTCGGGTTCAGCAGCGGATATGACCTGGTTGCCGGCGATTGGACGCCGACCTCCCTGAACCTCTACTGGGACCTCCACTGCTGGGAGTTCAACTTCAACATCATCCCCATCGGCGAGCGCAAGAGCTTCATGTTCCGCATCAACATCAAGGCGAGCATCCTGCGGGACCTGAAGTACGAACAACGGCAACCCTACGGCAACGACAGCAACCTGCTGTTCTGACCCCGAACCGGCAGAAAGGGGACGCTCACTTCAACCAGTTCGCGATGATCGCCCCACCCATGGGTGTCAGCACGCTCTCCGGGTGGAACTGGACGCCACAAACGGCATGACCGCGGTGGCGCAAAGCCATGATCACCCCCTGTTCGCTCCGAGCGGTGATCCGCAGGTCCTTGGGGAAGGTGCCCGGATCGGCGGCCCAGCTGTGGTAGAGGCCCACTTCGAACGGAACGGTGAGGCCGGCAAAGAGCGGATCGCACGGCTCCTCGGGCGTGCAGCCCACGGCGAGGCCGTGCATCACCCGGGCCTGGTTGTACAAGGTGCCACCACAAGCCTCCACAATGGCCTGCATACCCAGACAAACGCCGAGGATGGGGTGCGTAGGCATGAGCTTGTGCACCAGTTCCATCAGGATGCCTGCTTCACGGGGGAGGCCGGGTCCCGGTGAGAGCACGATACGGTCATACTGCGCCGCTTCGTCCACGGAGATGGCATCGTTCATCACCACATCCACGGCCGCGTGCTGCACCAGGATGTGCTGCAGGTTCCAGGTGAAGCTGTCGTGGTTGTCGAGGAGGAGGATGCGCATTGAGTAAGTCGCAAGTTGCAAGTTGGCGAGTTGGCAAGTTCACTACAGCGGTCACTGGTCAACTGGATCCTCGCCACCGGCCACTTTCCCTTTCCCGATCCAGCCCAGGTGCGTGTGGTGGAAGTTGTCGCCGAACTTGAGACCGTAGCCGAAGATGCGGTCTAGCGAGGCGTGGCCATAGAGGATGACCCCTAGGACGAGGAATCCAAGTTCCGCTTGTGTGCGAAGCAGGAATACGGTCGATAGATCGCTGTATGCCGCAGCCGTAATGATCAGCAGTGCCATGCCCTTGTGGTGGAACATGTTGTAGGCGAATGCTCCTACCCGTTTATTCACCAAATAGCCGAGCATGCTGATATCCGGCCCCACGAAAAGAAGGACGTAGCACCACCACGGTAGCTGGGACACTAACAGCCAACCCAAGCACACCAGGAATTGCGCCAGTTCCTCAAGCTTCAGCAGGTTCTTCATTACGGTGGGTAGCTGTAGGGCGCTTTATCATTCTCGCGATTCCGGGTCAAGCCCGGAATGACTGACCAGGAACAACGGTCACCACCCGATCCCCACAGGACAATGATCGCTCCCGAGCACCTCGTTCAGGATGAAGGCCTCCTTGACCTTCTTCTCGAAGCCTTTTGACACCAGCACATAGTCGATGCGCCAGCCGATGTTCTTGCCACGAGCCCCGGCGCGGAAGCTCCACCAACTGTATTTCACCTCCGCAGGATGAATGTGTCTGTAGCTATCCACGAAACCGGCACCGAGCAGGGCATCGAGGCCATCGATCTCCTCCTGCATGTATCCGGCGCTCTTGTTGTAGTTGGCCTTGGGGCGCGCCAGGTCGATGTCGCGATGCGCCACGTTGAGGTCACCACAGATCACCACGGGCCTGCGGCCCTTCGCCAACTCCTTCACATACGCTGCGAACGCCTGGTCCCATTCCTGCCGGTAGTCCAAGCGTTTCAGCTCCTGTCCGCTGTTGGGGGTGTACACGGTCACCACCACCACATCGTCAAAGGTCGCTGTGACCACACGTCCCTCGTCATCGTGACCGGGCATGCCGATGCCGAAGCCCACGTGCACCGGCTTCAACCGGGAAACGATGGCGGTCCCGCTATATCCGGCCTTCTGGGCACCGTAGGCATGCACGTGGTAGCCTTCCAGTTCGGTCAGCGCTTCACGCACCTGGTCCGGCGTGGCCTTGGTCTCCTGGAAACAAAGGATGTCGGCATCCAGTGTGCGCAGGGAATCCACCAGGCCCTTCCCCACGGAGGCCCGTATACCGTTCACATTGAAGGAGATCAATCGCATGGCGGTCAGTTCAGATCAACGGTCAAATGTAGACCGGAGCATCTGCTCGTTCCGCCTGTGTTCAGCGCTCGGTGACGAAGCGTACGACCCGTGTCCCGGCCGCATCCGTGATACGAAGGAGGTAGACGCCTGCCTGGGCCGATGGTATGGGCGAACGCATCACACCTCCACCATGCGCACCGCCCTGCTGAAGAACGGGGCGGCCGATCGCGTCGATCACTTCCAGCTGATAGGCACCCTCCGATACCCCGTCGATGAGCAACACGTCCCGCGCAGGAACAGGATAGACGCGCAGGTCCAAGTTGTTCCTTTCGTCCACCGCGGTCGTGAGATCGCAGGATGATGCCGCCACGGTCAGTTCATAGGGTCCGCGCGACTGGTTGAAAGCGTCCATCAGCACGGGGATATAGTAGGTGCCGGGAGCAAGGTCATTATAGATCAAGGTGCGTGCTCCGTCCTCACAGAGCGCATCGTTGAGGTCCGATACGAACACTGGTGCGTCCGCGGGGCAATCCCGGAACAACAGGTTCCAATAGTTGCCGAACAAGGGGTCTGTACGGCAATAGGCGATGCTCACGGTCTGGCAATCCTCGATGGTGAACGCATGCCAGACCGTAGGCAGGCCGCTGTTCCCGACAAGGCTTCCGGGCAGCCCGTCGTCCAGTGCCGTGGCGCCCGTGTTGTTACCGTTGAAGGTCAAGGGCTGAGCCGGTGTGAGCGGCTCGGCGATGATGTCGGCACAGCGGTCGTTGGCAGGTGATTCACCCGTGCAGTTCAGTGCGAGCACGCTCACCTCATAGCGGCCGGATGCACCGTTGAATGCATCCAACAGAACAGGAAGGTAGTAGGTCCCCGGGGGCACATTGCCATAGTACAGCGTACGCCTTCCATTGGCACAAGTGGTGTCGCTGATCTCAAAGGGGTTCAGGTAGGTGTCAGATGGGCAACTCGTGGCCAGCACATTCCAGTAGTTGCCGAACTCCGGCACTGTTCCGCAATAGTCGACCGTGATACGGGCGCACTGCTCCAACGTGAACGCATGCCATACGGTGGCAAGTCCGGCATCGCCGATGAGCGAACCAGGAACACCGTCCTCCACCAAGGTGGAACCCCGGTTGTCGCCCACGAAGACCTGAGGAACACCCAGTCGTAGGTTGACCGCGCTCACCTCGGAACATCGGTCGTTGGGCGGCACACCTCCGGCGCACACACCTACACGCACCCGCACCTCATAGGGACCTGATGCACCGGCGAAGGGATCGTAGATCACCGGCAGGTAATAGATACCGGGGTCGAGCGACGCGAAGAACAGCGACCGCATGCCGTTCCCACATTCATCGTCGAGGATCTGTGTCGGGTTGTAGGTCACTGCCGCCGGGCATCCGGTGGCGAGCAGGTTCCAGTAGTTGGTCTGTTGGGTGTTCGTTCCGCAATAATCCACGAGGACCGAGGCACAATGTTCCAGTTCGAAGGCATGCCAGACCGTAGGGATCGGAAGGCTACCGATCAGCGTGCCCGTCTCCCCATCGCCTTCAAAGGTGGCTCCGGAATTATCACCGATGAAGGTGGCCTCAGCACCGATACCGATCGATTTGGGCAGTACCGTGCCGCAGAGATCGTTCGGAGGCGCTCCACCTGAACATACCAATGCTGATACCTGAATGGTGTAGGGGCCCTGTGCATCGGCAAAGACATCCTCCAATACCGGTATGTAGTACGTCCCGGCTTCCAACTGGTCGTAGATCATGGTGCGGTTGCCATCGCCACAGTCCAGGTCGTTCAAGGCAACGGGCGGGATGGTCTGCTGGGCCGGACATCCACGCACCAGCAGGTTCCAATGGTTGGTGAAGGCCGGTGTTGTTCCACAATACGCCACAGTGACCCTGGAGCAGCTGGCTATGGTGAAGGCGTGCCACACCGTACCCAGATCGCTGTTGGCGATCTCTGTCCCCGGTTCACTGTCGCTCACGTTCGTTGCCCCTGTATTGTTGCCCGTGAATGCCAAGGAGCCGCCCATGGGCAGCGGCTTGGTCAGCACATGATCGCACAGGTCGTTCGGAGGTCCGAAAGGCTGAGCTACGAGACCTACAGTACCCAGGAGGAACGCCAAGAGCAGCAGGCCCGGTCTGGTGATCGGTGATATCGTGCTTGGCGGAAGAGAACAAACCATGGTACAAAGGTCCTTCCTTAGGGTTGACCGTTCCCTTAACGTACGCTTGATCCATGAACAAAGTTTCCTTGGACCGACCAGCGCCAAAAATAGCCTCACAGAACGGCCGTTAGTGTCGTCGGAAGGCGATTATTTCCAGACATGGCACATCTCTGTGAACGTACCTACTGTTCATATCCATAGCCCGGCTCCATGTGTCCGATCAACAACTTCATGCCACCTTCACATCGCCTTGTCGGATCGATCGAACCTTTGCCCGGCAACTCCGTCAGAACCACAGAACAGACCATTCAATGCCTATCCAAAGCTACACGGGACCGTTCGGTCGGGAGGAGCTGAAGCACTTGCTGCGCCGCACCCTGTTCGGTGCCACACTGGAAGACCTGGCTTTCTTCGAAGGCCAAACCTTGGACCAGGTGATCGACGTCCTGCTGGATGTGACCAACGATACGGCACCACCTATCAAGGCCTACACCGGCGGTCCTTTGAACAATCCAGACCCTGATGCGCTGGACCCCCAAGTGGCCTTCGGCAGCACCTGGGTGGACACCCCGCGCTACGGCAACACGGACGAGGAGCTCACCGACCTCACGAGCGCCAGGATCCAGAGTTACATGTGGTGGCGCACCGGGCTGATGGTCCAGCAGGGCAGGTCCATCCGAGAAAAAATGGTGCTCTTCTGGTTCAACCAATTGCCCACCCAGGTCTTCGGCATATTCAATCCCCGACTGAGTTACGAATACGACCAACTGCTGCGCGACGGCTGCCTGGGCAATCACCGCCAGCTGATGTACGACGTGAGCATCAGCGGTTCGATGCTCGTATTCCTGAACGGCTACCTGAACACCGCGGCAGCACCGGATGAGAACTATGCCCGGGAGCTGATGGAGCTCTTCACGCTGGGGGAAGGCAGCGGCTACACAGAAACGGACGTGCAAGAGGCGGCCCGTGTACTGACAGGCTGGACCGTACGCGAGCAGGACATCGATGGCAACATCGTGCTTCCCTTCACCTTCTTCCGGCAGAACCAGCACGACCAGGGAGACAAACAGTTCAGCGCATTCTTCAACAATACGGTCATCGGCGGGGTGAGCGGTCCGGAGGGCGGTGCTGCCGAGCTGAACGCCCTGCTCGCCATGATATACGGCAAGGAGGAGGTCAGCCTGTTCCTCTGCCGGGAGATCTATCGGTTCTTCATCCATGGTGAGATCGACGCCACCACGGAGAGCCAGGTGATCGTTCCACTTGCAGAGATCTTCCGTGCCAACGAGGGTGCCCCGGACCAATTACGGACGGTGATGCACGCCTTGCTCACCAGCGCGCATTTTTTCAGCCCGGAGATCCGGACGTGCATGATCATGAGCCCGGCGGACCTGGTGATCGGTGCGTTGCGCAAACTGCAGATGCCCTTCCCCACCCCGGAACAGTTCGAGGCCCAATACCGGGTGTGGCGTGATGTGTATTGGCTGACCAGCTATGCCGGCCAGGAGCTGTTGAACCCGCCCAACGTCGCGGGCTGGCCGGCCTATCACCAGTTCCCCAGCTACGATGAGGTATGGCTGGATTCGGCGACCTACCCAGCGCGTAACAATTCGCTGCTCGGCATCATCTACACGGGCTTCTCCACAGGAAACAACCTCTTCCAGCCGCAAAGCCGGAACCTCGAGCTGAAAGTGGACCTGATCGCGCTCGTGGACCAGTTCACAAATCCCATGGACCCCAACAGCCTGGTGGCCGATGCTGCCGACCTGCTGATGGCCCTGCCCATCTCGGAGGATGTGCGCAACCAGCTCAAGACCAACTTCCTGCTACTGGGCCAACAGAGCGACTTCTACTGGTCCGATGCCTATGAGCTGTACGTGAACGACCCCAACACCACGGACATGACCGCACAATTGGTCCCCTCGCTTCTGCTCTGGCTCTTCCTGGACATGGCCGGTGCGGCAGAGACCCAACTCCACTGATATCCTGGCACCCATGAACAGAAGGCATTTCCTCCGAAGTTCCGCGGCCGCCACCATCGGTGGTCTCACCGTGCGTGGCATGAGCAGTCCGTTGTTGGGTCCATTGCGCAGTTCCGCTGCGGATGACCGGGTATTGGTGATCGTACAGCTCACCGGCGGCAACGACGGGCTCAACACCGTGATCCCCTTGGACCAGTACGGCGTGTTGGCCACCAAACGTCCGAACGTATTGATACCCGAGGGGGCTGTGTTGCCCCTGAGCGGGCTTGGTGGCACGGGGCTCCACCCTGCCATGGGCGGCATGCGAGACCTGTGGGAGGACGGCAAGCTGTCCATCGTCCAGGGTGTGAGCTATCCCGAGCCCAATTTCTCACACTTCCGCGCGACCGATATCTGGGAGACCGGCGCCGATCCGGACCAGCTTCTCAGTTCCGGTTGGACGGGGCGCTACCTCAACTTCGAATACCCGAACTATCCGGCGGGCTACCCCAACGCGGACATGCCCGATCCGCTGGCCATCCGCATCGGTGGTCCGATCGGGCCGGGCCTGCAGTACATGGGCCTGAGCATGGGGACCGCGATCTTCAGCACGGACGATCCGCTGGACCTTGCCGGCAACATCTACAACGACCCCACTGCCGCCGTTTGCAGTGGTGGCAAGCTGGACTTCGTGCGCCAGGTGCAACAGCAGACCGACCTGTACGGCGATGTGATCGAGGCGGCGGCCACGGCAGGATGCAACCAAAGCTCGCTGTATCCCACGGGAGATGCTCCGGGCGCGGAACTGGCGGCTGCACTGAAGATCGTGGCCCAGCTGATCTGTGGTGGTCTGCGGACCCGCATCTACTGGGTAAGCCTGGGCGGATTCGATACCCACGCCCAGCAAGTGGTGGCCAACGACCATACCCAGGGCGCCCATGCCGAACTGCTCCAAGGCCTGAGCGATGCCGTGCATGCCTTCCAGGACGACCTCGGCCTGCTGGGCCTTGAGGACCGGGTGCTGGGAATGACCTTCAGCGAATTCGGGCGGCGCATCGTGGACAACGCCTCGGTGGGCACCGACCATGGCAGCGCGCTGCCGATGTTCCTGTTCGGCACCAACGTGATCCCCGGGATGCTGGGCACCAACCCGGAGATCCCGGCTAATGCCACGTTCCAGACGAACCTGGCGATGCAGTACGACTTCCGATCGGTCTACGCCAGCGTGCTCAAGGACTGGTTCTGCCTGGAGCAGGAGGACATCGACAGCGTGCTGCTGAACACCTATCAACCGCTGAGCCTCATCGACCCGTCGGGCTGCCTGGGCACCGGTCTGCACGATATCCATCAGCGGGCCGGCGATGATCTGCTGAGCGCCTATCCCAACCCCTTCACGGAACGCACCACCCTGCGCTATACCAGTGCCGGTGGCCGGATCCTGATCCAGGTGTTCAATGAGCAAGGGCAACTGATGCGCACGGTGGTGAACCAGCCCATGCCTCCCGGGACCCACACCGTGGACTGTGAACTGGGCGATCTGCCGGCCGGTGTGTACTATGCACGCTTCCAGAACGAGAGCCGCCAGCAGGTAAGGTCCGTGTTGAAGGTGCGTTGACAAGCCCCGGCCAGACCGTTGGGGTTAACTTGGCCGTCCACAGCGCACTGGCATGGAAACAACAACCCCGGGCCCGACCACCGAAGCGATGCCCGAAGCTCCGGTGATCACAGAAGCTTACGAGGATGTCGACCCGTACACTGCGGATCACAGGGACTACCTGCTGATCCAGTCCCGGGTGAACCTGATGGCCGTGAGCCAGATGAGCGACCTGAAGGCCAACCTGATGCTGACCCTCTCGGCCGTCATGCTGCAGTTCGCCCTGATGAAAGTATCGGACCCGACGATCGCCGGAGCAGTGGCCCACTATTGGGTGATCACTGTGGGAGCCCTGGCCACGATCATCCTCAGCGCATGGTCAACAGTTCCCAAGACACCGCTGATCTTTCGTGAGCGGCCCGATGACGGCTCACTGCACACTCCGCCGAACATCCTGCACTTCTCGAACTTCATTGAACTGAGCCTTCCAGCCTACAAGCGGCACATGAAGCAGGTGATGCGCTCTCCCCCTCACACGCACGAGGCCATCCTGGAAGAGATACACGCCCATGGCCGGTACATCGCCCGACGCAAGTATCTGCCGCTACGGCTGGCCTACATCTCCTTCCTGCTCACCTGGATCATCGGTGCCTCCCTCTACGTATCCCAGCTCTGACGCGGCGCGTCGAAACCCGGTCGGATGAACTGCTCCGCGTCCGGGAACTCCCGATCGAGCTCCACGGCCAGACGTCGCAGAAGTTCCTGGATCGGCAACAGCGCATCCGCTTCGCCGGGCATCAGTTCGAGGACGCTCTCCCAAGCTGAAGCGGAGCGCCCCACGATCTCCTTGCTCAGTTTTGCCGTTCCGTTCCAATCGCTCTGGAGCGGATCCAGGCCGAGATCTTTCCAACGTCCATCATCCTCAAGCTTTCCCCGCAAGGCGCGCTGGCATTTCACGTGCACCATCAGCTTGAACCAGAGGACCTCGTCCAGCGCTGCGCCGAGCAGTTGGTTCTCCGGGGTACGCAGGCTCACCGCCACATTGAGCTCTTGCTGACGATAAAGCACGACCCCGCTGGCCGTCAAGGATACTTCACGGGGCTCCAGCCATTCGTCGACGAGGTCCATGTAGGTCAGGCCCATGTTCGTGAGCGGATGCTCGTGGATCTGCCGGGCGATCTCTTCATCCCTGCGACGCTCTTCTTCAGTGGGTTCCAGGTCGGCTGGGTCGAAGTCGAAGTGATCCCCGGCATCATCATCATCACCGCCATCGTCGTCCGTTCCGTCCTGCTCATGCTCCGCGCTCGAGGGCATGCCCATGAGCTTTCTTAGCCGTTCCTTCAGGTCCTCCGGGCGTTCATCGGCGACCGCATCCTCCGCCTCGCCCACATCATCCACATTCAAGGCCCCCACACGGCATTGGCGCACAAAGCGGCATCGCTCGCACCTGCGGTCGCAGTAGTTGAACACGCCTGGGATGAAACCCTCAGCGTCGGGTCTATGCATATCGGTGTCCATCGGCATGCTGTTGAAGTACCAAGATAGGTGACACCGCTCTCAGGCATCGTCCTTGCGCAGCCAGGCCTGCACCATGCGCAACTGTCCATAGGTGAAGCGGTCACCGAAGTTGGCCCGTGCATCGTTGAGCCCCAGGTCCGCGTGTGCACGCATCCAGTCGGCGATGGTCTCCAGCACATCACCGGGCATCAGCGCCCCGATGTCCAGCACACCCTCCGCGACCCCACGGGCGGCATGTCCTTCGATGGTGCTCAGCGACATGGAACGCTCTGCAGCGATATCCGCCAGGCTGCGCCCCTCCTTCACCAGCACGTAGGTCTTCAGGTAGGTCTCGCCCTTCAGCTTCTTGGGGCCTTTCTCTCCTTTTTTCTTCACACGCACCTCGGGCACGTCCCATTCCTCCTCCTGCTTCCGGCGCACGCGGCCGCTCTTGCGCGTGGTCTCGGGCGCATGTTCGGCCGCCCAGGCACGGGCCTGCTCCACCAGCGATACCCGTTGTGCCGCGATCCGTTTCTCCAGTTCGGGCAGTCGCCGCACCTCCTCTCCGTTCAGGATGCAACTGGCCACGTGGGAGGCCTTCGCCAACTGGGCCAGCTTCTTCACCAGCATGCCGTCCAGTTCGCGGAGTGCCTCGCTGTACTGCTTCGTCCGGCTCAACTGCTCCACCTGGGCCAGGTGTTGCAGCAATTCCTTCATGTTGGTCTGCAGCAGACCGCTGTAATAGTCGCTGCCCTTGGCGATGCGGTCCAGCAGGGCATCCCGCTCTCCACCGTGCAGGAGCCGCAGCAATTGGCCCTGGAACTTGCGGGTGTTCTCATCCTCCGTCGCCAGCTTCTCGCGGAAGCGGGTCAACGCGGTCTTCATGCTCTCGTCCTCGAACTCGTTCACCTCGGCGTGGTCCTTCCGGATGAGCTCCGCCCGTTTCAGCAGATCGCCCAGATCGAAGGTGCTGGTGAGCACCGCACGCAGGTAATGCTGCTGCTGGTCCTTCAGTTGTTCGGGCAGGGGTTGCTGCCCGTGGCGCCGCTCGCTGAAGGCCATCACATCGCGGTCCGTGCTCACCACGCCGGGGTTGATGCGCGTGCGCAGGATGAGCCCCTCGATGCTTCGCAGCCGCGACAGGGCCACGTAGACCTGCCCCGGTGCGAAGGCCTGGCCCACATCGATGATGGCCTTGTCGAAGGTGAGGCCCTGGCTCTTGTGCACAGTGATGGCCCACGCCAGCTTCACCGGATATTGCTCGAAGCTGCCAAGGACCTGCTCCTTCTGTTCCTTGGTGACGGGGTCCACGACGTATCGCTTATTCTCCCACGTGTCCCGCTTCATCTTGTACTCCACGTTGTTGTCCAACATGCGTACAGTGATGCCCTCGTCCGTGATGCGCTCCACCCTGGCCAGCTTGCCGTTGAAGTACATCTTGTCCGGATCGTTGCGGGTGAACATGACCTGGGCCTCCTCCTTCAGTTCCAGATCGCGGAGCACGGGGAACATGCTCTCGGGGAATTCGCCTTCCACCGTGGCCTCGAAGTGATGCGCACGGCCCTTGAGCTTCCCGAGGGCCTGGTGGTTGATCTCCTCGGCGGTCCGGTTGTGCGTGGTCAGGGTGATCACGCCCTCGGTGTCCTCGGGGTCCAGGGTGGGACGAAAATGGGCGTTGATCTCGGTGACATCCTCCGCTGTGACCTTGTTGTCACGCAGGTTGTTCAGGATGCGGATGAAGCGGTCGTCCTGCTGGCGGAAGATCTTGTCCAGCTCGATGTGCGCGTAACCGCTCTCCTTCAGCGCCCGGGCCTCGAAGAAATGCATGCTGCCATACCAGCGGCGCAGTACGTTCCATTCGTCATCCTTCACCACGGGTGGCAGCTGGAACAGGTCGCCGATCATCAGCACCTGGACACCACCAAAGGGCTCGCTCCATCGCTGGCGAACAGAACGCATCCGGAAGTCGATGGCATCCAGCAGGTCGGCGCGCAACATGCTCACCTCATCGATGATGAGCAGGTCCACATCACGCAGCACGTTGCGGCGCAGGGCGTTGAGGGCATGCCTGCGCGTGAGGGTGCCCCGATCGTGGAAGGTGCCGTACTCCGGGATATCGGGCGGCAGCTGTTGCTCGGGGATGAAGGCCCCGAAGGGAAGCAGGAACTGGGAGTGGATGGTGACCCCGCCGGCGTTCAACGCAGCGATGCCCGTGGGGGCGAGGATCACGTATCGCTTGTGGGTGCTTTCCGCCAGCCTGCGCAGAAAGGTGGTCTTGCCGGTACCGGCCTTGCCGGTGAGGAACACGTTGCGGTTCGTGCTGTTGACGAACTGCGCCGCGAGCACCGCCATTTCCGTCTCTTGATGATCCATGATCGAAGTGTGATTTGTGAAGTGTAAGCTGTGAGTTGTGAGGTGCGCACTTCACACCTCACAGCTCCGCACTCACACCTGACCATTCTTTACTTCCGTGGTGGGCTCTTGCGTTCTGCTGTCTTCACACTTTTCGTGAAGATGGCCACAAGTTCGTTGCTCTCCGCCAAAGCGTGTGCAACAATGGACTTATCCGGGTGGATCCCGGAACCACTCGTCATGCGCAAATTGACCCAGGTTTCCCTGAGTTCCTTCAGCACGACCTTGATCTTGTGGGTGAAGTCTCTGTGACTTTCGGCGGCTTTGGCCTCGGCGTAGTTCAACGCTGGTGAGGTACCGGAACGCAGCATTTGTCCCGAAAGATGAACACCCGCTGATGACCGGGGCATTCCTTCGCTAACGCGGATGATCAATATCCCGAAATGGATCAGTCGTTCCTCGAGATCTTGGTTGGCCTCGTGGCCCGAAGCACTGTACTTGTCCAATTCACTACACATGTTGATTTAGTGGTTCAACGAACGGCTCCGGACATTGACGACATTCTCGTCACCGGCACAATTCCAAGATAACGGTCCGGCGGATACACGATCCGCCATGCACCCTGCCGTTCGTAAAGCCCAACTCCCACCGAGACCTTGGAACCTCCGCCGCGGTCACCCTATCAGTGCTGCACCACGAAGCGCTGCACGACGCCGGCGACCTGTGCCACATACACGCCGGCATCCAGGCCGGAGACGTCCACGGTGGCGCGATCACCCATGAGGGTACCAGTGAGGACCAGACGCAGCCCGGCGTCGTAGATCGACACGGACGCTCCCTGCCGGAAAGCCCCACCCGCCACATGGATCCCCAGCTGTTCGTTGGCCGGATTGGGATGCAGCACAAAGCCCTGCGATGCTTCCTGTTCCGTGATACCGATGCTGATGTTTCCGATCTCCGTGACGCCGGTGCTGGTGGCCACCCACACGTCGCCGTCACCATCCACCACCAGGCGGCGCACATTGGGACCAGCGAGTCCATCACTGGTCTCGAACTGCTGCCAGGCGCTGCCATCGTACACGCTCACGCCGCCTTCCGTCACGAGGTAGTCCACATACACACCGGCCCAGACCAGACCGTTGTCCGCCACCAGCACATCGGTGATGGGATTCAGTTCATCGGGCGGGGGTAGCAGGAAGACCTGTGCATGATCGGTGAGGTGCTGGTCATCGGCGTCAAGCACTGAGATGCCTCCCGCGGTGGCCACCCACTTGTTCTCCGCACCGTCGAAGGCGATCGCGCGGATGCGGTTCGAGATCAAGCCCTGTGCGGTGGTGATGGTGCTGAATGAAGTTCCATCGTACACGATCACTCCGGAAAGCCCGCCGCTCATCCACACATCGCCATTGGGAGCAAAGGCCAGGTGCAGCACGCCACCAAAGGGGATCTCCGGCGACCCGAAGGCCGTGAAGACACCGCCGCTGTAACGTGTGGCCCCGTTGATGGTCGCGATCCACACGTCGCCGTTGGGTGCCTGCTTGATGTTCTTCACCTGGTCATCGCTCAGGCCATCGGCCGTGGTGTAGGTCACGTAGTTCGCCCCATCGTACACGCTCACACCGAAGTCGGTCCCGGCCCAGACCTCACCGTTGGCAGCGACCGCAATGGCCTGCACGTCATCACTGGCCAGGCCCGGATGTGTGGTGGTATTGTGGGTTTCGAACCCCGCGCCATTGTAGCGCACCACACCGGCCTGGGTGGCCATCCACAGCACGCCGTCCGGGCCCATGACCAGGTCACGGACATTGTCTGATGGGAGCCCGTCCAATGTGGTGTAGGTGGTGAATGTCTGTGCGGAGAGGGCGGTGCCGAGGCAGAGGCCGGCAAGGGTCAGGGACTTCTTCATGGGAGGATGATGAACGGTTCGTGGGCACTGCCCTCAGGCGAGGTGATCGAAAGGATGTAATGGCCGGCTGCAAGGCCTTGCAGGCCTACGCGCACGTGGTCGTTCGTTGTGCGTTCGACCTGTGCTGATACGGCACGCCCATCGGCACGCAGGACCTGCAGTTCAAAGGGTGCGGAAAGTCGCACCACCGCATTCAGTTCCGTGCTGGCCGGGTTGGGATAAAGCACCACCGCGCGGTCAAGACCCGCATCCGTGGTCAGCCGATTGTAGCCACCGAAAGTTGGCACCAGTTCCTGGAAACTCCCGCTGCCGTTCGGGTAGCGCGATGTGGAATAAATGGGGTACTGCGGCCCGAAGGTCACACGGTCCAGCACGGCATCGGCATCGTAGGCCAGGGTCAGCGACTCTCCGCCGGCATCGAGCTTGAAGCTGGCGTGATGGTCACCGAGCTCCGATCGCTCATCGGCCCAGATCATCAGGTAGCCATGGGATGCGACCGTGGTGGCGGGCAGCGCCCACTTCATCGGATCGTTCAGGTCGTCGGACAGGTGGAGCCCGGCGGTGCTCACCGAGAAATCTCCGGGATTGTACAGCTCTATCCAGTCCGCAGCCTCGCCGACCTCGTTCAGGGCCTGGCCACCGTTGCTGGCCATCAGCTCGTTGATGACCAGGTCGTTCGGGGCGATGCGCGTGACGATGCTGTGGAACTCGTGTGCGGCACGCGCTGGCGAGAAGGCACCGGCGACCTCGTTCTCCGCATACAGGTAGTAGTGGACAATGTTGTTGCCCGGAATGAACGATGCCCCGAAGAGCCCGTCACCCGCAGCACCATCGCCATGTGCACCATCATCCAGCATCGCCAGGGCGATGAAGGGTTCATGATCGCCTTGGCGATAGGCCAGGAACACCGTGTCAGCACCGCTCACCGTTGCAGTGATCCACAGTTCTTCGCCCATCGTGATGTCCACCGGGGCATGCATGGGTGTTCCGATCACGGGTGCCCCGCTGAAGCCGGGGTACGTTGCCAGGTAGGCACTGCGCTGGTCCATCAACTGGGTGATCCCAGGGTATTCCGTGATCCCCGCCACGGTCGCATCCAGGTTCACCAGAAAGTCCGCATCGCTGAAGAACTTGTTGGTGTCGGCCTGCACGTGCGCGGCGATCAAGGTCTGCAGCTCCACTGCGCGGTCGCGGTAGGCTCCATTGACGAATTGCTCGTTGATGATGGTGCGCAGGTGGGCGAGGTACATCCTGCGGTACATGGCGTTCCGGAAGAGGTTGCGCATCAACGGACGGGGGAAGACCGACACGCTGTTGTGGTGCATCAGGGGGTCCATGGTGATGGCCTGCGCGATGTTGAACCCGTTCCAATACAAGGATGCATCACTGAGCCGGAAGCTCGCAAAGGCCATGTTCAGGTCCCACAGGATGGGGTTCCAGCGTGCATGGTCATCGCGGTAGAGGTAGTAGTTCTGGGCATAGCCCACGTAGCTGTCGAAGTTGATCACCGCGTAGTTGAAGGCGTGCATCCACAGCGCGCGGTCCACGTTCAGCACATGCTCCACGGAATCGGGCTCCGCGTTCAACACGGTGATCAGGTCCAGCAGTTCACGCCACCCGTGATCGCTCTCCAGTTCATAAAAGGGGTAGTAGGCCGACGAATCAGTGCCGGGCGTGTTGCTGAGGTTGCTATTCTCACCCGTAAGCGATACGGTGGGAGGATTGCCTTTTACGAAAGGGTTCTTCCGGCTGCCAAAGGAGCGTTCCAGAAAGTCCTTTCCAACATCCTCGACGCTGACGTAGAGACCTTGCAGGGTATCGTTGACATACACGTTGGCGAAATTGGCCCGCGATGCCGGCATGTAGTTGCGGGCCACTTCATAACCCAGCACTTCGCGCAGGAAAGAAGGGTCCGAAGTGACGTTGCTCAACTTCAGCTTGCTGAAACCCTGATAGTCCTGCCCAGCCACCACATGGTCCAGCTCCATGTTGAACGGGTTCTTGACCTGACCGGGACTGTAGGAACTGTAGCCCTTGAACCGCACGCCCACGTCGGCCAGCAGGGTTCCATCGATCCACAGCTCGGCCACCAAGCGCTCGTTGCCCTCGAGGTACAGCGCGTTCAATCGTTCGCGCCAATCGGGCTCCGCGAAGTAGATCCGCAGCTCACGCACCGACCCGGTATCGTACAGGTCTGCTCCGCCCTGTGCCATCAGGCCCAGAGGAAGCACGGTCGCGATCAGCAGGGAGCGCAGGCGCATGGATCAGCGCTGCAGCAGGACGGTGTGGTGGCTGCGGGACCCGTTGAGGTCCTCCAGCATGAGCTGGTACATTCCATCCGCCTGTGCGCCCAGGTCCAGTGTGGTCGAAGCACCGCTCCGCATCACCTCACGACCCGTGGCATCCACAAGGATGATGCTGCGCAAACGGCTCCGATCAACACCGGCAAGTTGCACGATCCCGTTGGTGGGGTTCGGGTAGATGGCGACCTGTCGATCGGTACGTTCCTCCACGTCCGTGCCAAGGCCACAGGGATCGGGTCCCAGCAGGGCGTTGATCCCGGCATCATCGCAGGTGTAACGGAAGGCCTTTTGCGGGCTGGCATTATACTGCCACACCAC
>JBGTAJ010000016.1:0-15337 GCA_041749915.1 Flavobacteriales bacterium
TGCATCCGGGTAAATGTAGAGGATGCGGATGCCATGGAACACCGCAGGGTGTAACGGCCATGCGGGGTCCGTCCGTTATCAACAGCTGTGGACGATCGGTCGGCGGCCCTTCCTGTTGTGCGGGTATCTTTGCGGCCATAACTGCAGCCCCACCCCAGCATGCTTGTAAGCCAGCGCCCCGAAGCCGTCCTGTTGCTCGCCGATGGAACGCTTTTTCGGGGTCGAGCGATCGGTGCACCGGGGGTCACCGTGGGTGAGATCTGCTTCAATACCGGAATGACCGGTTACCAGGAGATCTTCAGCGACCCGAGCTACACGGGCCAGATCATGACCATGGCCTCGCCGCACATCGGCAATTATGGAGTGAAGGTGGGTGAGGAGGAGAGCAGTAAGGCCACGATCGCGGGCTTGGTGGTGAAGAAGTTCAGCGAGGTCTGGAGCCGTGTCGGAGGTACGGGGTCCCTGGATGAACACTTGAGGACTCAGGGTGTCACGGGCATCAGCGACATCGATACCCGTATGTTGGTGCGCCACATCCGCGACAAGGGTGCGCAGAACGCCTTGATCAGCAGTACTGAGATGGACCTTGATGTGCTGCGCGCCAGGCTGGCTGCAGCGCCGAGCATGGAAGGGACAGAGCTCTCCAGCACGGTGAGCACGCGCGAACCCTACGAGGTGGGAAGTGCGGAAGCGGCCTTCCGTGTGGCCTTGGTGGACTTCGGCGTGAAACGCAACATCGAGCGTTGCCTGACCGACCGCGACTGCTTGGTGCGTGTCTTCCCCATGGGCACATCGGTGGAGGAGATGCTGGCATGGAGCCCCGATGGCTTCCTGTTGAGCAATGGCCCCGGCGATCCGGGCGCGATGCCTGCCAGTGTGACCTTGGTGAATTCCATCGTGGACTCCGGGTTACCCGTCTTCGGCATCTGCCTGGGCCATCAGCTCTTGGCCGAGAGCCTGGGCATGGCCACAGAGAAGATGCACCACGGTCACCGAGGTATCAACCACCCGGTGAAGGACCTGACCACGGGCCGGGACGAGATCACCTCGCAGAACCACGGTTTCGTGGTGCGTCGGAGCGATGCCGAGGCGCATGCCGGCGTGGAGATCACACACGTTCACCTGAACGATGGCAGCGTGGCCGGGATCCGGATCAAGGACCGTCCGGTCTTCAGTGTACAGTATCACCCGGAAGCGGGCCCCGGCCCGTATGACAGCCGCTACCTGTTCGATCGTTTCGTGGAGAACATCCGCAGCCGTCCCCGCGTAGAACGCGCCCGAACACAGAACGCCTAATCCCCCTACCATGAGTTTGATCGCCAAGATCCAGGCCCGCGAGATCCTTGATTCCCGAGGCAACCCCACCATCGAAGTGGATGTATGGACCGAGACCGGGAACATGGGTCGCGCTGCAGTGCCCAGTGGTGCCAGCACCGGGGCGCATGAGGCCATGGAGCTTCGCGATGGCGACAAGAAAAGGTACTTGGGTAAAGGCGTGCAGAAGGCCGTGGAGAACGTGAACACCACCCTGAACACCGAGCTTCACGGTGCCCTGGTGACCGAGCAGGCAATGATCGACAAGGCCATGATCGCGTTGGACGGAACACCGAACAAGGGCAACCTGGGGGCCAACGCCATTTTGGGCGTCAGCCTGGCCGTGGCCCGGGCGGCGGCAGCTGAAGCCGGACTTCCGCTCTACCGTTACGTGGGTGGCGTCAATGCCAGCGTGCTGCCGGTGCCCTTGATGAACATCCTCAATGGCGGCGCACATGCCGACAACAAAGTGGATGTGCAGGAGTTCATGATCATGCCCGTGGGTGCCAAGCACTTCACCGAGGGCCTGAGGATGGGCACCGAGGTGTTCCACCAGTTGAAGTCCGTGCTGAAGAAGAAGGGCCTGAGCACCAACGTGGGTGATGAGGGTGGTTTCGCACCCGACCTGCCGAGCAATGAGGACGCCCTGAAGTTGGTGATGCAGGCCATTGAACAGGCCGGCTACAGGCCCGGCGAGGACATCGTGCTGGCACTGGATTGCGCCAGCACCGAGTTCTACAACGCGGAGAAGAAGCGCTACACCCTGGAAAGCACCGGAGACAGCCTGACGAGCGAAGAGATGGTGGCGATGTGGGCGGATTGGGCCAAGCGGTACCCTATCGTGAGCATCGAGGACGGCATGTCCGAGGACGATTGGGACGGATGGAAGAAACTGACCGAAGCCATCGGAGGCCGGGTGCAGTTGGTGGGCGACGACCTGTTCGTGACCAACACCGCGCGTCTGTCCGAGGGCATCGGTAAGGGTATCGCGAACAGCATCCTGGTGAAGGTGAACCAGATCGGCACGCTCACCGAGACCATTGAAGCGGTGGAGATGGCGCATCGCGCAGGCTTCACCAGTATCATGAGCCACCGCAGCGGTGAGACCGAGGATAGCACCATCGCCGACCTGGCCGTGGCGCTGAACTGCGGGATGATCAAGACCGGCAGCGCCAGCCGCAGCGATCGTATCGCGAAATACAACCAGCTTCTTCGCATCGAGGAGCAACTGGGTGCCGCCGCGCATTATCCCGGACGGAGCCTGCGCTACGTAGGTCGTTCCTGATCTTGCGCGCTCACCTGGCGATGGTGACGGTGCCGACCGCAGTGCTGCGGCCTTTCCGGTCCATGGCCTGCACGTGATAGGTGCCCGATGCCAGTGCGCTCACGTCGATCGTACGGTCCACTTCCGGACCTTCACTCCTCAGGGCGGTGCGACCGCGTGCATCGATGAACGAGAACTGTGTGATCTCGATGTTCCCTGTGCAGGTGATGCGCAGCAGGTCCGTGGCCGGATTGGGGTGTATCGTGAATCGGGGCCGGTCCTCAAGATGTGTTATCCCTGTTGCGCTCTTCCTCCAAGCCAGGGTATAATCACCTGCCACAAGGCCATTGAAGTCCACCCGTCCCTGCTTGTCGGTGGGGTTGCTCACCACGTTCATGGCATGGTCGGGATGTAATGCCCAGGGCCAGGAGGCGTTGGGCCGATAGAGCAGCACCAGGCTGTCCTCCCGGAAGCTGACCCCGCCGGCATCCTGCATCAGGCCCACGTCGAAGGATGATCCGAACTCCGGTCGACCATCGTACAGGATCCGGCCACTGAGGGAGGCATCATCGGGAACGGTGCCATGGATCCGCCACCAGCGGTCCGGTGAGATCTGGTAGGCATAGGGCTCGTCCACGACCTCGTCGGCGGCCACCCAGTATTCCTCCACACGGACGGGTATCGGTGCATTGATGCTGTTGACGGTGATGCGCAGGTCTGCATGTGGGTAGAAGGTATTCCCCGTTCCGTCCAGCGTGTCCGTATCCACCGTTACGGCCTGGCTGATGCGCTCCTCCTCGTTCAGGATGACGTGGTCCGTGATGAAGGGTGGGGCGGTCTGCACCGAGCAGGTGACACCTCCCACCAGCACAGGTTCCGGATGTACCCAGCGTTCACCCGCAGCGCTGTAGCAGCTCAGCATCATGGGCACGTTGGAGTAGGGCTCCGAAGGGCCACGCTGCTTCTGTTGGATGTACACGGTGGTCGCATAGGATCCGTCAGGTCCGGGCAATGGGTCCACGTAGACGGAATCCACCTCGAAGGCTGCCCAACCTGGTTGAAAGATCCAGTCGTCGAAGAAGTCGGTCAAGGGCACATCGCTCACCAGCTCCAGATGGTCGCGGAGCATGGTGCTGTTCACCGGTTGAAAGGCGTACGTATCCAGAAAGCTGGAGAGCCCTTGGAAAAAGAGCGTGTCGCCCATGTAGCCGCGCAGGCTGTGGAGCACATCGGCACCCTTGTTATAGGAGTGTTCGCCGTAGGTCCATTCCTGGGGTATCTCGGACAGTGCCCACCATCCCTCGTCAGCACGATGGGCGCGGTGCACCACGCTGCGGTGGTTGTCGCGGATCACCTGCATGTAGCGCTCGCGACCGTAGACGGCCTCCTGGAAGAGGAAGCTGAGGAACTCGGCCCCGCCCTCATTGATGTACATCTCCTCTGCCCGTTCACAGGTCACCAGGTCGCCGAACCACTGGTGGGCCAGCTCGTGGGCCATGATGGCCTCATACTCCAGCGTGCCATCAACGATCGATGCCGGATAATGGATGCTGGTGGAGTGTTCCATGGCCCCCTGGGAGGTGAGCACGTAGCCGATCTTGTTCCACCGGTAGGCACCGAAACGCTCTTCGAAATGGGCGAAGGCATCTGGCAGGTGGAGGAAGGATGCGCGCATCGCCGCCGTATCCTGGGGCCGGGCGACGAGCACCACGGGGATCTGCTCTCCAGAAAGGCTGGGGAATGTGTCGTGGACGGCGGTGTAGTTCGCTGCCGCCACGGAAGCGAGGTAGGCGGGAATGGTCTCCTCGATGCGCCAGTGATGCAGGAGCGTATCACCCCCCAGTGCGGTCACTTCGATCAGTTCACCATTGCACCACGCACTGCGGCCTCCACTGGTGCGTACAATGAACTCGTAGCTGTTTCGCTCGGTGAAGTTGTCCACGCAGGGGAACCATGATCGGCCAAAGGAGTGGGGGATGCTTTGGAAAGCTACGCCCAGGTTGTAGGTATAGGGTGAACCGGTGTAGAACCCCCCGAAACCACTGGCATCCGTGGCCGGGTCGCCGCGGTAGTGCACGGTCAGGTCCACGGTGTCCGCAGTGTTGATCACCCCGGCCATCGTGATCGTGAGCAGTTCCTCCTCCTGGAGGAAGGTGAGGGGACCGGACCCGCTGGTCACGGAATCCACGGTGAGGTCGAGCAGGTGAAGAGGGAATGTCGTTGTGCCATCTGCGCGCGGTACGGCGGTGATGGCGCACTGCCCGGCGATGATGCTGCCCAAGGTGAGGTCGAGCGTGATCCGTTGGTGGATAAGGTCCCATGGCCAGGTGGCCAGCGCTCCATCACCGCTCTTCTGTGCCCCTCGTGCCGTGCCATGGCCCTGTTTGGTGGATCGACAATCGTGCTGGGCGCGGACCGGAAGGATCCAAACCCAGCACATCAGTAAAAGAAGTGCCGTTGCGCGTGCCATGTCCCAAAGGTATCGGTGCCTCGGGAGCAGTGAACGGTCCGCGTGGAGCTGTTTTGGATCCCTACCTTTGAACGTGGCCTTGGGATCCCAATGGGTCGGCCGACCAGCACCATGAAACCGAGCACCGAACTGCATGACCTGATCCGATCCCTGACCAAGTCGGAGAAACGGTTCTTCAAGCTTCATTCCTCGCTTCAGTCAGGCGACAAGAACTATCTGCGGATCTTCGACGCGATCGACAAGCAGAAGGTCTACGATGAGGAGGCCCTGAAGAAGCAATTCGCCAAGGAGACCTTCATCAAGCACCTTCCCTCGGAGAAGAACCACCTGTACAAGCTGATCCTGAAAGCGCTGCGCGCCTACCATGCCGAGGCCAGTGTCAGCGGGATCCTGAAGCAGGAGATCAAGAACATCGAGATCCTCTACCAGAAGGCGCTGTACGTGGAGTGCAACAAGCTCCTGCACCGCGCTAAGCGGATCGCGCGGGACAATGAGCGCTTCTACTACTGGTTCGAGCTGCTCAACTGGGAGAAGATGTTGCTGGAGGAGGCTTACGAGTCCGGTGAGTTCACCAAGGATCTGGATGCCCTGATCGAGGAGGAGCGGGATGTGATCGAGAAGCTCCGCAACCTGGCATCCTACCACATCCTGTATTCCAAGATCAACTACGTGTTCCGCAGCGGCGGCTACGTGCGTACCGACGAGGAGCATGCGATGGTGGAGGAGATCAGCGAGCACCCCTTGATCAAGGGCAAGAATACGGCCCTGTCGCGCCGCGCCGCCACCATATGCTATTACACCCAGGGGTTCTGCCAGTGGGCCAAGCGTGATTGGAGGACCAGCCTTGAGAAGTTCCAGCGGGTGCTGCAGATCCTGGATGAGAATCCCTTGATCAAGGCCGATCTCCCCAAGCGCTACATCCGGACCCTGCACTACATCATCAATGCCCAGATCGAACTCCAGGACCTGAAGAGCGCACGGGAGAACATCAAGGTGATGCGCTCGCTTCCGGGTACTCCGGGGTTCATCGGCCAGAACATCGAATCGCAGGTCTTTGTGGCCAGCTATCTCAGCGAGCTGCGCCTCCTCGATCGCTCAGGAGAGCACACCAAGGCCATCGGTCTTGTGGATACGATCATCAATGGCATGGAGCAGATGGGCAACCGTCTCCACAAGGAACATGAGCTGGAGTTCTTCTATGCGCTGGCCTGCGCGCACTTCGGCGCCGGTGAGATGAACAAGGCCCTGTTCTGGCTGAACAAAGTGCTGAACGACAATGAACCGACCCTCCGCCAGGATATCTTCACCTACGCCAGACTGTTCAACCTCGTGGTCCATTATGAACTGGGCAACTACGACCTGTTGGAGTACATCGTACGGTCCACCCAGCGCTTCCTGAGCAAACGCCACCGCGCCCATCAGGTGGAGATCTTGCTGATCGATACCATCAAACGGCTGGCGCGGGCCACGGACCCCATGGTGAAGCGCGACCTGTTCCGGTCGATGCAACAGCAAATGACCGAGCTCTTCAAGGACCCGAACGAGAGCCTGGTGCTCAAGTATTTCGATGTGGCATCGTGGGTTTCGGCGCACGCGGAGGGCGTGTCCTTTACCGAAATGGTGCACCGGACGGGCAAGAATTGATCGGTAGGGGACCGCAGGTCAGGGGATCGGCTTTCCGGAGCGGGTCACCTTGAATTCCGTGCGCCGGTTGGCCTGGTGTTCCTCCTCGGAACATTCCACGTCATTGCCACAGCGGTTCACCAGGTATTTCTCACCCCAGCCTTTGGCAGTGATGCGGTCGGGGTCCACTCCCTGGCGGATCAAGTGGTCCACAGCGCTCTTGGCGCGTGCTTCACTGAGCACCAGGTTGTACAGGTCGGATGCGCGGCTGTCCGTATGCGAGCTGAGCTCGAAGCTGAGCTCCGGGTTGTCGATGAACAGGCGCGCCAGCTTGTTCAGCTCCAAGGCCGCATCGGTGCGGATATCCCACTTGTCGTAGTCGTAGTAGATGTTCTCCACTACCATGGGTTTATCGATCACCACCTCCTGCAAGGCGAAGTCCTGGGTGTAGGTGCGGTCCGTGCGCTGGCCCTTGGTGCTCAGGTCCGAGCTTTCAGTGAACATGCCACCTTTGGAGCCCTGTACGCGGAGGTCGTGGCCCTTGGCCAGGTCGAAGGCGTACGTGCCATCGGCGCCGGTCAGCAAGGTCCGTGTCTCACCGGTGGCCAGGTCGGTGAGCCTGACCTCCGCTCCGGCCATGGGCAGCCCGGTCCCAGCTTCGGTGAAGGTTCCCACCAGACGAAGAACGGGGTCGTTCTCCGTGAAGCGATGGATGCGGTCCTGCCCTGTGCGGTTGCTGCTGAGAAAACCGTGCTGGCCGTTGGCCAGCATTACCAAGGAGAAGTCGTCACTGGTGGTATTGATAGGGTAGTTCAGGTTCTCCGGTGAGCTCCAGACCCCGTCCACCAGATGGCTGCGGAAGATGTCGAGGCCACCAAGCCCGGCATGGCCGTTGGAAGAGAACAGCAGGGTGTCGCCCTGCAGGGTCGGGAACATTTCATTGCCGGCAGTATTCACGGTGGGGCCGAGATTCTCGGGTTCGCTCCATCCTTCTTCCGCTTTGGTGCTGCGGTAGATGTCAGTCCCGCCCAGCCCTCCCGGCCGGTCGCTGATGAAATAGAGTGTGGATCCATCCCTGCTCAGCGCTGCATGTCCGGTGGAGAAGGATTCACCGTTGAAAGCGAACTGATGGATGTTGCCCCATCCACCGTCGGCCATGCGTTCGGCGCCGTAGAGCATGAGGTGGCTGGTCGCCCCACCATCCTTGTTCAAGCGGAACTTGTGGTAATCGCTGCGCGTGAAATAGAGGCTGCGCCCGTCGGGGCCGATCACCGCGGGGCCATCGTGGAAGCGACCGTTCACTTCGCCTTTCAGCAGTTCGGGTGCGCTCCACTGTCCGTTGGTGGAGGGCTTGGAGGTGTAGATGTCGAGAAAGGACGCGCCGTTCCATGGGTTCACCTGCGAGCCACTTGCTGGACGTTCACCTGCAAAGAGCAGCCCGCCCTGATAGGGTGTGGCACTGAACACTGCGGTGAACGGTCCCAGTTCCAACGGTTCCACGGTGTAGAGGGAGGAATCCACATAGAACCGCTGATGGGCGCTGAGGGCCTCGTTCAGGCTGGCGACCATGGGGTCGTCCTTCTTGTCGGCCAGCACCCGGGCCATCACGGCCGAGGCCTCGTCCCAACGTCCTTCACCCTGGAGCGCCTGTGCATAACGCAGGGCATGTTCGCCATTGAGCGGTGAGATACCGTCCGCCATCCGGTAGAACTCGATGGTCTTTCCCAGGTTGTTCAACTGTTGATAGGAATCCGCTGCACGGATGGCTGCTTCGCGGTCCGCACGTTCGTCAAGGACCTTTTCGTAGCTACAGGCCGCCTTGCTGTAGGCCATGCGGTCATAGGCCTTGTCCGCTGTCACCAGCTGTTGTCCGGCACAGGAGGCAAGCCCGACCAAGCCGAGGAGCATCACAAGTTTCGTGTTCATCGTGGTGCGCATCAGAAGTAGCGTGGTGTCTTGATCCGTACGAGCTCCCGGCCGAGATCGAGGCCGAGCATCACCTCATGGCTGCCACTGGTGTAATTGCGGAGCCGTGAGGTCGTCATGTCGTAGGCGTAGCCGATGCGGAGCTGTGGGTTGATCTGGTATTCGACCATGCCCACCATGGCATCGCCGGTGCGATAGCCCACACCGAACCACACGCGTTCCTTGTACAGGAGGTTGCAGTTCACATCCCCCTGCAGGGGCGCCTGGGGCTGGTATTTCACCATGATGCTCGGCTTGATGTCGAACACCTCGCTCAAGGGGAACACCTTGCCGGCGTGGAGGTAGTAGTGTTGGGTGTAGTAGTGATCCAGTGCCCCGGCCACATCCATGGTGATGTTGCCATCGGCAGCATAGATGGTGGGGACCGACAGACCGACGTAGGAGGTCGCATTGTACCAGTACAGACCGAATCCGAACTTGCCCACGAGCTGGTTGCTGATGTTGTTCTGGAAGACTTGGTCATTGGCATCCCAGTACGTGAGCTCATTGAGGTTGGCGGAATAGATCGAGAGCCCCGCCCGAAGCCCGAGCGCCAGCTTGCTGTCGTCACTGATGCGCAGGTGGTAGGCATAGTGTGCTGACAGGTCGAGGTCACGGCTTACGCCGATCTGGTCATGGACCAGCGAAAAACCGAGGCCCATGGACCCGTTCATCAGCGGGGCATCCACCGCCAGCATGCTGGTCCGTGGGGCACCCTCCACCTGCATCCATTGGGCGCGGTGCAGCAGGCTGGAGCTCACATACCCATGACTGCCCGCGTAGGCCGGGTTCAGGAAGAGCCCGTTGAACATGTATTGACTGACCATGACCTCCTGCTGCGCCAAAGCGGGGCTGCCTGACACCGCAATTGCGGCCGTGAGGATCAGATGTTGTAGCGTTCTCATGGTGTTCGGGGATCAGCGACGGAGGTCTACGAAACCTTGCAAGGTGCGTTCACCATTGTTCACGGTGAGGATCACGAAGTAGGTGCCGCTTGGCAGCATCTGGCCCTCGGTATTCTCACCGTTCCAATCGTTGCGGTAGTTCAAGCGGTCATAGACCACATTACCCCAGCGGTTCACGACCGAGAGGGTGTTTGCCGGATAGGCATCCAGCCCTTGGATCCGGAACGCATCGTTCGCACCATCACCGTTGGGGCTGAAACCGGTCGGCATTACCAGGTCGCTGGGTTGGTCGAGGGTGATCGCGATGGTGGTCGTACATCCCAAGGCATCGGTGACCACCAGGGTATAGGTGCCGGCACTCAGGTCACTGATGGAAGGTGAGGACGCTCCGTTCGACCATGCGTAGGAGTAGGGCGCTGTGCCGCCGGAAACGCTTGTACTGATATGGCCGTCGTTCCCCTGCCAGGTGCTCACCTCGAAGCCGGTGGAGTAGCGGGTCACCAGGGTGTCGATGACCAGTGCCGGGTTCTCGGTCACCGTGTACTCGCCGGTGTAGGTGCATCCGTTGGCATCGGTCACCATCACGGAGTAGCTGCCCGCAGGTCCTGCGACGATGTTCTCCGCCGTGGAACCATTGCTCCACATAAAACTGAACGGTGCGCTTCCACTGGTGACCTGCAGGTCGATAGCGCCTTCAGTATCACCATGACACACATTGTCGGTGATGGTCGCTTCGGCTAGCACCCCGGGAGTGCTTGCCACGGTTGCGGATGCGTTCAGCATGCATCCATTGGCATCCGCGATGGACACGAGGTATGTCCCTCCGCTCAGACCGCTCAGGTCCTCCGTGGTGGCGCCATTGTCCCAAGCATGGGTGAAGGGTGCACTGCCTCCGAGAACACTGAGGTCGATGGTTCCATTGGCATCCCCACACAAGGCGTCTGTGACATCGGTCGCGTAGGTGAGGACATCAGGCTGTGTGATGGTCGCACAAGCGGTGGAGGAACAGGCGTTCGCGTCGAGTATGCTCAGACAGTATTCGCCCGGGGTGAGGTCCGTAATGATCGCCGCATCACTGCTGAAGCCGTTCGGCCCCGTCCAGGAATAGAGATAGCCTTCCACCCCGCCGATGATGGAGGTCGATAACTGACCGTCGTTGGCGCCATTGCAGCTGATCGTGCTTCCACCGGGATACACCAACGGTTCCAGCGTGATGCCCAGGGGTTCCGGTGCGTTCAGGGTGATGACCTCGGTGAGGATGCAGCCATTGATGTCGGTCACCGTCACGGTGTAACTGCCGCTCGTGAGACCCTGCTGGTCCTGGCCGTTCCCAAGGCTTCCTGTGGGTCCGGTCCAATCGTATTGGTAGCCGCCATTTCCGCCCAGCACCGTCAGGTCGATCACGCCATCGCTGGCACCGGGACAGGATACCTGGTACCCTCCATTGTAGGAGCTGAGGACCGTGCTGCCGTAAAGGAGCGTATCGGGCTGATCCAGGATGATGTTGGTGAAGAACGAACACTGGTTCGCATCGGTCACCACAAGTTCATAGGCGTACTGCCCGGCAGTGAGGCCGGAGATATCCTCGGAGCTGAATTCCAAGCTGTCCGGTCCACGCCAGAAGAATTCATACGGTCCGACACCACCGTTCACCGTCGCATCAATGGAACCGTCGGCGGCGCCGTAGCAGCTCACATTGGTCCCGCTCGGATAGACTGATACCTCCAGCGTTGCGTCGATCACCTGGTCGGGTTGGGTCAGAATGATGGTGGTGTCGAAGGCACAGCCGGATGCGTCCGTGATGCTCACGTTGTAGGTTCCGGCAACGAGCTCTGAGTGCACGGTGGAAGTGCTGGAGTATCCGCCAGGACCTGCGACGCTCACGGTGTATGGACCACTACCGCCCTGTGGCGCCAGTTCGATGACACCGGTGCTGTCGCCGGCGCATTGCAGGTTGAACTGTCCATAGAACGACAAGTAGCTGCCGCTCTGAAGAGGTGCGGGCTCCAGTACTTCGGCACTAAGCAGGACGCTGCATCCCAGCGCATCCGTGATGTCCACCTGATAGACACCTGCGGTGACCCCGTTCAGGTCCTCAGTGTTGGCGATCGGTCCGTTGGCCCCGCTCCAGGTAAAGGTGAAGGGAGCTTCCCCCGAAATGAGGGACAGGTCCAGCGCACCGTTGTCGTCACCGGGGCAGCTTACCGGCGTACTGCTGAGTTCCGCCTCGATGGGCAGCCCCTGAGTGAGTATGACCACCTGGTCGAGCACACAGCCGTTCGCATCGGTCACCTGAAGTGCATAGGTTCCTGCGGCCAGTCCGCTGAGGTCCTCCTGCTGTGATCCGAACCCGTCGGGCCCTGTCCAGCTGATGGAATGGTCGGTGGTTCCTCCGGAAACGGAGAGGTCGATGCTGCCGTCCGTTCCGGAGCAGCCAACTTGATTCCCGGCTCCGGCGTCGCTCAGGATGGTGATAGCCGTCAGTGCATCGGGCTCGTTCAGGATGACACTGGCGTCCGTGGAGCATCCGTTGGCATCCGTTACAGTGATGACGTAGGTGCCGGCCACGAGGTCATTGATCGTCGTACTGTCCGCACCATAGCCGTTCGGGCCGATCCAGGTGATGTCGAACTCTGGCACGCCACCACCGATGGCCACAGCGATCGATCCGTCCGAAGCACCTAGGCAGGAGATGTTCGACCCCCCGTTGTACTCCAAACTGTTCACCAGAATGGATATGGGGGCAGGTGCGTTCAGGGTGATGGAACTGTTGGCGGTGCAGCCGTTCTGGTCCGTGGCGATCAATTCATAGTTGCCCGGGGCAAGGCCGCTCAGGTCCGTGTCAGTACTGCTGAACCCGTTTGGTCCGGTCCATGCGATCGAAACGCCCTCATTTCCTCCTCCCACGCTGGCCTGCAACGTTCCGTTGGTACCACCCGCGCAGCTTACTTCAAAGCCGTTCAGGTCCGCCTGAGCGGTGAGGTCGATCACGATGCCTTGCGGTGGCGACAGCACGAAGGGGAGTTGCAGAGCACAACCGTTGGCATCCGTGATGCTGGCCGTGTAAGTGCCCTCGCTCAGGCCACCAAGGTCTTCCCCCATGGCACCGGTATTCCATTGAACGGCGTAGGGTGCAGTGCCTCCTGTGATGGTCAGGTCGATGGAGCCATCTGATGCCCCGGTGCAGCTGATGGATGCACCATTGAAGTCGCTGACCACGGATGCGGCTGCCAGCGCTTGAGGTGCGGTCAGGGTGACCAGCTGGTCAGCCATGCAACCGTTGGCGTCCGTGACGTTCACCTGGTAGGCACCTGCGCCGATGTTCGTGAGGTCTTCATCAGAGGAGGTGAATCCGAGGCCGTCGGTCCAGAGGATCGTGAACGGAGCAGTTCCACCGGTGATGGTCAGTTCCACTGCACCGCCATCTCCACCGCTGCATGGGATGTTGGAACCACCGACGAATGTGCTGGCGACCAGGTCCAGCGTCAGCTCGGGAGCTTCGGTCAGGCCTATGGAGCCTTCGGTGCTGCATCCGTTCGCGTCCGTGATCTCGACCTGGTAGTTGCCCGCGAAGAGTGCGCTCAGGTCCTCATCCGTGGAGAAATAGCCATTGGGACCTGTCCAAGCCACATCGTACGGTGCAAGACCGCCGGTGATGCTCAGGTCAATGGCCCCCTGAGAGGAACCGCTACAGCCGATCACCTGGGTCAGGTTCAGCTGGGCCGTCAAGCTTGTTGGGGCGGTGATGAGCAGGGAGGAGCTCACTGCGCAACCGTTCGCATCTGTAATGATGGCCGAGTAGCTGCCGGCACCGATGCCTGAGAGGTCCTCCGCGGTCGAGGTGAACCCATTGGGTCCGGACCAGGTGATGGTGTACGGAGAAGCACCGCCCGTGATGTCAAGGTCGATGCTGCCATCCATGGCAGTTGCACAGGAAACGCCTGTGCCGTTCTGGTCCGAAAGCGTCGAGCCGATCGCCAACGGGGTCGGTTCGCTCAGGGTCACCTGGGTCGATGCTGGGCAACCGTTGCCATCGGTGATGCTGGCCTGATAGGTGCCAGCCGTAAGTCCGGAAATGGCGGTCGAGTTGGAGAAGAAGCTGTTCGGTCCGCTCCAAATGACGCTGAAGGGTGCGGTGCCTCCGCTCAGGTCAAGCGCGATGCTCCCTGAATTCCCGTCGGCGCAGGCGATCTCATCACCACTGACCGATGTGGAGGTCGAGACAATGATGTCGATGGATGGCGGTGCGATCAGAGTGATCACTTCCGATGCCGTGCAGCCGTTCTCATCCATGACACTGATCGAGAAGGTGCCTGCGCTTAGCCCGCTGATATCCTCCAGTCCACTGGTGTATCCGTTCGGTCCGGTCCAGCTGCTCTGATAGCCTGGTGTACCCCCGCTGATGGTCGCGTCTATGCTGCCATCAGCGCTGGTGAGGCAGCTGATACCCGTATTGCCGAACAATGAGGTCGACAATGTGATAGTGAGGGGGAGCGGACCTTCGATGGTATGGTTCTCCCGTGTGGTACATCCATTGTCATCGGTGATGATCAGTTCATATTCCCCGGCACCGATGTTCTGGATATCCTCCGTATTGGCGGTAAAGCCGTTGGGGCCGCTCCACTGGTAGGTGTAGGGCTGTGATCCACCCGTTACCGTGAGGTCGATGGCGCCATCGGTACCTGTTGCACAGCTCACGTTCCATCCACCGGTGTACTGGCTCAGCGTGGCGGAGACCTGGAACAGTCCAGGTTCGTTCACATTGAAACTGTTCACGGAAGTGCATCCGTTCGCGTCCGTAAGGGTCAGGGTGTAGATCCCGGCCTGGAGCGATGTGAGGTCGAGTACGGTCGCAGAGTATCCGTTCGGTCCGGTCCAACTCGCTTGCAATGGTCCGACACCCCCGCTTGCGGTGATATCGATGGCACCTGTCGTGGCACCCTGGCAGCTGGCCGTGGTGATGGCGGCCTGTGCGGTGATTGCAGGCGGTGCCGTGAAAAGGACCGTGGAATCCACCAGGCAGCCGAAGGCATCGGTTACCGCGATGGTGTAGAGGTCGGTGCCCAGGTTGCTGATGTCCTCGGAGCCGACGGTGTTACCCTGCGTATCGGACCAGACGATGGTGTATGGGGCTGTTCCACCTTGGATGGTGAGGTCGATGCTTCCATCATCAGCGGTCGGACAGGAGACCTGGAAGCCGTTGTAGTCGCTCAGCGTAAGTCCCAGTACAAGTGGCGCACTCGGGCCAAGGATGGTGACATTGACCTGCTTTTGTGTGTCGCAGCCGTTATTGTCAATGGCCAGTGCGGTGTAGTTGCCGGGGGCCAGTCCCGTGGCCGTGAGACCCGTCTGTGCAGGCTGGGTGTCCCAGACCACTGAATAGGATCCGCTGCCACCGGTGATGGTAATGGTGGCCGTGCCATCGTTCGCGCCGAAGCAGCTCACGTGCGAATAGCTCTCGATCATGGCCAGGAGCTCGAGCTCCGGAGCATCGATGGAGACCGTGGTCTGTGCGGTACATCCGTTCTGGTCCGAAGCGGTCACGGTAAACACACCTTCCGGAAGTCCCTCAGCGCTTGCTCCGCTTTGTGCGGGGTCACTGTTCCATGAATAGACATATGGTGCAGTGCCACCCTGTGCGACAGCGGTCGCCGTACCCGTGGAATCTTCGAAGCAGGTGACATCGGTGAATGATGCGATCGCAACGCTCAGTCCTTGGGACGGTCCGCCGATCGTGGCAGTGTTCGTGGCGATGCAACCATTGCCATCCGTGACGGTGACGGTGTACGTGCCTGC
>JBGTAJ010000017.1:0-44503 GCA_041749915.1 Flavobacteriales bacterium
CGGCGTTGCGAACACGGCCCTCGGAAAGCGCAACGTGAAGGTGGTGCCCTGCCCCACGATGCTCCGCACCTCCAGCTTGATCTGGTGGCTGTTGAGGATGCTGCGCGTAGTAGTAAGGCCCAGGCCCAGGCCTCCTGGCCGTGCCGTGTAGAAGGGTTCGAAGAGCCGAGAGAGCTGCTCAGGAGGTATCCCTTTCCCTGAATCGCTGATCTCCACTAGGACCTCATCATTGGCCGTATGGACCTCCATCCGCAACACACCGCCGTTCTCCGCCATGGCCTCTACGGCGTTCACTGTGATGTTGGAAATGGCGAGGTCGAGCAGTTCCGGATCGGCCATGACCTCGGGCAGGTTGTCGGCGATCTTCAAGATACCCACCACATGCTTCAGTTCCATGCGGTCCTTGACCTGCTTCATGGCAATGTCCATGATCACTTCCAAACGACAGGGCACCAGGTTCAATTGCCGCTTCTTGCTGGACTCCAACATCGCATTGACCAAGCCGGCGATGCGACTCACGTTCCGATCGAGGATGTCGAAGAACGGTCGCACCAGCTCCTCCCGATCCGCCACTTCATCATACAACTGCTCAGTGGCCAATTGGATGTTGGTGAGCGGGTTGCGCACCTCATGTGCCACCGTACGGGTGATCTGGCCTGTGAGCGCGATGCGTTCGGCCTCGGCGTTCACTTCATGCGCCCAACGCTGCTCGGTGATATCGGCCAGGGTGATCATGAAGCCATCACCCAGGCGCACGGCATGAACGGAGAACCACACGTTCCTGCCAGCGCTCAGCGACTGTACTTCCTTGCGGAACGGCGCGCCTGTCTCCACCACTTCCACGTACTCATTAAAAAGGCCGGTCGCCCAGCTCTGGGGAAGCGCCTGCATCATCCGCATGTCGACCAGGTCTTCACGACCGAGCATCGCATTGGCCTGACGGTTGGTGGACAGGAAGATGAAATCAGCGATACAGCCCTGACCATCGCGCATGGCCCTGAAGGTCATGATACCATTGGGCGAGGTATCCAAAACCCGTTGCAGCGTTTTTTGAACGGAGGCCCGGCGCACAACCTCCGCATCCAGTTCATGCACCTTCAGGTGCAGGTCACGTTTGGCTCGTTCCGTATTGGACAACGCATGGGATACACGCCAGAAGAGCAGAGCCGTGGCGGCAACAGCCAGTGCTGCATACAGAACAAGGGCGATCGGTGCGCCGGCACCCTCCTCCCGTTCCTCTTCCGCCACCGGACGTCGAAGGCTGCGAATACTGCTCGCCACACGGGTGTGATTGACCCTGAAGCTCTCCATGGCGGTCTGCTCACGAGCCAGCGCATGACGGACCACGTCCTGTCCTCCGTTGCTCAGTTGCCGCACTTCAAGCAGATCAGCCAGGCATTGTCGCACACGGTCCTCACTATGGTAGAGAGCGGTGAGCTGAGGGTGCCAGGACGCCTCGGTCAATAGACTGTCCAAGCTCTTCCTCGGCGACCTGTCGTGTTCCGCCACCGCGGACCATGACACGGTCGTATCAAGTGTCAGGAGAGCGCTCAGAACGGCGCTTTCCTCATCCTGAAGTTCCACGACCAGGTCTCCAAGGCGGACCAAAGCCGTGGTGTACCGACGGACATGAGCTGTGGCTTCACTGGATCGGTCCAAGTTCTCATACGTCGCATACAAGAGGATGAACATGATCACCAGTGCACCGAAGTACAGGATGATGATCACCCGTCGCTCATCGCGTTCCTTGGAATAACTACGCATGGGCATGGCGGGGAGGTTTGGACCGTTGGAGAGTGCGTGTTCGACAGGAATGACCCTTCCTTGCCGCGCCACACAGAGCCAAGTCAGACAGCAAGCCCAAAGGCCCTGAGCTTGTTATACAGCGTCTTGCGGTCGATGTTCAGCTGCTCGGCGGTGCGTGATTTGTTGAACCCGTTGCGCTCCAGTGCGGTGAGGATGGCATCGCGTTCCGCTTGATGGGCCACCCCGCGCAGTCCCTCCTCGGTACGGGTGACAGGCTGTGGAACGCCGGATGGCAGGGCTGCCGGAGATGAGCCGGAGAGAACGCTTGCGGGCAGACACTCGGTATTGATCAAGGGTCCTGTGCTCAGGAGGACGGCACGTTTCACAACATTGCCCAGTTCGCGCAGATTGCCGCTCCAGGTGTGTTCGATCATGTGGCGCATGGCCGCATCCTCAAATCCGGTGACCTGGCGGTCCAAGCGCGCGTTGGCGAGTTCCACAAAGTGCTGGGCGAACAGCGGGATGTCCTCCTTGCGCTCACGCAAGGGCAACAGATGGATGCTGAACTCCTGCACGCGGTGCAACAGGTCCTCGCGGAAGCGTCCCTCGGCAACGGCCTTACCCAGGTCCTCATTGGTGGCCACCAGGATGCGCACGTCCACATCGATGTCCTTGCTGCCACCGATGCGCCTGATCTTCCGCTCCTGCAGCACGCGCAGCAACTTCAACTGGTTCTCATAGGTCAAGTTGCCGATCTCATCCAGGAAGAGGGTTCCACCTTGGGCCTGCTCGAAACTGCCGACCCGATCGCTGACCGCGCCGGTGAACGACCCCTTGGCATGACCGAAGAGCTCACTTCCGGCGATCTCCTTGGGCAGCGCGCCGCAATCCAACGCCACAAAGGGTCCGTCGGCGCGCTTGCTGTGCTGGTGGATACGTTTGGCCACGTACTCCTTTCCCGTACCGGTATCACCCGTGAGCAGGACGGACATATCCGTGGGAGCCACCAAGGCGATGTGTTTGGCGATGGTCCGTGATGAAGGACCAGTACCCTCGACGAACACGGGACCTTCCGGCTTGCTCGCGGAGGCCTTGGTGCGATCTCCTTGAACACGACCGGCCAGGGCATCGCCACCGGCCAGGGCATCTTGAACACGCATCAACAATTCATCCGGATACAGCGGCTTTCCGATGTAGTCAAAGGCCCCTTGGCGCATAAGCTCCACGGCAAGGCGTACATCCGAATAGCCGGTGATGATGATGACCTGGGTCGTGGGGGATGTGCTGCGGATATGCTGCAACATCTTCAAGGCATCCGTGTCAGGCAGCCGGTGATCACAGAGCACCAGGTCGAAATGACGGCCGGCAAGGAGTTCACGAGCCACCGAGCCACGCCCGGCGGTGGCCACTGCATAACCGCTCTTGGTCAGGAATCGGGAGAGAAGATGACAGATATCCTGGTCATCGTCCACGACAAGAATGTGTGCTTGGGACATGGCGATCGGGGGTATTCAGACCTGGAAGCCCAGGTCACTGATGGAGGACAGAATGGTGGCCCGGTCAAAGGGCTTGGGAATGAACAGGTCGGCGCCGGCCCTGAGGGCACGGGGCCCTTCGATATCCAGCGCGCTGATGGCGATGGCACGTGTAGTGGGATCAACGGCCTTGATGAACGGGACGAGATCGTAGCCCAAGCCATCGGGAAGATGCACGTCGACGAAGACCACATCAAAGTGGGCCCGGTTCAAGGCTTCACGTCCCTGTTCCAAGCTGTGGGCGAACACGCATTCCGCACCAACGCGGCGAAGCATGTTGCTCAACAGCAGGCAGATCTCCGGTTCATCATCGATAAGCAGTGCGTGTTTCATGGTCCATTTCCGACATCACGTCCGGTCAACAGCCTTACCGGAAGAGGCAGGGCTTAAGGCAAGATGGGTGCACATTCCGAAGAAGAGCGCATCCGCTGAGTCACACATAACGTGCCCTTGATCCGATAGCCTGGGTCTTACACCCGGGCTGGGGGTGCGTGGACGATGAAGATACGACCCCGTGGAGGTTGTTCCCCATATTGTGTAGAATATAATCCCCAGTGCTCATTACTGAGCGCGAACCGAACAGTACAATGCCCTCCTGTGACGGTCGCATCATCAATGCGGAAGTGGCTCCATTTGGGGGCATCCCCTTCCCATCGTTGGGCAACGAAGGCCCCCGTTCCACGCCCCCGAACTTCCGCGACCGACATGGGTCCTCTGGCCTGCCTCCACCGGAAAAAACGCCCGGCTTTCCTTGTCCTTGCTGGATCTCTGCGATCCAGAACGGGATGCGGGGATACCCCCTCGTCACCGTGTTCCCCACATTGGAGCGGATGTTGACCGGTAAGCAACCGCAGGGGATACCTCTCCTGGCACACCAACCTCACGAACCATGAAAAAGCTGACGTCCCTTTCGATCATCGCCATACTCGGCACCGCCACGCTCTCCACGGTGCAGGCCCAGGAGCTCCGTTTGGGAGGAGGCTACGCAGGAAGCACCGTTGACAAGGCCGGCACCGACAACTGGAAGGGTCGCGCCGGTTACCACTACGGAATAGACGTGCTGTTGGGCAACAGGTTCTTCCTCAAGCCCGGCATTTACATGCAGGTACGGAACCTGGACTATACCACGGAAGGGATCGGTGAGGATGGTGCCCCAAATGGCATCCAGACCGAATCCCGCTACACCAGCAAAGGCTTGCGCATCCCCCTGATGGGTGGCATCCGGTTGATCGACCCCGCAACGGACACCGACTTCAACATGTACATCACCGGTGGACCCACGGCACTGATCGGACTGAGCACCGAACAGGATGAGAACACATTGAGCTTCACCACACGTTCCACCCAGTGGTACCTTGGCTTTGGCGCAGGGTTCGAGTACAAGTTCGTGTTCCTCGATGCCGGCTACGACGTGGGCATGACCAACGTGTTCACTGGCGAAGGCATCAATACCAACGCCAAGGTCAACAATGCGTATGTCACGGCGGGCCTGCGTTTCCTGTTGAAGAAGTGATCCAAGCAAACCACAAAACACCATTCCATGCGAACCCCCACCACCTTCTCCATGCTCCTCGCTGCCGGTGCACTTGTTGCGACCACCTCAACCTCTGCTGCCGAACTGCCCGGACGTGAGGTGCGCATCCACGAGGAGCGCTTCGCCGAGCTGCCTCTCAGCGATCAGCAACGGGTACTGGAGCTCAAGGACCGGCTGGAAGCGATCATCGCCACCGACCGTTCATCCCTTGACGCAGCGCAACGCGCAGAGCTCCGCAGCGAGTGGAAGGAGCTGAAGGGAGAGATGAAGGAATACAACCGCAACGGGAGCGTGGTCTACATCTCCACCGGAGCGCTCATCATCATCATCCTGCTCTTGATCATCATCCTTTGATGCATCACCGGGCCAAGGTCCCGAAGAGCTACTGGACATCGAACGACCTGCCTCACGGCGGGTCGTTCTGCGTTCCGGCCCAGGCATCGCTGAAACCGATCCTTCCCCCGCTGCCATCCTTCGCGCATGGCCGATCCTATCCAGGGCGTCCGAGGATGAGCCCATGGGTTCTGTGACGAAGGGGTCCACGGTCATCCAAGTGCCTTCCTAGACCCATCTTCATGCGTGGTGATGGATGCGTCCGAACGCGGATACAGCCCGGATACGAACGGGGACGGACGGAACCGATCAATGACCGGTCATCCCCTTTCTTCGTTCATGGCGACCTCCATATCCATTGACGGGCACTCCCCCGATCCACTGAACGATAGACACCAAATGCAGCCTCTACAAGGGATCCTGCAGACCCCGGAACGGTGACCCTGGACGTGGCAGGTACACGTCAAAAAGCCCTGCGATCGCTCGCAGGGCCTTTCATATCGACCACGGCATCGGGGCCTTACCTCCCGTCGTTCCCACATCCCTCAACCCATGGTCGTTCTCACTTACAGTTCGCCACGTTCGGCAGCCTTCTTCATGCGCTTGTTGGCGTAAATGGCGACTTCCACGCGTCGGTTGCGCGACTTTCCGTCCATGGTGCTGTTATCCCCCACAGGCTGGTTCTCGCCATAACCGACCGTGGAGAAACGGTTCGAAGCGACACCCTGAGACACCAGATAGGCCTTCACCGCTTGCGCCCTGCGCTCGGACAGGGATTGATTATGGTCATCAGCTCCATCGGAGTCGGTGTGACCTTCGATCAGTATATCGGTATCATCGTACTTCTTCAGGGTGGCGGCCAATTCAACCAGATTACTCTGCGCATTGGCGTTCACTGCGCTCTGGTCCACACCGAACAACAGCCCGCTGTCGAAGGTGATCTTGATGCCTTCGCCCACACGGGTCACGGTGGCTCCTTCCATATCTGCGCTCAGTTCCTCCGCCTGTTTGTCCATCTTGTTACCGATCAGCGCACCGGCCGTGCCGCCGACCGCCGCCCCAATGATGGCGCCGATGGCCGTACCGTTATCCCCGAACTGGTTGCCGATTACGGCACCGGCCCCTGCTCCGGCTCCGGCACCGATGGCACCACCCTTGGCCGCACGGGACATATTACAAGCAGGCATGATCAAGGTAGTGGTCAGGCCGATCGCGGCCAGGGTCATTGTGGTTCTTGTTCTCATGGTTCAGGGGTTCGTTGGAAATTCCGTTCGTTGTGTGGTGCCGGCACTGGTTCATTAGCCATTCCTTCGGCCGCATTACGCATCCATGAATGAACAGACTGGAGGTGTGCAGCGCATGGAAAAGACATAGGCGCAAGCCGTGCAGACCAATGGCGTGCCCGGATGAACCGGCTTGTGCCGTTCAGCAATTCCTAGTGAGCTGCAGGCCCTGATCTCACCCATGCCACGCGAGTGTCATCCGTTCCCGGAGGGCAGGATCTTGCCCGCTCTGTGTAATTCCGCCCCACCTCCGATCGTCTACGAGGGACCGCCAAGGAGTTGGACCGGACCCAGGGATGAACAAGGCATGGCTCCAAGCACCAAAGCAGGTGAAGGTGGCCCCTTCCCATGTCACGATACACCGGGCGAATGCGGTCTGCTCGTTTCACCGGTAGGCTTGGTCGACCTCGAGTGACACGGCGATGACGAACCGAACGTAAGTCCGGCACGATGCTGGCCTTCAATTCTAAGCCAACACCGGCGACCTGACCAAGATCACCATGAGAAACGCTGCCATCATCTGCCTGTTCATCTTGCTGGGAACCACCGGACTTTCCGCACAAAGCCAGTTCACGCTCGACAAGGCGGGGTCACACAACACCAGCTGTCTGCTGATGAGCGACAGCCTGAACACTGCACTTGGGGTGTCTGCGGAGCAGGCTATCCTGATCACCGCCAGCGATGAAAAGCTGCTCAAGGCCTGCGAGAAGATGGGGTATCGGACCTCCGGCACAGTGGACCAGGCTGCCATGCGCATCCACGAGAGCGAGATGAAGGAGATCCTGACCGCCGAGCAGTACACGGTCTGGAGCGACTTCTGCGTTCCCCCGAAAGCGGAACAGGGCGTTCCGGCACCGGTAAAGTATTAGGGCAGGGCGCTCATCGACGAACAGGACCTGATATCAAGGACCGATACACCACTGCAGCATGCCACGCAAGAGAAAGACCCTGATACTCACCGAACCGGAGCATGACCGCAGCCGATCGATCAAAGTACGCCTGGACGCACGCACGGTCATCACGGTGGGCAACCCGCAGGCCGTGGAATTCTGGAAGAAGCGGTACCCCATGGCCGCAGTGATCAACTGATGGGCATGACCCCCTTTGACCAATACCTGGACCTGGTGACCCAGCTCCATGGCGCGGAGCGCCGCCTGCTCAGTCGTCACTCCATTCGTCTGCGTGTGGATCGGGTGACGATTGATGGAAGGAATGCCTTCTGTTCGGCAGCTCAGGTACAGCACCGGTTCTTTCGACCGGACCACCGCTCCGATGAGATCGCCAGCATCTGTCATGAGTCGCTGAACAGCTTGTATCGCGTCGGGCTCAACCCCTTGATCGGTACGCTGCAGCGAAGCACGAACAAAGCCTTTGGACGGATGGACCCCAACGATCCGTTCCAGCTGAGAAAAGCACTTCTCGCCGCAGGAAAGGAAGAGCTTCTCCTACCAGGCTACCTCCTTCCTGTTACCGAGTACCGGAATGGACGGACCGGTTGATCGGACAGTTGATCATGGCAGCAAGAACGTTTCACTTTGCAACCTGTATGGACCCCCAGGACAAGGTCCATGGGTTCATGCTTGCTTACGTTGCTCCCGCAGTCGGATACCCGAACGACCTGTCCACACCAGGACATTGCAGCGCTGCTGTGGCTCTATTGCTTGAACACCACGCAATACGACCGCTGCGAACGACCGGAAATGACATCCAGGTACCAGGACCGGATGCGGGCATGCAGCCTGACCCGGGCGAAGCCGTTCACTGCATTGCACGCGCTGATGAGGGCGGAACGGGTCAACAGGGACAGTGTGGGTTGCACGCCACCAAGAGCGGGCTGTACGAGAAAGGTGTGCGCCACCAGATGATCGGCGCACTCCTCACACTCCAGCACCCTCAACAACAAGGCACGAAGTGCCTGTGCATGGTCGGCATAAGCTTCAGCCGCGAAGGACTCACCGTTCACCACGGAGGATCTTCCGAAGTGCTCCCGAAGAATGAAAGTGGAGATGGGGTGATCACACATGCTACTAGATCGGTCGAAAGGTGCACCGACGCGTGGCATACACACACTACCGTGCCAGTGTCCCATCTCGCGCCTTCCCACCACCTGCAGCATCTTTCATCGGCAGAAAAGGCTACAAACGGGGAAGATCCACCCGCTATCGGGCGGAGCGCTGCGGATCATCAGCCAAGACCTCCCTTGATCGGCCTACCTTACACGCAGCCACCACGCCTACCAGCCTCCATCACATCCAAGTGATCGCGAAGGCAGTCGCCTTGTCCATCAACACCCAACAGCGCGAGCTCGCGCACCAGATGATCACGGCAGCGTCGAAGTCGGACTTCGAGGCTCCTGGGATCATTCGCGTCGTGAAGGGAATGGACACCGTGCTGACCCGTCTGGCGGGACGAACGGGCTCACGCTCGCTCATCGCTCGTGCCGTATCACTGGCGCAGGCCTCAGAGCCTTCGCTGAAAGGCATCAGCACCTCGGCCGAAGGGGTCCTGGAGTCGCTGGAGGAGGTTCTGTCGGAGGCGGGTCCGGAGGACAGGTTCAGGGATGAGGCCCTTGTGGTCGCCCACCTCATTGGTCTGCTGCACACCTTCATCGGTGAGCGGCTCACGATCCAATTGATCAAGGAGGTCTGGCCCGACCTCGACACGCAGCACGAAGACATTCGCAAGGCCCCCCGATCATGATGAACAGCAACAAAGTCCCGATCAAGAAATTACCCACCGGGGTACCCGGGCTGGATCAGATCTTGGGCGGCGGGCTTCCGGAGTATTCCTTCAACATCATTGCAGGCAGTCCAGGCTGTGGCAAGACCACGCTCGCCCACCAGATCGCCTTTGCCAATGCCACCGTGGAGCGACCCGCGCTGTACTTCACCATCCTGGGCGAACCGGCGTTGAAGATGCTGCGGTACCAACAGCAGAACGACTTCTATGATGCGGACAAGGTGGGAATCGCCATCCATTTCGTGAATCTCAGTCAGGTGGTGCTGGAAGGTGACTGGACCGCGGTACTGGACACCATTGTGAAGGAGGTGGAGTCGATGGACCCGGCGATCGTGGTGGTGGATTCGTTCCGCAGCATGGCCAGGAAATTCAACCCCAACACCGGCGAGACGGAACTGCAGAGCCTGGTGCAAAAGCTGGCCATGCACTTGACCAACTGGCAGGCCACCACCTTCCTCATCGGCGAATATGTGGAGTCCGAACTCCGCAGTGACCCTGTGTTCACCGTAGCCGATGGTCTCATTTGGCTTTACCAGAGCGTGAACCGCAACTCCATGGTCCGCAAGATGCAGGTGCTGAAATGCAGGGGCAGCGAACCCCTGCCGGGCATGCACATCTTCCGGATGAGCTCGGCCGGTCTGCACGTGTTCCCGCGTATGCTGGGCCTCGGCGCCTTGAAGGACCAGAAGCGCAGCGGCCGCCGCCTCTCCACCGGTATCCCTGAACTGGACCGCATGATGGCGGGCGGCATCCCGGAAGGTGACAGCATCATGGTCGCCGGTGCATCGGGCAGTGGCAAATCGATCCTCTGCACCCACTTCATCGCCGAAGGATTACGACAGGGGGAGTCGGGGATCATCGCCGTGTTCGAGGAGCGCCCTGCCGAATACGCCTCCCGTGCGGCCACCTTCGGGATGGACCTGGACCCTTCGAAGCAGAACGCGGAGTTGGAGATCATCTACCTGCGTCCGCTGGACCTGACGGTGGACGAGGCCTTGTACGAGATCATGAGCGCAGTGCAACGCGTGGGGGCCAAACGGCTCGTCATCGACTCACTGGCCGGATTCGAGCGAGCGTTGGCGCCGGATTTCCGCGAGGACTTCGAGGAGTCCTTGTATCGCATGTTCGTCTCGCTCACTGGTCATGGGGTCACCATCCTCAGCACCCTGATGCTGGAGGAATCCTTCGTGAAACCACCGGCGAGCAACTATGCCATCTCCTTCCTGACGGACGACATCATCCGCCTGCGTTACGTGGAGATCGACGGATACCTGCGGAAGATCCTGATGGTGGTGAAGATGCGCGGCGGGCAGCACAGCAAGGAGATCCGGGAATACGAGATCACGGAACGGGGTTTGGAGTTGAGCACAACAGCGCTGCAAGGATACCATGGGCTGACCACCGGAGTTCCGGACAGGGCCGCTCCCGGCGTATTGAAGTACTGACGATCGGCGCATCCCGGAACAGGTCATGAGCTCCCACACAAAGTCAACGGACAATGCCACCTCTCAAGCCCTTGTCGGGCGGTCCGCATTGCCGACCGCTCAGGTGAGCGGTGAAGACCACGTGGTGAAGGCCGTGAACGCCGCTTTCTGTCGACTTTTGGGCAGCACGGAATCCGAATTGATCGGCAGACCGTTCGCTGAACTGGTTCCAGTGGGCCATGAATGCCTGGCCATGGTACAGGACGTCTACCGGACCGGAGAAGCACGTTCGCACGTCACTGTGCGCGAGGAAAAGCTCGATCCGGTCTATTGGTCCTACACTTGCCTGCCTGTAAAGGGCACGTCCCCGCTTCCACTTGGAGTGGTGGTGCAGGTAACAGAGACGGCCTTGTTCCATTCGAGCGATACCGAGATCAACCAGGCCCTGTTGATCAGCTCCATCGACCAGCATGCGCTAGCGGCCCATGCACAGCAGATCAACGCTGAACTGCAGGCGGAGATCGCTGAACACGAGGTCGCGGAGGATCTTCTTCGGAAGAACCGGGATATCTTCTTCGGGCTGATCGAGAAGGCCCCGTTCGGCCTTTATGTCGTGGATTCACAGTTCCTCCTGCAGCACGTCAGTTCCGGTGCTGAACACGTGTTCAGCAATGTCGTTCCGCACATCGGTCGCGACTTCGCGGAGGTACTTGGCCAAGTATGGGACGAGCCCTTTGTGAGCAAGGCCATCGCCCACTTCCGCCATACCCTGAGGACCGGAGAACCTTATGCGGAAAAGGAGCTCACCGAACAACGAAGGGACGTCGAATCGATTGAGTCATATGACTGGAGGATAGAACGCATCACCCTGCCCGACGGGAAGTTCGGGGTGGTCTGCTATTTCTACGACATCAGCGAGCAGATGAAGGCCCAAGGCCTATTGAAGGAGGCGGACCGACGCAAGAGCGAATTCCTGGCCACCCTGGCCCATGAGCTGCGCAATCCATTGGCACCCCTGCGCAACGGTCTCGAACTGTTGGCGCTGTCACAAGGCGACCCGTCCACCTGGGACCAGGCCCATGCGATGATGAAACGGCAGCTGGACCAGATGGTGCGCCTGATCGACGAACTGCTCGACCTGAGCAGGATCACACGTGGAACGGTGGACCTTCAGCTTGTGCAGGTCGATCTGCGGGCAGTGATCGATCAGGCCGTGGAGATCTGTCGCCATACCATCGAGCAGCATGGACATACGCTCGTCCTCGATCTGTCACCATCCCCCTTGATCGTGAATGGCGACAGCATGCGCCTGGCGCAGGTGTTCAACAACCTGCTGAACAATGCCGCCAAATACACCGATCATGGTGGCATCATCACCATCAAGGCCATCGGGGATGACAAGGAGACGTCCATCAGCGTAACGGACAACGGCATCGGCATCACCACAGCGGATCAGGGACGCGTGTTCGACATGTTCGCACAGGTTGAACGCGCTCATGATCGATCACAAGGTGGACTGGGAATAGGGTTGAACATCGTGAAACACCTCGTTGAACAACACGGTGGACGGATAATGGTCCGGTCAGACGGGCCCGGCACAGGAAGTTGCTTCACGGTCATCCTGCCCTTGGTCGCGGCAACCGTAACGGAACCGATCGCTAATACACCTTCTCTTGTGTCGCAGATGGCGGCGCACAAACGGATCCTGGTGGTCGACGACAATGAGGATGCCGCCACGATGATGGCCCTGCTCCTGAAAAAGTGGGGTCACACGGTGGAGGTGGCCCATGACGGTCAGGAAGCGCTGTTGACCGGTGAGAGGTTCCTGCCGGAGCTGATCCTGATGGATATCGGCATGCCGGTGATGGACGGACATGAGGCCTGCATTCGGATGCGAGGGACCCCATGGGGTGGTGCCATCAACATCGTGGCGCTCACCGGTTGGGGACAGCAGGAGGACAAGCTGCGTTCCGAACGTGCAGGTTTCGATCACCACCTGGTGAAGCCTGTGAGCCGGGATGCATTGCAGAGCGTGACCAACATGGCTTTTACGCCCAAGATCAGGAACTGATCGCACCCGCGCGACTGAATTGCATAGAGGGCACCAAGCGCGAACCTTGTCCCCCTATCGGCCGCCTGGCACGCCGGCCGGCTGCTCCAGCTTGGGGTGATCGGGACCCGTCATCGTGTACCGGATCAGACCGACCAGACCAACGCCGATGATGATCGGGATGATGACCCTTTTCATGATCCGATCATTCCGATCACTAGTGCATGGGATCGGGCGTAAGGGTGGAACGGTATTGTTCATGGGGGCGGCCATTGATCGGCCATTTCCAGGCACACGCTGCGACTACCGGGCCACAAGCATAAGTGCCGCAGTTGTGCTCGAGGACCAGCAGGTCAACGGGGTGAGGGATGCCCAGGAACGGGTGGAACATGCCCGCAAGGTCACTCCTGGGGTTATACAGGCTTGACCCATTCCCGTTCAGCGATCGAAGCGGAACAGCAAGCTGTCCAGGTTCGGCCTGCCCAGGATACGATCACGGATCATCTCAGCAGCGATGATGCTGAACGTGATCCCGTTCCCGCCCATGCCCAATGCGTAATAACTATGGGTATCCTGAGGGCCATTGTCGATGTAGGGAAGACCGTCCTTGGTGGAGCCGAAGGTGCCGCACCAGGCATGTTCATGATGGAAGGGGATGTCCGGCATCAGGTTACGAAAGTCCTGTTCCAGCGCGTTGGTCTTGCGCTCCAGCAAGGCATCCCGCAACGCGGGCGTACGGAACGGAACATCGCCGCCACCAATGATGATGCGGTCCTCGGGTGCCGTACGCAGATAGAGGTAGGGTGAGGCGGTCTCCCAGATCAGGGCCTTGTCCGGCCAGGGCTCCACAGCTGTGCCGGCCTTGCTTACCAGCGCATACGTGCTGTGGAGGCGCACCACATCGTCGGGAAGCAGGTCACGCGACTCATAACCCGTGGCGAACACCAGGTCCTTTGCCCGGACGAGGTGGCCGTTCGCCGTACGCAGTTCGATCCCCGAACCATTGTCACGGTGGTCCACAATGTTCGTGTGTTCGAACACGCGACAACCCAGACCGATGCTGTGGGCATGCAGGGCATGGGTGAACTGCACGGGGTCCATTTCGGCGGCCAGTTCAGTATACAGGGCCATGGGGGCATCGAAGGGCAAGGCCTTGCGCACGGCTTCGGCATCATCCAGCAAGGTGCAAGGAAGCCCGTGCGCCAGACGGATGGCGTGCTCCCTGACCAATGCGGTCCGATGCGCCCGTTTGCTTGCGTACTGAACGCTCGGCCTGCGGCTGAAGGATGACGGGGCACCGATCTCCTTGGCGATCATTTCGGCCCGCTCCACCGCCTGGGCACAGAGCTGGTAACTGCGGATGGCGTTCTTCTCTCCCACAAGGTCGACAAGTTTGTGCAGCGGGGTATCGATCTCGTATTGCAGGAGCGCGGTGCTGGCACACGTACTGGCAGTGCCGATGGCCCGTGCATCGACCACCACGGTCGCAAGCCCGGCCTGGCTGAAAGCGTAAGCACAGAGCGCTCCTGTAATGCCTCCGCCAATGATCACCACATCAACGCGCACATCTGCGTCAAGCACCGGATAGGTAGGGGGCTGTGCATTCCGGACCGACCAATAGGGTGTTCCCGAATGAAGGTCCAGCCGGTCGTTGAGCGATGGCCCCAAGTGGCCCTGAGGTCCGGTCGAAGCCGAGAAGAATGAGCGTATCGCAGTGGTCAGGTCGAACATGTCCCTTGTCGATCAATACCAGACCAGCAATCCCATTGCACCATAGCCCAGCACAAGGACCCACCATTCGCTCAACCAAGCAGACCATAGGGCGGTCATGACCGTCTGGAAAGAATGGATCATGGCCGATGCGGGATGTAGGGTGTCTCATCCGCGGCATACCGGCGTGAGCGGATCAGCGCAAGCTGTTGTTGTCGTTCGCACGAGGCGCGTTGCTTAGCGGTGACCGTGCTGGCCGATCGTGTTCGTGGTGCGTTCATTGGTCCAGGGAGGTTCGAACCTCCTGATGCCAAGTACCGTGCCCAGGGTTCATCCTAATGCCGGACGACGCAGGCCAGCCAGGCGTTCGCTTCGCAGACCTCACGTATCCAAGCACTTAGGCTGACGCTACCGGCATTCTGATGCCTTTGTCGCTCGCACGCCGCATGGTGCAACTGTGAAAGGTTCTCCCCGAACTTGCGGTCAACGTGGTGATCCTGCACCGTGCATCGTTGGACGGCACTGCTGCACAGGGGTGAACGCGGGAACACCCCGACACCCATTACGGGTATCGGGGTGCTTCCTTGCAGGTTGCGTTGGTTCAGCCCTTGTATCCGCCATTGGCGGTGCTTCGTGCTGCGGAACTGGCCTCATTGGCCACATCCTTTACACGGTCCTTCATGCCATTGGCGGCATCCTTGCCCTTGTTGGCCAGCTCGCCGGCCTCGCCTTTCAGCTTGCTGATCAGGTCGCTTCCTTCCTCGATCATATCGGTGAGACTGTCACGAAGGCCTTGTCCCTTGCGGGCAATCTTGCCGCGGGTCTCCTTGCCGGAGGCGGGTGCGAAGAGAAGTCCGATGGCAGCTCCTGCTGCGAGGGCTGCGAGTGCGATGGCTACATTGCTTTTATTCGACATGGTTTCGGGGGGATTTGGAGTGGATCAGTTCAAGGAGCCTCATGGACAACGGTGTGCCATACTGTGGGCAACGCTGAAATGCCCAGCAATAGCAGGGCGTACCGGGGCCTGGGCTCTGCACCTTTCACGTCCTGCATCCGGGACGTTCCGACCCCGCTTCGGGGAGATCCTTACACACCAGGGCGACACTGCGCTTCAGGGGCCACAGATCGCACCCTATTGACGAGAGCCCAAAGCGCCCTCCACACGTCGCACACTGAACGGCATCATCTCAAGAAGATGTGGAACATCATGGCCAGACCGGGGAACACGGTGCCCATTCCCCTGTTGCCGATCGGAGGGAACAGGCAATCCGATCATCCGCGATGCACACCACTGCTGCCCATCTGGGAGCACGGGATGACCCACCGCCACCATGGCCGGTGAATTGCGATGGAGCATGGAAACAACCGGTCCATGCTTACCGCGGAAAAACACCACGCACCACCTCCCCCCAACGCGATCGACCATGATCAGGGACCGCTCGACTTCAGCACCTTCGTGGACGGTTTCGTGATGGACATCAAGGGCTATGTGAACGCACAGCGGCATTTCATGATGCTGCAGGCTTCGCACAAGTTTGCTGTGCTCCTGGCGAAAGCGGTGCAGCGGATGGCCGTGCTATCCGGCTTTGCTTTCGCTGCTCTGTTCTCGAGCGTGTCACTGGCACTGTATCTGGGCGAACTGCTGTCATCATTTCCCCTGGGATTCCTCATCACCGCGGCCCTGGCCCTGCTCCTCTCCGGTGTGTTCCACCTGTGGTGGTCCAACGGAGGACGCGAACGCTTCATCCTGGCGCGGATCAACGACATGAACGATGCAGAAGAAGATGTATGATTCATTGGTCGCATTTCGTTCTGAATTGGCGCAAGCGCGTTTGATGCGTGATGGCCACGAACAGGAACTGTCCCAGCGATGGGCACTGTTGAAGGACCCATCCGTCCGTGGGCTCCTGCTCAAGGATGCCGCTGTGGATGTGATCCGGAGCACCGGTCCAGGACGCCATATCCATGACCTCCTGCATGGGCGCTTCTCCGCGTCCATGGTCTCCACACTGGGGATGGCCTTCGCCAACACACAACACGGCTTCGTCAGACGGATGGCCTACTCCGGGATCAGTATGCTTCTGGGCCGCATGTTCCGCTCTGATGAAGCTCCGGCCTCCACCACCTTGTCGGACGTGGCTGGTGGTATCGGTCACTTTGTCCAGCGGATGCGGGCCAGGCAGACCGCGCGGAACGATGCCCGGGCCGAACAGGAGGTGGAGCACGAGATCTGATCCCAGCGCCTTTCCAACGCACCCATCAGGGCACCGGCAGAGGCGTGTTCTTCTTTAACCATCGTAGTCCGCGGTCCACCCGTTTCGGGCGGTCCTTCAATCGCTTGGCCACCATCACCCGGAAATTCCCGACATCCCAGCCGTAACGGTCCTGCGACCGAAGCAGGTAAGCCACCCGCTCCTGGTTGAAGAAGACCCCTGCGTAGTAGTACCGACTGTTGTATCCGGCACCGCCCCTGAACTGCGCATGCCAACCGGGTCCCACGTCCACACGGACATCCGGTACACGAGCATCGGAAAGGTCGATCCGCTGAACACTGGGCCCAACTCCCACCGCCCCGCTGAGGGTTAGGAACCAGTGACGCTTGTAAACGAAGGTGTGGGCGTAACCTCCCATCGGTCCGAGGTCAACGAACACGCCTCGGGTAAGCCCGTAGGTCGCTCCGAATTGATCTTGCAGGGCATCAGGCACCACCGATGAATCCGCGTTCATCACATAGCAGGTCGCATAACCGCCGTATAGCCAGCTTCCCTTGGTGCGCTGCTGCCAGGCATCCTGGTTGAAGGTGGCCCTGTAACTGAAGTGCTCATCATCCACGATGCGCAGGGTGCTGATCCCGATGTTGAACTGCACAAGGTCAGCGCGGTAAGGGTATTTGGTGGGTTGGGTCCAACCCAATTGCTGAAGGTCGTGGGAGGTGATGTGGTAGCCTTTGAACACCTGGAGAAAGAGGTTGCTTGCCTGCTTGTTGGTGTGCAAGGTGGCTTGGGCATCGAGGTAGCGAGTGCGGCCCCGCTCTTCCACATCGCTGGGCACGAAGGGCATGGGAAATCCGAGGTTCAACGTCAGCCGTTTATAGCTCGCACCGATACCGATGTTGTAGTGCCCGTTGGGCTCGTAGCGCAGGTCCTTGGAGGGGCCCTCCGCCCGGAAGGTCAGACTGTTGAACTTGCTGCTGAGATAGGCCCGTACGGTAGGCCGGTTGGAGAAGTCCCGCACAAAGAGGGTATCCAATGCACGTTGCGCGCGAGATGTTGCCTGCGCATGGAGCAGCGGCATACCGTGGAACAGGAAGGCAAGGAGGAGAAGGGTGCGCGTTGCGATCACGGGAGGGATACGCACTGCGCGCAAAAGTGTGCCACAACACAGCGTCTGACCAAGATAGATGGATAGTGGGGTTGTAACCTTCAAGCGACAGGGCTTGCTGAAGAGGTAACCCATGCCGCTGGGGAGAATTCACCCCAAATGAACCTGCGTCAACCTGTTGCCGATCGACGGGCACCCTTCAAGAGACCCATCCCACGGATCATTGATGGTTCCGGAACGAGATCGGTAGAATAGGCCTCGGTAACGGCGTAATGTTACGCCCCCTCCGGACCCATGGCCAGCTCTTCTTCCCTGTTGAAACGTTCCTCCTCCTCAGCGGTCACTGCCGCCAAGGAGTTCGTAGCCTCAGAACCCATGGGCCACGCTGCAGCGATCGCCTACTATACCATCTTTTCCCTGCCTGCAGTGCTCATCATCACGGTGATGGCGGCCGCCACCTTGTTCGACGAGGCTGATGTCCGTGCAGCACTGCTGTCCCAAGCGGGAAGGCTCATCGGTCCCGGCACGGCCTCCTCCCTTCAGGAAATGCTGGACAACGCCCGCATCACGGAAACACGGTTCATGGCCAAGGTGATCGGTGTGGTGGCGTTGGTGATCAGTGCGGGGTCGGTGTTCGCCAGCCTGCAATCCACCTTGAACCATGTGTGGCAGGTGGAGGCCAAGCCGGGGCGTGCGATCTTGAAGTACCTGACCACACGGCTGCTTTCCCTCGCGTTGGTGGGCAGCTTCGGCTTCCTCATGTTGGTATCACTTGCCATTGATGCCGCGCTGGTGGCATTTGGCGAGCGACTGATGACCTGGCTCTCCGGGATCACCACCATCATGATCACGGCGCTGAACATCGGCGTATCCTTTGGCATCATCACCGTCATCTTCGCCATGACCTTCAAGGTGCTTCCGGATGTACGGATCAAATGGAGCGACGTATGGAGCGGAGCGGTGATCACCGCGCTGCTCTTCTCCTTGGGCAAGTACCTCATCGGTCTGTACATCGGCCTCACCGGTGTAGGCGACACCTATGGTGCTGCGGGTGCTGTGGTGATCATCCTGGTGTGGGTGTACTACTCAGCGGTGATCCTGATCTATGGTGCACACTACACCCATGTGCATGCGCGAGAACATGGGAGCGGCGTTCGTCCATCGGCACATGCCATGACCGTGGAAGTGCCTGCCACGGCAGGGTCTGCAACCGGACCCGGTGCAGGCCGGAAAAGCCCCATCACTGGGTGAGCGCCTTGGGGAGCAGGATCTCTTTGGTGCCTTCGCGCAATCCCGACCACATGTAGTTGAAGATCGCCCGATCGCGTCGCCGGTCGAACATGAAGTAACCCTGTCGGGGTCGGCCGCTATTGCGATTGTCCTTCTTGACGAGCGTGTTCAGGAAAAGGGATCCCACCTGGTGCATGAACTCCTTGCGCTGCCGACCTCCGATGGACAGGTTCAGGTCATGATAAGCGAGTTGCACGAGACCATTGGCTTTGTACTCATCGGCGTCCATGTGCAGGATCACGGAATCAATGCGACCTTCGAGTGCGCGGATGTCCAGTAAAGGCCCGGTCACCTTGTTCAGTGATGCGAAGGGCATGGTCCCGATCCTGGCATCGAGCTCGAAACGGTCCGTGGTATCCTGCACCATGGAACGGAGCACCATGGAAACGGGAACATCCGTGAAAGCCGTACAATGCGCGTCGATGACGAAGATGGTGCTGTCCTGGCGATCGTTCCGAACCCCGGTGATCGTGGCGTGGATCTGATCGAACGGCACCTCGGCATATCCGCGCGAAACATCGATCTGTTCGCGATAAAGAACATCGAGACACCTCACGGTAATGGTATCCACGCCACTGCCGGGCGGCAGACGCCTGATCAGTTCCCCTAGCAGCGGCACGTCCTTGGGAGGACCGTCGGGCAGGGTCTTGTCCCGGAGGACCACGACCCTGCCCGAGCGGAGCTGCAACGATCCGGCCGAGAGACCACCAAGCGTCAGGCTGCGGTTCAGGTCGAAGCCATCCACCGCGAGGGTATCGATATGTGCTTGGATCACATCGGTCTCATGGCGCAGGGTGGCACTGAAGGCTTCCAGTCCTCCACGCGGCATGACGTTCAGGCCGCTCAGCACCACGGTCCCGCGGTGTTGGTCCATCGCGCCTTGATCGATCGACAGGGCATATCCGCCGATCAAGCGCGCCGAAAGGCTGTCCGTGGCGACCGTAATACGTTCGACCCGGTGGCTCGCGGCCAGTCCGTCCTCATGGGGTCCGAATCGGTACTCGGACCCCTGCACACGGATGCCATCACCGGCACTGTTGACGGTATCGCCCCTTGCTGTAATGAACATCGTCGAGCGCAGGTGGGAATGGAACGATGCCACCTCCACCGACCACGGTTCAGTGCCGTCCTTAATCGTATCCCCAGAAGCCTGGTGGAGACTGTCCACGACCATGCGCAGCGTGACATCCCTGGTCGCGACGCGCAGGTCATTGACGGCCAGCCTTCGTTGAAAGAGCAGTCCCGTGAGCGATATCCCTCCGACATCAAGAGTATCCAGGTGGCCGCTGAACACCAGGGGCGATCCCGCACAGGATCCGTTGGGAACGAAAGCCAGGTCGGTGATGGTCACGCGACGCCCCAGCAGATCGACCCTGATCGTGGGCGGGGGATCATCCCGGACAACGGCACAACCCTGCTCCGCAACCTTGTCCAAACGCCCCCTCAGGGTGGACTCTGCGTACAGCCCGGTGAGCCAGAAAAGAAGGGCAAGCAACGCTCCGATGGCACCCGACCAAATGACCGCTCGTCGCCAGGACGAACGGTCATTATGGTCCGCGTGCTTCGGTCGGTTCATAGAGCGCCCTTTCGTCCACCGAATATCCGGAAGAGAATGGCGATCACAGCAACGATGAGCAGAACATGGATGAGACTACCGACCATGGCACCGAAACCGATGTAGCCGATGAGCCATCCCACGATGAGCAGGACAATGATGATGTTGAGCAGATTGTTCATGTTGATCCGGTTTTATACGGTCCCATGGTCCAGCCTTCATGCCAGATCCCGGGGGCTTGTGCCGCCGCACGATTGTCCAATTAGTTCCTCTGGGACCGGGGCGCCCACACCTCATTCAATGGGGCGATAGCTCCCCTTCACCACACGTTTGCAGTTCACCCCCACGTTCAAGCGGAATGATCGAAGACCGGCTTGACAGTTACTCAAATACGAACAGCGCCCGGATCCCTCCGAACGCTGTCCATACACAGATGGTGAGCAGGCCTACTTCACCTCCACCACCATGTACTTGCTCAGGCGCCAGAAGGCCGCTGGATCTTTGATCTCCAGGTAGGCGAGCTGATCACCCCCCTCCACGATGCTGTAGGAGTTCAGCGGGTGCTCCGTGACCAATGTGGCTTTCTTGCCGCTGAGCGGAATACGGTTGGCCACACGCACATCCACCTCTTTGAACTGGTTCGCCGTGGCCTCCTCGCTCAGGGTGCTGTGTTTGCCGAGGCCAATGAACCCACCGGACTTGGTCACCAGGCCACGCTCCTCCAGTTCCTTGGATGTGCCGATGGCGTACCAGGCGGTGTTCATCTGGGTGGTCTGCTGCTCGATCATGGCCTCACGCTTGGCCATCTCCAATTCAATGGCGCTCAATTGCTCATTCACCTGACCGATCTGGAAATCCCTGGCCAGCAGTTCCTCCTTCATGCTGGTGATGGACGAATCGCGGGTGGCCAACATGAGGTCCAGTTCCTTCAGCTTCTTCCGAAGGCCTCCCGTTTCGATCTTGCTCTTGTCCAGTCGCTTGGTGAGGTCGGCAATGCGCTCACGGCTTTCCTTCAGCAGGCCGTTCATCAACTGCACATCACGCACGATCTTCTGGCGCTGATCCATGTTCAGTTCACCCTCCGCGCTTTCGCCCAACATCTTCTCGCGATCGTCCATCAAGGCGATGTTCTTCTCAATGTCGTCGAACGAGAGCGCCATCTCACCGATCAGCGAATCCCGGGAGGCCAGTTCGTTCTTGAGCTGATCCGCTTCGCTGCGGGCGGCCATCTCGCCTTCGGTCGGTCCGCTTTGGCAGGCGCCCAGGAAGGCCAGGGCGAACACTGCTGGCAGCAGCTTGGCAGCGCTGTGCGCTGCGTTCCATTTCATGCGCAAGTTCATGGTGGTCGGTTTTAGTGTGATGACCACACATGCCGATCCGATGCCAATGGAGCTGAAAAACTCGAATGAGGTGCCCGATAAAGCGGGGCGGGGCTTTGCGACCGATGATGATCGAGCCATGGACGGGTGGGAACTCCACTGATCGGGGTCGGACCTCCACAATTGAGCAGATGAAAACCCGTTCGCCAATGCTCTATTGAACACTGAGATAATAACCCGGCCCATATGGAGGCGCTGCACCTCGGCTGACCGGTATCGCTAGCAATGACCCCAGCCCACTAAGCGATGATGGAGTCGGACGCATTGCTTTGAGCTTGCCATTCGACCCACCTAAAACACCGCCAGCAACGACCCCTGGGCCGCTTCCACACTCCGCATCCCCGGTGGCCGAAAAGGCCATGGTGCTTGAGCCTCCCGCCCTCCTTTACCAACCATGATCCGGGACCTGTTGACGTCAGCCCGAAACCTCCGTATCGCAGGTACTTCGTTGTGCCCAGACCATGCCTTCGGCACGCAGGTCCAAGATGGTTCGACATGGGGTCTTCGGCTATCCCTGGAGAGAAAGCCATTTTGAGCGAGAGGTTCTGGTCATTGTCGAAATTGCCGACCGCCCCCATGCGCGATGGGAGCGATCTCCCGAACTTTGACGTCACACCGTCAGATGCATCTGCTCCTTGGATACCCTGAAGATCACTTGCGCTAGCATCGCTTGGCTTTTGAAGCTTGGCGTGCCTGCACAAAGCACCGCCATGATCATGGATGGTCGCTTCGACGATTGGACGTCGAACCTTACCACCCTTTCGGACAACAATGCCCCCTCCTCTGGGGTCGACTTGTTGAGCATGCAAGTGACCAACGACGACCAATACCTGTTCGTAAAACTCGTGGTGGCCACGGAGATCGACCTCACGGATGATCTTGTACCCCAGACCATCCGCCTGTACATCGATGGCGACAACAATGCCGCCACGGGCCTTGCCGTGCAGGCAGGGTACGGGGCGGAACTGCAGATCCGCTTCGATACCCGGACAGTGACCGAGTATTTCGGTGCGAGTTCGAACGTATCGTGGAGTGCCATCGACCTGGTCCCCCTGCCGACCGTGACCAGTGATACGTTCGAGATCGCCATCGCGCGCAACGCGCTGCCCGATGGGGTCAACGCGCTGTTCACCTCACCCACCATCAAGCTGCTCTTTCGCGAGAGCGATGGGGGCGATGCGATGCCCAATACGGGCAGTGTATTCAGCTATACGTTCGATGAGACCCCGTTGCCCCCCGCACCCTCCATCGGGTTGGAGCGGGTAGCCCCGGCACATGTGCGCATCGCCTCGTGGAACGTGCTCTCCGATGGGATCACCAACGCCGCGCTGCAAGGGAGTTTCCAGCGCATGATCACGGCCATGGCGCCCGATATCCTGGGCCTCAGCGAATGCGTGACCAGCACAGCCGCACAGGTGAAGGCACGCCTCGATGCCTGGTCGCCGATCGGCGGAACAGGCTGGAATGTGGTGAAGGATGACTTTGACATGATCATCGCCTCGCGCTGGCCGATCACACAGACCTGGCCATCCTTGTCGCGCCAGTTCCCGGCGTTGATCGATCTACCTTCCACCTATGCCACGGACATCCTGTTCACCGCGGCACACTTTAATTGTTGCACGGCGGACGCCACCAGACAGAACCAGGTGGACGCATACGTCCAGTTCATCCAGGACGCCCGATCGCCTGGCGGTGTGATCGACCTGCCGGAGGGTACACCGATGGTCTATTCAGGCGACCTTAACCTTGTGGGCTACGCGCAGCAATTGAACACCCTGCTAACGGGTGATATCCAGAACAACGCCACCTACGGCCCCGATGGCCCCATGGACTGGGACGGAAGCCCCATGACGGATGCGGTATGTCGGCAGACCGAAGGGCGCATGGCCTATACCTGGCGTAACAACAACAGCGCCTATCCGAGCGGTCGCTTGGACCTGTTCCTCTACAGTGATGCGGTCGCCACCCTGGTCAAGTCCTTTGCGCTGCGCACGGCGATCATGCCCCCGGCCACCCTGGCAGCCTTGGGGTTATTGAGCACGGACGCCACTGTGACCAGTGACCATTTTCCCGTGATCGGCGACCTCGAACTTGCCGCTGTGGGCCTTCCTGTTCAACTGAGGGCTTTTGTTGAAGGCCCTTTCGATGCTTCGCTGGGGCTCATGCACGATAGTCTCCGCGCGCAGGGCTTGATCCCCTTGGAGGAACCGTATACGGCCGCAGGGGCCAGCCATGTGAACGGTGGCGGTGAGGTCATACTGCCCCAGGTGTTGGCCGCCACCGGTGCGGATGCCATTGTGGATTGGGTCATGGTGGAATTGCGCGACCCGCTCGATCCTTCGATCATCCGTGCCACACGTTGCGGATTGATCCAACGCGATGGGGATATCGTGGATACCGACGGTGTGTCATCCCTGAAATTGGAAGCCGATGCGGGTTCCTACCATGTCGCCGTCAGGCACCGGAACCACTTGGGCATCATGAGCGCTGGCACGTACGTGTTCGGTGCGGTCCCTGCGCTCATCGACCTATCGGACCCGGCGACCAACACCTACGGGACCGATGCCCGAAGGAACCTGGGCTCCGCGGCCGTGATGCGGATAGGCAACACACTGCGTGATGACAAGGTGGCGTACACCGGAGCAGCGAATGACCGCGACCCCATCCTCGCGCGGATCGGCGGTGCCACACCGACCAATGTGGTGAACGGTTACTTTGCGGAGGACCTGAACCTGGATGGGCGGGTGCAATACACCGGAGCGGGCAACGACCGCGATCCGATCCTGGCCACCATCGGGGGCGCGGTGCCTACGAACACACGCAGCGAACAGCTTCCTTGAGAAGCTCTAGGGCAGGCATGGCCCTGCAAGCCGTGTCGACCTGCGGGAAAGTGTCTCTTCCTCAATCCAGCTTAAGCACCGCCAGGAAAGCATCCTGAGGCACTTCCACGCTGCCCACCTGACGCATACGCTTCTTGCCTTCCTTCTGCTTCTCCAGCAGCTTGCGTTTCCGTGAAATATCACCGCCGTAGCACTTCGCAGTAACGTCCTTGCGCAGGGCCTTCACCGTTTCGCGCGCCACGATCTTGGCGCCGATGGCGGCCTGGATGGGAATATCGAACTGCTGGCGCGGAAGAAGTTCCTTCAGCTTGCTGCACATCTTCTTACCCAGTTCGTGCGCATGGTCGCGGTGGATGAGGGCGCTCAAGGCATCCACCTTTTCAGCGTTCAGCAGGATATCCAGTTTGATCAGGTCGCTCTCCTTGAAGCCGATGGGGTGGTAGTCGAAGCTGGCATAGCCGCGGCTGATCGACTTCAGCTTGTCGTAGAAGTCGAACACCACCTCGCCGAGGGGCAGTTCGAAGGTGAGCTCCACACGGTCGGTGGTGAGGTAGGTCTGGCCCGTAAGCATACCTCGCTTCTCGATGCACAGGGTCATGATGGCGCCGGTGTACTCGGCTTTGGTGATGACCTGGGCCTTGATGTAGGGCTCCTGGATGGTATCGATGTGCATCACCTCGGGCAGTTCGCTCGGGTTGTGTACGTTCACCACCTCGCCGTTGGTCTTGGTGACGATGTACCCCACGTTGGGCACGGTGGTGATCACCGTCATGTTGAACTCGCGCTCCAGGCGTTCCTGGATGATCTCCATGTGCAACAGGCCCAGGAATCCGCAGCGGAAACCGAAGCCCAGTGCGGCACTGCTCTCGGGTGTCCAGGTGAGGCTGGCATCGTTGAGTTGGAGCTTCTCCATGGCATCGCGCAACTCCTCGTACTCGTCGGTATCCACCGGGAAGATGCCCGCCCACACCATGGGCTTCACGTCCTCGAAACCGTGGATACCCTCCGCGCACATGCGGTCACGGTGCGTCAGCGTATCGCCCACCTTCACTTCGCTGGCCGTCTTGATGCCGCTGATGATGTAGCCCACATCGCCGGCACGCACTTCGGGCCTCGGGGTGATCTCCATCTTCAGGCAGCCCACCTCGTCGGCGTTATACTCCACGCCGGTGTTGAAGAACTTCACCTTGTCGCCCTTCTTCAGCACGCCGTTCATCACCCGGAAGTAGGCGATGATCCCACGGAAGGGGTTGAACACGCTGTCGAAGATCAGGGCCTGCAGGGGTGCGGCAGGGTCGCCCTTCGGAGCCGGTACGCGCTCCACGATCGCTTCCAGCACTTTGTCCACGCCCAGGCCGGTCTTTCCACTGGCGCTGAGGATGTCCTCCAGTTTGCAGCCCAGCAGGTCCACGATCTGGTCCTTCACCTCCTCCGGGTTGGCGCTGGGAAGGTCCATCTTGTTGAGCACGGGGATGATCTCCAGGTCGTGCTCCAGGGCCAGGTAGAGGTTGCTGATGGTCTGGGCCTGAATGCCCTGGGTGGCGTCCACGATCAGCAGGGCACCCTCGCAGGCGGCGATGGAGCGGCTCACCTCGTAGCTGAAGTCCACGTGGCCCGGGGTGTCGATCAGGTTCAGGATGTACTTCTGCCCGTTCAGGGTGTAGTCCATCTGGATGGCCTTGCTCTTGATGGTGATACCACGCTCGCGCTCCAGGTCCATGTCGTCCAGGTTCTGGGCCTGCATGTCACGGTCGGCGATGGTGCCGGTCATGTGCAGGAGGCGGTCGGCCAGGGTGCTCTTACCGTGGTCGATGTGGGCGATGATGCAGAAGTTGCGGATGTGCTCCATGGGGGTCGGCAGGGATACGCCTGATCACCGGGCGTAAAAGGCGGGCAAAGGTAGCCGATCGGGGGGTGGGGCCGGTGGGAGTCGTAACTTGGCGTTCCCGCACCGGATCGGGCCTTCAGGCAACCTTTCCGGGGCGGATCGCATCATCTCCCACGGACGCCATGACGGACGAACAACTGGTGAAGGGCTGTGTCAAGGGCGACCCGATCGCTCAAAAGGCTCTGTACCAGCAGTTTGGGCGCAAGATGATGAGCATTTGCATGCGTTACGCGAACAACAGGGACCAAGCCCAGGACATGCTGCAGGACGGTTTTGTGAAGGTCTTCCAGAAGATCGACCACTACCGCGGCGATGGCCCGCTGGGCGGCTGGATGGCACGGACCATGGTGAACACCGCCCTGGACCACATCCGGCGCAACAAACCCTATGACCACAGTCTGGACCTCACCGAGGCCGAGCATCTCCATCAGGAGGACGAACAGGTCCTGACCAGCATGAGCACCGACGAGCTGATGGACCTGATCCAGGCGCTTCCGGCCGGCTACCGCACCGTGTTCAACCTTTTCGTGATCGAGGGTTATGCCCACAAGGAGATCGCGGACATGCTGGGCATTTCGGAGAACACCTCCAAGTCACAATTCATGAAAGCGCGGGCCTACCTGCGCAAGCTGCTTCCCAAGGCGTTGGCAGCCAGTTATGGTCTGGAACATGAAGGGTAACATCGAACAGCTGTTCCGGGAACGTTTCCAGGGCCATGAGGCCCCGGTCGATCCCGGTATGTGGCAGGCCATCCAACAACAGTTGGGCGCCACCGCCCCTGCCGAAGGCGTGAACGAGCTCTTCCGCGAGCGTTTCGCAGAACATGAGGTACAGATGGACGCCTCCGTATGGGAGGGCATCAGCAAGGAACTGGGGCATGCCGCTCCGGCGGTCCCCGGCCAAAGCGTGCTGGGCTGGGCGGCTGCCACGGCAGGGGTTCTGGTGGTGGCCGCAGGCCTTTGGTACCTCGGCACCACGGACGGTGCCTCGGAGGTCACTCCTTCCCTGGTGATCAATACCGAACAGATAAATACCCCAACGACCGAACAGCCTGAGGCTGAACCGGCGCCGATGGTCGCGGAAGCGAGAACGACCGAACTCGCTGCCCAGGCGTCCAAGGCAAAATCTCCCGTCACTGAGACCCGGGTAACCGACCCGACAACGGTGCCCAGCTCTGGTTCCGTTCGCCCAGGAGAGTCCAGCGGGGACGCGACACCGATGGACCCGCTACCGAGCGCTGCAAACGCTCCCACAACACCGCCGGCGGAGCCGGCCCTGGTGGAGACCATCATCCAGCAGATCACCGAGCGGACGGTGAACGAAGTGCGGGCGAACCCCGAGATGGGTCCACCGCCTACACCGGAAGCCGACAGCGAGGGCGTGGGTGGTGACCAGCCTACCGCAGGTGAACAAGAACCGTTGCCAGAGCTCTTCATGGCCAACACCTTCACACCGAACGGGGACCAGATCAACGATACCTATGAAGTAAGCCCCGACGGGTTCGAGCAGTTGCAGATGCGGGTGATGTCCATGAAGAACGACCGTCTGGTCTTCAGCACCAACACCGGCGAGCCCTGGACCGGCGAGGGTTGCGAGGACGGAATGTACGTGGTGGTGGTTGAGGCCGTCACCAAGGAAGGAAGGCCGGTATCCAAGGCCAAGGTGGTCTGGCTTAACCGGGAACGAATGAATTGATAGGACGTGCGAACGGCCGAAGGGCCTTATGTTTGGCGTCCTTGTGGAATACGCAGAGAGGAACAAGATTGCCTGAGGCCATGACACCAAGGGAAAAAGAACGAGCAGAATCAACCATGAGAAGTGCAGCGCTGATCGCCCTGGCGATCTTGGGAGCGACCACGGGCTTTGCCCAGGATTCCTACACCATCGCCGAGCCCTTGATCAATTCCTGCCAGGCCTCCTTCCAGGACACGGGTGGGGAGCCAGGCGGCGGATATCAGAACAATGAGAACCTGACCTCCACCATCTGCCCGGACACCCCAGGACAGGCGATCTCCCTGAATTTCGGGGCCACGCCGTTCAACCTGTCCACGGCAGGGACCGCCCCGCTGGACCAGATCACGATCTATGATGGAGACAATACCGGTGCGCCCGAGATCGGCACGTGGAGCGGGAATGATTCACCGGGGATCATCACGGCCAGTTTCGGTAATACGAGCGGCTGCCTGACCGTGACCTTCACGAGCAACGAGACCGGCACCGGCCGCTTCGCTGCCTTCATCAGCTGCACCGTTCCGTGCGAACCCCCAGCCGCCATTGCCAGTATCACCGGCAGCACGGAAGCTCCGGCCTTGGTCTGCCAGAACGAAGTGCTGACCTTCGATGCTTCGGCCTCCACGGCCGCCTCCGGATTCAGCATCGCCGAATACAAATGGGTGTTCGATGACGGTACCGTGGACAGCCTGACGGGGCCCATCGTGGAGCATTCCTTCAGTATTCCCGGTGAGTACGTGGTGCAGGTGTACCTGACCGACGACAATGATTGCGCGAGCACGAACCTCGTTGACCTGCAACTGTTGGTCAGCACCACGCCGATCTTCTCCGAAACGTCCATCAGTGACACCACGGTCTGTCAGGGTCAACCGGTCATCCTGGATGCCACCGGTGTATTCCCCATCACCTGGTCCGCCATTCCGGAGGCCAACTTCGGGGATGGCATCTACCTCCCGGACGACCAGAGCCAGCCCTTCAATTCGACCCTGACCTTCGGGGGGTTCTCTCCGAACGCCACGCTGGAGAACATCGCCGACCTGGAGTCCATCTGCGTGAGCATGGAGCACAGCTACATGGGTGACCTGGTCATCTTCGTCACCTGTCCGAACGGGCAGAACGTGTATTTCCACCAACAAGGCGGCGGAGGCACCTTCATCGGCAACGCATTGGATGGGGAAACGGAGCCTCCCACGCCGGGCGAGTGCCTGGAATACTGCTGGGACCCGAACGCGACGAACGGTACCTGGGTGGAAAATACAGGGACATCCCCGATACCGTCAGGGTCCTATGAAAGTGTGCAGCCCATGAACCAATTGGTCGGCTGCCCTTTGAACGGCACATGGACCTTCACGGTGAACGACCTCTTCGGTGCCGACGATGGATTCCTTTGCTCATGGGAGATCAATTTCGATCCTTCGCTGTATCCAGACCTTACAGAATACACCCCGGACCTGGGTCTGAGCACCTTGGATTCGTCGAACTGGGCAGGTGCCAATGTCGTGGTCGACCCACAGACACCGCTGATCGCCGTGGCCAATACGCCCCTGCCCGGTGTGTTCGACTACGTGTTCTCGGTGACCGACAACTTCGGTTGCACTTACGACACGACGATGACCGTGACAGTGACCCCCAGCCCACAGGCCCCCATCACCATCACCGGGGATGAAGTGATCTGCGAGGATGGCATCGCCTACTTGGTGGCTCCTGCGGGCTTTGACAGTTATGTCTGGAACCCGGGTAACGCCACCGGTACGAATGTGAACGTACAGGAGGGTACCTACACGGTGACCGTTGCTTTCGGAAACTGCCCGTTGACCTCCGATCCATTCACCGTGTCGCTGGCCCCCAATCCTGTCCCGATCATCACTGGCCCTCAATTCAGCTGCGGTGGGGTGCCCGTTACCTTGACCACAGAGGATGAGTACGTATCCTACAACTGGTCGAACAACAGTCAGAACCCATCGGTCTCCGTGGGTTCAGGTAATTGGTTCGTGACCGTGACCAACGAGTTCGGCTGTTCCGGTACCTCGGCATCGTACCCGGTCACCGTGGCGCAGGACCCCGTGGCCGCGTTCGGAACCAACCCACTGTCGCCCCAGCCCGTGACCACCACGGTTGACTTCACCGATGCATCCACCGTCTCCGGCGGGAACATCGAGAGCTGGTTCTGGGATTTTGATGATGAAGAGAACACGAGTTCCTCACAGAACCCATCCTACACGTTCAATGACCCCGGAACCTATGAAGTACTACTGGTGGTGACCACGGCGGATGGATGCATCGACAGCACCATTGTCAGCTACGTGATCTTCCCACCGGACATCCTGATCCCGAACGTTTTCACGCCCAATGGCGATGACCTGAACGAGACCTTCGCGATCGAGAACCTGGAGTTCTACAAGCACGAGCTGCGCATATACAGCCGCTGGGGCACTTTGGTGCATGAGGCCACGAATGCCAGCCGTCCATGGCGGGCCGGCGACCAACCTGATGGAACCTACTATTACGTCCTCACCTTGGAGGATGGCCGCGAAATGGCCGGTCATGTGACCGTGCTTCGCTGATCTGAGCGGGATCACTTCCACGAACGCCCCGATGGTAGTCCGTCGGGGCGTTCTACTTTTGCCGGCCCTGTAGCGCCTATCCCAAGCCCATGAAGGTCATCGACCACCTCCGCCAGGCGGACCGAACGCTGTTCTCCTTCGAGATCCTTCCACCGCTCAAGGGCAAGGACATCCGCTCCATCTATGAGGGCATCGATCCGCTGCTGGAGTTCAAGCCCAGCTTCATCAACGTCACCTACCACCGGGAGGAGGTGATCTACAAGGAGCGGGGCCACGGGCTGCTCCAGAAGGTGCGCCTGCGCAAACGGCCGGGGACCATCGGCATCTGCGCCACCATCAAGACCAAGTACGACATCGATACGGTACCCCACCTGATCTGCGGCGGTTTCAGCCGGGAGGAGACCGAGGACGCCCTGATCGAGCTCAACTTCCTGGGTATCGACAACGTGCTGGCCCTGCGCGGGGATGCCATCAAGAACGAACCGCATTTCATCCCCGAGCGCGACGGTCATGCCCATGCGGTTGACCTGATCCGCCAGATCGACGGGTTGAACAAGGGCAAGTACCTGCATGACGAGGAACTGGAGGCCGCCCCCACCGACCTCTGTGTGGGAGCAGCCTGCTACCCGGAGAAGCACCCGGAGGCCTTGAACCTGAATGTGGACATCGCCTACCTGAAGGAAAAGGTGGATGCCGGCGCCACCTATCTGGTGACCCAGATGTTCTTCGACAATGCCAAGTACTTCGCCTTCGTGGAGCAGTGCCGGGCGGCCGGGATCCACGTGCCCATCGTCCCAGGGCTCAAGCCGATCACCACGCGCAACCACATCGCCTTCCTGCCCAAGACCTTCCGGGTGGACCTTCCCGATGACCTGGCGAATGAACTGGTGAAATGCGGCACCGATGCCGCTGTGAAGCAGGTAGGCATTGAATGGACCATCGCCCAGTCCCGAGAACTGATGGCTGCCAAGGTGCCGTGCCTCCACTACTACACCATGGGACGTAGCGAGGCGGTGCGCACGGTGGTGAGCAAGGTCTTCTGAAGGATCACCAGTTCCGCAGAACGAACGGCCGAACGTTCGGTCATGCTTGTTCGTTACTTCGTGGTACCATGCGATCGGCGATCACACTCAGTATCCTTCTGCTGGCCAGCGCAATGCAAGCCCAGGTGGAATTTGATGGCAAGACCCTGTTGCAGATCGTGGAGTCGGAGTCACGGGGAGCACGGTCCCACGGCCACCAGAAGTCCAACGGTGATCCCACCCGTGGGTACGACATGGTCTATCACCGCTTGGAACTGAACGCCGATCCGGCCGTGCGCGCCATCTCGGGGCAGGTCACCCATTGGTTCAAGGCCCTGGAACCCTTGGATGCCGTGGTGCTGGACCTCAGCACGGAGCTCACGGTCAGCGAGGTGCTTCACCAAGGCGCGCCGCTTCCCTTCACCCAGGCGGATGACCAACTGACCGTCGAACTGCCCGGCACGCTTGGCACCGGCAGCCTCGATTCCTTGAGCATCACCTACAGCGGCATCCCGCCCGAGACCGGTTTCGGAAGCTTTGTGCAGACACTGCACAACGATGCACCGATCCTGTGGACCCTGAGCGAACCCTACGGTGCGCGTGACTGGTGGCCTTGCAAGCAGGACCTGAACGACAAGGCCGATTCGCTGGATGTGATCGTCGTGAGCCAGGAGGGGCAGCGCGTGGCCAGCAACGGCCTGCTGGTGGACGAAAGCCCGGCCGGACCCGGGGAGGTGCGCTTTCACTGGCGTCACCGCTACCCCATCAACTACTACCTCGTGGCCTTTGCGATCACCAATTACGCGGTGTACAGCGACTACGTCCCCACGGACCAGGGCGACATTGAGGTGCTGAACTATGTGTTCCCCGAGTCCCTGGCCGATGCCCAGGCCAACACACCGCGGCTGATCGCCCAAATGCAGCTCTTCAACGAGCTCTTCGGCCACTACCCCTTTGCCAGCGAGAAATACGGCCATGCCCAGTTCGGCTGGGGGGGCGGCATGGAACACCAGACCATGAGCTTCATGGGCGGCTTCAGCTACGAGCTGATGGCGCACGAACTTGCCCATCAATGGTTCGGCAATACCGTCACGTGTGGCAGCTGGGAGGACATCTGGCTGAACGAAGGCTTCGCCACCTACATGAGCGGCCTGTGCTACGACTTCCTGGAACCGGTGTGGTGGATGCCCTTCAAGCGCAACGTTCGCAACTTGGTGGTGAGCCAGCCCGATGGCAGCGTGAAGTGCACGGACACCACCTCGGTGGACCGGATCTTCAGCAGCCGCCTCTCCTACGGCAAGGGCATGTTCGTGCTGCACATGCTACGCTGGGTGATGGGCGACAGCGCCTTTTTCGCCGGATGCCGCAACTACCTCAACGACCCTGGGCTACGGCACGCCAGCGCGCTCACACCACAGCTGCAGGCGCATCTTGAAGCAAGCAGCGGCCTGGACCTCGACGAGTTCATGGCCGACTGGTACGTGGGTGAGGGCCACCCCTCCTATACCCTGATCTGGGGACAGAGCGAACTGGGTGCGGCTACCGTGGTGCTGGAGCAATATCCCTCCCACCCCAGCGTGGGTTTCTTCGAGATGCCCGTACCCATACGCTTCTGGAACGGTGAGCAGGACACCATCGCGGTCCTGGACCACACCTTCAGTGGCGAGAGCTTCACGGTGGACCTTGCTTTTCTTGCGGACAGCGTGGAGCTGGACCCGGAGATCTGGCTGCTGAGCGGGCAGAACGTGGTAACTGCGGTTCCGGAAGTTGGCCTTGGCGGTGGACCGCTCACACTGTACCCCAACCCGGCCAATGCGACCCTGACCGTGGCACTACCGCGACCCACCGGGATGCTGACCTGGCGGGTGCTGGAGAGCAGCGGAAGACCCGTGGACCAAGGGACCTGGGGGCCCTCAGCCCTGCAGGAGCTGAACACCGGACGCCTGTCCCAAGGCCGGTACATCCTGGAGGTCACGGAGGGCGAGCGCGTCCACCGCTCGGCCTTCGCGGTGGTGCGTTAGCGCGCCATCATACGCTGGACGTACTTGCCCAGCACATCGAATTCAATGTTCACCCGATCGCCAGCACGCAGTGCATGGAAGGTGGTGTGCGCGTGGGTGTAGGGAATGATGGCCACCCCGAAACGCTCGTCGTCCAGCTGCGCGATGGTGAGGCTGACCCCATTGATGCAGATGCTGCCCTTGTGCACCAGCAATTCAGCAGGTTGTGGGAGGCGGAAGCTGTAGGTCCAGCTGCCGTCCAGTTCCGTCACGTCCAGGCATTCGGTCACGGTATCCACGTGGCCCTGCACCATGTGACCATCGAGACGATCGCCCACGCGCAGACAACGCTCCAGGTTCACGGGGTCTCCGGGCTTCAGTGTGCCAAGGTTGCTGCGCTGAAGGGTCTCCAGTACGGCGGTCACCCGGTAAGTACCGCCTTGCATCTGCTGATCCGGGGTCACCTCCACCACGGTCAGGCACACCCCGTTGTGCGCCACGCTCTGGTCCACGCGCAGTTCCGGGGTCATGGCCGCCAGGATGACCAGGTCCCTGTTGGTGCCATGGTCCTCCACGCCCACCACACTGCCCAGCTGTTCGATGATCCCGGTGAACATCAGTTACCCTCGGGTTGCACACCGCTGTCCAAGAGCTGAACATGACCGTTCAACTGCACCATCTCGGTGCCACTGAGCCGCGCATAGTTCACGGTGCAGAGGTAGAAGTAGACCCCATCGGCCAACACTTCGTTCGTGTCCTGGTAGGTCCCCTTCCATTCAATGTCCGGGTCGGTGGTGGAGAACACCACCTGGCCCCAGCGGTTGAAGATCTGCAGGTCGATGCTGCGCACGCCGCGATACGGGAATGGCCCGAAGGTGTCGTTCACGCGGTCACCGTTCGGGGTGAAGATGTTGGGCAGCGTGTAGACCGGGCAATTGTCACCGCACTGTTCGTTGCTGAACGCGCTCTCATTCCCCAGTGTATCGATGGCGGTGACCACGTAGCAGCCGGCCACGGAACTGCCGTTCACATGCTCAAAGAAGGTGGTCTCCGCACCGAACAGCTCAGCGATCAACTGGTACGCACCATCCACCGAATCCTTGTAGAACACATGGTAACGGTAGGTATCGTCCGCGCAGCTCAGGTTGGGGTTGGTCCAGGTCAGGCTGTTCAGCGGGCGTTCACAGTCGTTCACCAGCGTTAGCGTGGGCGGACAAGGCGGCGTGCGGTCCACGGGGACGCCGCACACTTCCTGGCTGTAGTTGATCAGCGGTGCGGCGATGGAGGGGTCGCTGTAAGCGCCGAAGCTCTTTACCAGGTAACAATAGCTCTGCCCGTTCACCAGACCGGTATCCACGAAGTTGGTGGTGCTGCTGGTCCCGACCAAGATGAAGTTCGTTCCGTCGAAGCGGTACACTTCGTACAGGCTGTTGGTCCACGGGGTGTTCAGGGTCCATTGGACGGTGAGCTGCTCATCACCCGGCACGGTGCTGATGAAGACCGATGAGGCCACGCTGCTGGACCCGATGAGGTCCTGTTGGTCGTCGGCCCTGCCCAGGAGTTCCACACGATACACATGGCCCTGCTCCAACGTATTCAGCCCCGTATCAATGAACTGTGTATCGGGGTGCGCCAGGAAGGGATGGATGGAACTGGTCCAGATCAGGGTGTTGGCCGTGTTGAATCCTGTTCCGCGGTACAGCTTGAACTGGTACGGGCCGGGACGTTGCACAGTATCCAGGTCGAAGGCGTTGCTCCAGCGCACAGTATCGACCCCGGCATTGGCATCGGTCACCTCCACGCTCACGTTGGTCAACACCGGCACCTGTCGGTCCAGGATCGCACAGAACTCCTCACTGGCATAGCTCTGGGCACCATCGGGGAAGATGGCCACCACCATGTAACAGTACTGGTTGCCGATCACCAATCCACCTTGGTCGGAGTAGGACGTGTTGCCCACACCATCCACAGTGGTGAGCAACGTATAGCCCGTGTAGGCCGGAACGCCGGTCTCACAATGCGCAGGGTCGAAGCCGTACAGTCCGCTGCGCCGATAGATCAGGTAGCCCGAGGCATTGGAGCAAACGCTGGCCGTCCAGCTCAGGTCGATGGCGTCGCCGTTGGGCGTGGCCACCGGGTCCTGCGGAGCGGGAGCGACGATGCGGATGTTCATCGTGCTGTAGTCCTGAAGGGCCACCGGCTCATCATTGTCAATGGCGGCGAACACCACCTGGTAGGGTTGCAGGCGCACATGCGCGCACACCGTGCTCCAGTTGAAGATCCCCGAAACGGGGTTCGAGGGCGAGGGATCCAGGAAGGTGGCCGGGGATACGGCCACCTCAAAAGGCTGACCCAGGGCGGAGAGCTCCACGGATTGGAAGGGGTCGGGGTCGCTGGCCTGCACGCTAAGGCTCAGGAAGGTGCCCGCCTCCACACAGGTATCTGGCAACTGCGTGATGTTGGGCGGCTGGTTGGAGCAGGCCACCACGGTGATCTGCATATCACGCAGCACCCAGCCCACGTTCACCCAAACCCCGTTGGCCCGGCGCCATTCGCGCACGATGAAGGCGATGTTGTATTCGCCCTGGGCCGTGGGAGCGTTCCAAGTGATGGTCCCGGTGGTCGGGTTGATCGAATAGTTCGGCGTGGGATAGGCGTAGCCAACGATGGGCAGGCCTCCCAGACCGAGGCAGACGGTGGGCTCGTAGGAGAGGCTATCCCCGTCCGGGTCAAAAGCCGCCGGGTTGTGGATCCACGGCTGGTTGATGCAGGCATCCTGGATCGGGGGGTTCAGGAAGCGCACCGAACAATTGTGGCCGGTGACGGGGGAGATGATCAACTGGGTTTTGATGCTGAAGGACTGCGCGATGGAGTTGGGCACGTTGATCACACCCCCATTGCGGTTCTGATCATCCATGCTCAGCGTGAACACCCCAGGTCCGGCATAGGTATGCACCTCACTGTATTCATTGCGACGAAGATCACGCGCCGGTGTGTTCTCGATGAAGTTCCGTGCGATCGTGTCGAGCGGGGAACCATCGCCCCAATCCAACACGAGTTCAGGCCGGTCCGCAGGCGCGCTCAGCTTGGTGTAGGTGATGATGGTGACCTGGTATCGGAAGTCCGTGGGATTCTCCGTCAGCTTGCAAACGATGATCTCGCCGGCACGGTTGTGCGTGGCATGCACGGTCGGCAAAAGCACCAACAGGGCGAGCGACCAGAACAGAAGCCGTAGGACCTTCATTTCAGCGGGAAGAACAAAGTTCGGTGATCGGCCAGCACCTTCGACCGGTCCATGCAGGAAATACAGCATGGGGACCCAGCGCCAAGGCATCGGTCGACCCGGGCGGGGAAAGGGGCGGGCGGGCATGTGGCCAGCCGCCCAGGGCGTTGCCTTAGCCGCACCCGGCAAGCCAGTATCTTAGCGCCCTTCCGCACGCACCATGATCAACCTTGTCAAGAGCTCACGCCCGGCAGCCGCCCGCGATACCCTGGTCATTCTGGACGACGTGGCCCGACTGCGCCAGTTGGACCTGACCCGCAACGATCGCCAGTACCTGCTGGAGCAGCTGGAGGCTGACCCTGCGCTGGCCGTGTGTGACATCAGTGGCCGTTTGGTACTGGTGCATCTGGTGAAGGAGGCTGCCGCCCCTGTGCAGCTGGAGAAGGCGCGCAGGGCCGGAGATGCCATGGCCGCCCGGTTGAACTCCGCCAAACGCACCGAGGCACAGCTCATCGGCCTGCATGCCAAGGGCGAACTGACCCTGGCTCTGGCCGAGGGGGTCTCCCTGGGCAGCTACGCCTTCCGCAAATACAAGGGCGACAGCAAGGGGGCGCCCACCCTCACCAAGCTCAGCATCATCGCCACGGAGGTCAGCGCCAAGGCCGTGGACGAGCTGTCCGATATCTGCGACGCCACCTGGACCGCGCGCGACCTGGTGAACGAACCCGTGAGCTTCCTGAACGCCGTGCAGCTGGGTGCCGAGATCCGCACGCTGTCAAAGAGCGCAGGCTTCAAGGCCGAAGTGATGGAGCGTTCCCGTATCGAGGCCCTTGGATTGAGAGGCCTGCTGGCCGTGAACAAGGGCAGCGTGGACCCGCCCACCTTCAGTGTGCTGGAGTGGAAGCCCAAGAACGCCATGAACAAGAAGCCCCTGGTGCTGGTGGGCAAAGGCGTGGTGTACGACACCGGAGGCCTCAGCCTGAAGCCCACGCCCAACAGCATGGACCAGATGAAGTGCGACATGGCCGGTGCCGCTGCGGTGGCCTGCGCCATGGCCGTGGTGGCCCGTCAGGAACTCCCGGTGCACGTCATCGCCCTGATCCCCGCCACGGACAACCGGCCTGGTGGCAACGCCTATGCGCCGGGCGACGTGGTCCGCATGCACAGCGGCCTCACCGTGGAAGTGCTGAACACCGATGCCGAAGGCAGGATGATCCTCGCCGATGCGCTGAGCTATGCCGAGCGTTACAAGCCCGAGCTGGTCATCACCATCGCCACCCTCACCGGTGCGGCCATGCGCGCCATCGGCACCTACGGCACGGTGACCATGGGCACCGCGCCCGATACCGTATTCCAACAGCTGGAGAACGCCGGCAACACGGTCTTCGAACGCCTCGCACGCCTGCCCTTCTGGGACGAATACGGGGAGGAGATCGTCAGCGATGTGGCCGACATCAAGAACCTGGGCAGCGATCTGGGCGGTGCGCAAACGGCCGGCAAGTTCCTGGCCCGCTTCACCACCCATCCGTTCGTTCACCTGGACATCGCCGGGCCGGCCTTCCTATCGCGTAAGGACGGCTACCGTCCCAAGGGCGGCACCGGAGTTGGCGTGCGCCTGTTCTACGAATTCATCAAACAACGCGCGAAAGCGCGTTAGGGGCGCGAAATTTCGCGCCCGTACATCTCCATGAGCGAAAATCGAAATCCCCTACGCGTCGGCATCTCCTGCGGCGACCTGAACGGTATCGGCATCGAAGTGGTGCTGAAATGCTTCGAGGACAGCCGGATGCTGGCCGACCTCACCCCCGTGCTCTATGCCTCGGCCCACACGGTGAGCCACCATCGCAAGCTGCTGAAGCTGGATGAGGTGCAGTTCCACCGGGTGAACGACGCACGTGATGCCCTGCCGCGCAAGTTCAACGTGGTGAACGTGTGGGAGGAGGAGCTGGAACTGGAACTGGGACAGCCTTCGGGGCCGCTGGCCGCCTATGCCGTGAAGAGCCTGGAGGCCGCCGTGCAGGACCTGGCCAGTGGCAAGGTGGATGTGCTCGTCACGGCACCCATCGACAAACACGCCATGCAGCAGGCCGGTTTCGCCTATCCCGGCCACACCGAATACCTGCAGCACATGGCCGGCGTGGAGGGTGGCGTTTTGATGCTGCTCATCGGCGAAGGACTGCGTGTGGGCACCGTCACCGGCCACATTCCCTTGAAGGACGTGGCCGGCACCATCACCACGGAACTGATCATCACCAAGGCCAGGCTGCTGCACCAGAGCCTGCTGCGTGACCTGGGCGTGGCCACTCCACGCATCGCCATCCTGGGCCTCAACCCGCATGCCGGTGACGGCGGTGCCTTGGGCAGTGAGGACAAGGAACGCATCGCCCCGGCCGTCCGCCGCCTCAACGACGAAGGCATCCTGGCGATGGGCCCCTATCCGGCCGATGGCTTCTTCGGCAGCGGTGGTTACAAGCACTTTGATGGTGTGCTGGCCATGTACCACGACCAGGGTCTGGCGCCCTTCAAGGCCCTGAGCTTCGGGCACGGGGTGAACTTCACCGCCGGTCTGCCGGTGGTGCGCACCAGTCCCGATCACGGCACGGGCATGGACATCGCCGGGCAGGGTCTTGCCGATGAGGGCAGCTTCCGGGCGGCCATCTGGCTCGCGGCGGACATTCACCGCAACCGCGAGGTCTACCGCGCGCTCTCGGCCAACCCGCTGCAACCGCAGAAAAGGGAGAAGGACAGGAAAGAGGGATAGTCCCGCACAAGGTCACCTTCCGAAGCCATTGACCCAACGGCTCGGCGATCGGGGCAAACCCCTACATTTGCGGTCCGATCGTCGGGACCTTACCCATCCCATGGATGCCCTGAAGGAACATACCATCGCCTTTACCGGCCTGAAGGACGGGACGCACGCGTTCCAGTTCCATCTTGATGTTTCCTTCTTTGAGGCTTCCGGTGATGAGGACATGCACGGTGGCGATGTGAACGTCGACGTGAGCATGGACAAGAGCCCCACCCTCCTGGTGGTGGAGATCAATGCCAAAGGCACACTGGACCTGCTCTGCGACCACTGCAACGCCCCCCTGGCCTTTGCCCTGGAAGGCAAGCAGATGCAGGTGTTCCGCCTGACCGGCGAGGAGGAGTTCGACGACGGTGAACTGGTGAGCCTTGAGGCCGGTGCGCACAGTGTGAACCTGACCCACTACATCTACGAATGCCTGCGTTTGGCGCTGCCCATCCGGCACGTTCACCCGCCGGGGGAATGCGACCCCGAAGTGGTGAAGGCCTATGAGCGCCTGCGTGTGCACCATGAACCCACCCCCGACCCGCGTTGGGGTGTACTCGATCAATTGAAGAACCAGCAGCCCTGAGCTGCAATGCCCTACGACCATGCCAAATCCGAAACGCCGATTCTCCAAGACCCGCACCGCCACGCGCCGCAGCACCAAAAAGGCGGGCGTGCCCACGATCACCGTGGACACCGTGACGGGTGAGACCCACCTGCGCCACCGCGCCTACAAAGTGGGCGAGGACCTGTACTACAACGGCCGCTTGGTGGTATCCGGCGACGCAGCTGAGTAAGCGAACAGGACCCGTGGCCAACCGCCTCCCCGCATGAGGATCGGACTGGACATCATGGGTAGCGATCACGGTCCGGATGTCCCCATCCGTGGTGCTGTGCTGGCTGCCCGTGAACTGCCCGGCGATGTCCGTCTGGTACTGATCGGCAATGCCGAGGCCATTCACCGTGGCCTGGCCGCCGAAGGTGCCGACCCTTCCGCCTTTGATATCGTGCCCAGCCAGGACGATATCACCATGCACGACAATCCCACCAAGGCGCTCCAGGCCAAGCCGCAGAGCAGCATCAGCATCGGGCTCCACCTCCTCAAGGAGGGGAAGCTGGACGCCTTTGCGAGCACCGGCAACACGGGCGCCATGCTGGTTGGCTGCATCTTCAGCATCAAGCCCATCCCCGGTGTCATCCGGCCCTGCATCCCTACACTGGTGCCCAAGGAAAAAGGAGGCGTTGGGATCCTGCTTGACGTGGGTGCCAACGCCGACTGCAAGAGCGATGTGCTGGCCCAGTTCGGGCTCCTGGGCTCCCTGCTGGCCGAACACGTGTACCACATCGCCTCGCCACGGGTGGCCCTGCTCAATATCGGCGAGGAGGAGAAGAATGGCGATCTGCTCCGGCAGTCCACCTACGAGCTGATGAAGGAGCAGACGCAGTACCGCTTCGTAGGCAACGTGGAGGGCCGCGATCTCTTCAATGAAAAAGCCGATGTGATGGTCTGCGATGGCTTCACCGGCAACGTGGTGTTGAAGGTGGTGGAGGGCTTCCACGACCTGCTGGAGGAGCACGGGGTGAACGACCCCTTCCTGCACCGCTTCAACTACGAGAACTATGGTGGATTGCCGGTGCTGGGTGTGAACGGCAACGTGATCATCGGACACGGCATCAGCAACGACATCGCCATCAAGAGCATGGTCATGGCCTCGCGCGAGGTGGTGGCCAGCAAGCTGAACGAACGCATCCGAGAAGCCCTGCTATAGAGATGAGGACCACCGCCGCCATCACCGCCGTGCACGGGTATGTGCCCGAGTTCCGGCTTTCCAACCATGTGCTGGAGACGATGGTGGAGACCAACGATGCCTGGATCACCGAACGGACCGGGATCAAGGAGCGTCGGATCCTCGTGGGCAAGGACCAGGGACTGAGCGTGATGGCCATCGAGGCGGTGAACGGCCTGCTGAAGAAGCGGGGCATCGGTCCGGAGGAGATCGACCTGATGATCGTGGCCACGGTGACCCCGGACCGCGTGTTCCCGGCCACCGCCAACATCATCTGCGATGCCATCGGGGCGAAGAACGCCTGGGGTTTCGACCTCGGCGCGGCCTGCAGCGGCTTCCTCTACGCACTCACCACCGGCAGCCAGTTCATCGAGAGCGGCAGGCACAAGAAGGTGGTCGTGGTCGGTGGCGACAAGATGTCGAGCATCATCGACTATGAGGACCGCGCCACCTGCATCATCTTCGGCGACGGCTGCGGTGCCGTGCTGCTGGAGCCGACCGAAGAGGGCGTGGGAGTGATGGATGCCATCCTGCGCAGCGACGGCAGCGGCTGCCAGTACCTGCACCAAAAGGCGGGCGGCAGCATGCGCCCGGCCACCGAACGTACCGTGGAGCGCAAGGACCACTACGTGTACCAGGAAGGCAAGGCCGTGTTCAAGTTCGCCGTGACCAACATGGCCGATGTGAGCGCGGAGATCATGGAGAAGAACGGCCTCACGGCGGACGACGTCTCCTGGCTCGTCCCGCACCAGGCCAACAAACGCATCATCGACGCCACCGCCAGCCGCATGGGGCTGGATGAGAGCAAGGTGATGGTGAACATCGAGAAGTACGGCAACACCACCAGCGGCACCATCCCCTTGTGCCTCTGGGAGTGGGAATCGCGCCTGAAGAAGGGCGACAACCTGATCCTTTCCGCCTTCGGCGGCGGCTTCACTTGGGGTGCGGTATGGATCAAGTGGGCCTACGGGAGTTGACCAGCGCGTTCACCGCTCCGCGCGCGCACTTATCTTCACAGCAGGCTGACCTGTGCTTTCGGGCGTTCATGGCAGCAGGCAGATGTCAACGAACCGCACACGCCACCTGATCTTCGCAACGCTGGCCGCCGGTGCTCTCAAGGGTCATCTGCTGCTTATCGCCCTGCACTGGGCACTAGTCTCACAGGCTCAATGGGTTGCCGCAGGTATACCAACGCTAACATTTGAAATGAGCGGTATCTACAGCGATACCATCAACGACCGGATCTACTTCTGCGGGGAAAGCTCATTGAACGGGGATTTCAATGTAAATGATCAAACAGTAAGCGTCCAGCAGGAAGGTCAATGGTCAACGCTCGGCTCCTTCCTGAACAGGCCGAAGGCTGCGCTTTTTCACAATGACACGCTATATGTTGCGGGCTCCTTTCCAAGTGGAAATGGGCTAGCAATAGCATCCCTTCAGTGTCTAGTCAACGGAAACTGGTGTGAATGTGGGACCTTCGATGGTTCCATCTACCGCTTGAAGACCATCGATGGTGACCTCTATGCCATCGGTGCGTTCACCTATGCGGATGGACAACTGTGCAACGGTATCACCAAACGCACGGGTGGGCAGTGGGTGCCAGTGGGGACTTTTGACGTTATCGGTCCACCATACATCCAAGACCTAGTTTCTTGGCATGGAGTATTGTATGCCACTGGCACCATTCGCTACGGAGCACCGGATCCTAAGGATGTCGCTTACCTCTCCCCCGATGGTGTTTGGCTAGCACTGGGCCCTGGTATCCTGGGTGGCTTTGGTAATGGTCGCAGCTTGGCCGTTTACAACGATGAGCTATATGTGAGCGGTGGCATTCCGTTGAATGCTGGGAACGCCGGACATGGCATCATGCGCTGGGATGGTCAACAATTCCATCCTGTTGGCACCGGTTTTCAGGATCAGAGCAACACGTACGGAAATTCGGTGGGTGCCAGTGAAATGGAGGTATACGATGGCAAGCTTTGGGCCTGCGGCACCTTCAGCTATGCTGGCAACGTGCCCTGCCCTGGCATTGCCTTTTGGGATGGCGAACGATGGTGCGGGTTGCCACTTGGTCCCGAGCCCGAGATCAACACCATCGAATTCTTCCACGACACACTCTTCGCCAGTTGCCATGTGAACCTGAATGGTGAACCGGTGAACTGCGCCGTGAAGTTCACCGGCAGCATCTATTCCGACACCTGTTCAGTGGCCGTGGGTGTTCCTTCGCTGGTCTCCTCCGCACCACAAGGCCTCCGGGCCTACCGCGACGCCGAAGGGATGTTGAACATACTAGGCCTTCCACCTGGCACCGCGTGCATGGCCGAGGTCTTCGATGCAGAGGGCCGTTCGGTACACCGGCGGCTTGGGTATAGCTTGGGAGACCGCATGCAGTTCCAGCTGCCACCCTTGGGTCCCGGCGCCTACATCATCCGTTTAGGACGGCATGGCGCGGTGCGCTTCTTGGGGCCGTAAAGGCGAACCGGTGCAATGATCGTCCACCTGACTATCTTGGCCGTCCGTTCGGGACCACCGGACGGCCCCATATCAAGAGCCCACCGATGACCCTAGCGCAGATCCAAGACCTGATCAAGTTCGTGTCCAAGAGCGGCGTGAGCGAAGTGGAGATCGAGCAGAAGGACTTCAAGATCACCATCAAGACCCCGGCCGGCAGGAAGGATGCCCCGGTGCAGGTGATCGCGCAACCGCTGCCTGTGGCCCAACCCGCCGCACTGCCCGCTGCCGCAACGGCACCTGCAGC